>DASSTP010000071.1:0-10166 GCA_035707845.1 Gemmatimonadales bacterium | reverse complement strand
GATATAGCGCTTGCCGCCGTCGCGCAGGTCGCGGAGCTCGTCCAGTTCGGCGTCAAAGCCGGGCCGGATGACGCCGCCATCACTGAGGACGGCCGGCGGACGCTCGGTGAGCGCGCTGCTGAGCTCGGTGGTGAGGTCGCTGTGCAGGTCGAAGCGCTGCTCCACGCGAGCGAGATGCCGGCTCGCCTCCCGATCGCCGAGCCCACGCAGGGCATCGAGCACATCGGGAAGCCGGGAGAGTGAGTCCCGGAGCGCCGCCATCTCGCGCGGCGTGGCTCGGCCTGCCGCTGCGCGTCCGGCGAGCCGCTCGAGATCCCGCACCCCGTCGAGCGCATCACGCAGCCGCTCACGGCTCCGGTGATCCCTGGTGAGGACCTCCACTGCGTCGAGCCGAGCGTTGATGGCGTCGGTGGTGGCGAGCGGGGAGAGGAGCCACTGCCGGAGGAGACGGGCGCCCATCGGGGTCACGGTGGCATCGAGCGCCTCGAGCAGGGTGCCACCGCGCGCACCGGCGCGGAGCGGTTCCACCAGCTCGAGGTTGCGGCGCGTCATCTCGTCGAGCCAGAGAAACGAGCTGCTGCGGCGGATGGTGGGCCGGGACAGGTGGGGCAGGCCGCCGGGCTGGAGTTCGGTCAGGTAGCGGAGAAGCGCGCCGGCCGCACCGACGGCCGCGGCATCATCGGCACCTGCACCCAGTCCATCGAGCGACGCGAGGTTGAACCGGCGGCAGAGGTCGTCGCGCGCGAGCTCGGGATCGAATTCCCACGCCTCGCGCGCGGTGCGCATGACGGTGTCGTCCACCGGAATCGCCGCATCGGCCACGGCGACGATCTCCTGCGGCGCCAGCCGGCCGAGGGCCTCGGCCACGCCATCGGCGCCGATGCTTTCGAGCAGGAATTCGCCGGTGGAGAGGTCCACGGCCGCCAGGCCACACCTGGCGCCCATGGACAGCGCCACCAGAAAGTTGTTGCGGCTGCCGGGCAGCCAGCCGTCCTGCAGCATGGCGCCGGGCGTTACCGTCTCTACCACCTCACGCCGCACGATCCCCTTGGCCAGCTTGGGATCTTCCACCTGCTCACAGATGGCGACGCGATGGCCCGCGCTCACCAGCTGGCGGAGATAGTCGGCGGCGGCCTTGACCGGAACGCCGGCGAGCGGCACACCGTCGCCGCGCGACGTCAGCGTGATGTCGAGGACGCGCGCGCCCAGCTCCGCATCGTCAAAGAACATCTCGTAGAAGTCGCCCATGCGGAAAAACAGGATCGCGTTCTGGTGGCGGGCCTTGATCTCGCGATACTGCTGCATCAGCGGGGTGCTGCCTCGGCGGGCGCCGGTGCTCATTGATCCCTGACGATGAACGCGCCGGGAAATTCCCTTGCCAGCTGCCGCTGCGCAGCCGAGGCATCATTGCGCGAGGTGAATCCGCCCGCCCGCACCTTGAGAAACGCGCCTTCCTCGGCAATCACCGCGTCGTACCCCAGCGCACGCACCCGGGCGGCGGTTTCATTGGCCTGCGCCCGGGTGCCGGCGGCGACGACCTGGACGCGATAGAGGGTCGTGGGTCGCGAGTCGCGGGTCGTGGTTGTATCAGGTGGACGGCTAGCCCCGGTTTCCACCGGGGTGACAGGCTGGATGGCTGGACGGCTGGTGTCTGGCATTGCACGTCCGACGTCCGGCGTCTGGCGTCCGGCGTTCACACTGTCCATCTGTCCGTCTGTCCGTCTGTCCGCCACCACGGTATCGCGCGGCGCTCCCGCGGGTGCCTTGGCGCTTGCTTCCGCCAGGGCGGCCGCGGGGCAGCGGCGGGCGAACGTTTGCAACTGGTCGCGGACAGTGGCGGAGCCATCGGCGACGCGGGCCAGTCCCATGCCGACCCATTCGCAGCCGGGCTTTTCCTGGTGGGCGTCGAAATAGGTGCGCGCCGCCCAGAACGCCGCATCGGCAAAGACATCGGACCGGGGGAAGTCGGCGCGCAACCGTTCCAGGTCACGCATGGCGGCCGGAAGGTTGCCGCCGGCGTAGTCGAGTTGTGCCAGCCGCAGCAGCGCGTCATCGGCCCAGGGTGACAGCGACTGCTCCACAACAACCTGCTGCAGCAGGCGCCGCATGCTGTCGGGATCGGTGGCCAGGATGCCGGCGGTGTACAGCGCCTCGGCGAATCGCGGAGTCTGCTGGTCCGCCGAGGCCGTGATGGCACGCACCATGGCGAGGGCGGAATCGCGGTAGCCGTCCTGTGCCAGCGCCACTGCCTGGCGCAGCTGCGGATCAGTCTGTGCGCTGAGCGGGCCGGCAGTGAGCAGGGCGACGCCGACTACGGCGACGACGCAATGCCACGCTCGCATCAGGCCGCGCCTGCCGGTGCTGGAGCGCCCTGGGCAATACGCATGATCATGTCGGAGAGAATGGCCTGCTCGCTCGACAGGCCGGTGTTCTTGAGGGACCGATCTGCGAGGAGCGCGGCGTCCAGCGCCACGCGAATGCGCGACGCCGGCCAGCGCGCACTCCAGGTGGCCCAGAGCGATGCCTCCGGTCCCCACGGTCCCAGGCCACCGGGCCGGCCCGCACTCAGCGCCGCGAACGCGGCATCCGAGAGCGGCTTCCCGCGCTGGCCCTTGTCGTAAGCCGCGCGAACGATGCCAACGCCGATGAACGTCGTGCCGATGAGGGAAACAAGCCGCACGCCGCTCACGCCGGACTGGCTCAGCACGTTGGGCAGGAGCTCCAGCGCCCGGGCGGGATCGTCCTCGAGGATGGCGGCGCGCCAGTCCAGCGGTGTCTCGCCATGACGCACTCCGACGAGGTCTTCCACCTGCTTGACCGTGATGGCCGCACCGGCAGGCAGCGACGCAAGTTTCTCGAGTTCGATGTTGATGGCGCTGAGGCTGGTGCCGGTGACCGTCATCAGGTGATCCACGGCGCCGTCCTCGAACACGAGACCCCGCTCGGCCGTCTTGCGGTCCAGCCACCGGCGTGCGTCGGCCGCGCTCTCCATGGCGCAGGCGATGGGTTCGGCGTGCTTGAGCAGATCCTTATCCGGTTTTTCCTCGCCGGCGCCCTGCACCAGGATCAGCACCGACTCCGGAGATGGATGCTCGAGATAGCGGAGCACGGCGGACCGGCCACGGGTGCGGCGCTTCCATTGCTCGACATCCCGAATGACCACGACGCGCCGCGCAGCCATCATCGGCAGGGTGGTGCAGAGCGCCTCGACGGCCTCCGGGTCCAGGGTGCCGGCCGAGACCTGGTCGAGATTGAAGTCGCGCATGGCGGGGTCGAGGGCAAGGTCAAGGATGTAGCGGATTGCATCGTCCTTGAGCACGTCCTCGGGCCCGTAGATGTAGTAGGCCGCATGCGGCTCGCCGCGCTTGAACGCGGCCGCGACTTTCCTGAGGGCGGAGGCCATTGGGGGAAACTAAGAGGGCGTAGGGCATAGGGCATAGGGCATAGCACGACGCGAGACCCGTGACTCGGGACCCTACGCCCTACGCCTTACGCCTTACGCCCATCAGTGCACAGAGCGTCTTCCCATCCTGTATCTCCCCCCGGTCGGCCATGGCGAAGACCTCTGAGAGCCGGAGGGTGTGGATCTCCAGGAACTCGTCCGCCTCGGTCCTTGCGGTGCCGGCCGAGAGGCCGGTGGCGAGGAAGAGGTGAATGCGCTCGTCGGTGAAGCCCGGTGTGGTGTAGATGGTGATCAGCGGCCGCATTTCGCTCGCGCTGTAGCCGGTTTCCTCCAGCAGTTCGCGATGGGCGCAGGTTTCGGGCGGTTCGCCCGGCTCCAGCCGGCCGGCAGGAATTTCCCACACGTAGCTGTCCGCGGCGTGGCGGAACTGGCGGATGAGGATCACCCGGGGATCGGGATCGGCGGGATCATCGAGGAACGGCAGCACCGCCGAGGCACCGGGATGGCGGATCATCTCGAGGGTCCCCTCGGACCCGTCGGGGAAGCGCACGGTGTCGAGGTCGAGGTTAAGGACCTTGCCGGTGTAGATGCGGCTGGTGGAGAGGAGGGTCATGAGGGAGATCGGGATTCAATGGGGCGGCCGCAGGCCGCCCGTACAGGGGCATGGGGAGATCGGGACGCGCGTCTCGCGTCCCGAGTGCCGCGTCTGCTATCGCCCGTCCGGGCCCAGCACCGTCACCGGGCCAAGGTTGAGGGCTTCGACACCCGCCTGGATCTTGGCGAGATCGCCCACCACCACGATGGTGAAATCGTCCGGGTGCAGTTGGGACTTGGCGACGCGATTCACGTCCGCGGTGGTTACCGCCTCGGTCCGCTTCACGAAATCAGTGAGCTCGCTGGGCGGGAGCCCGAGCAGCGCCAGGTCGGCCAGCCGGCTGGCCACGCCGGCGTCCGTCTCGATGAGCCGAGGATAGCTTCGCACCAGCGCACCCTTGGCGAATTCCACCTCGTCATCGGTGGCGGGGCGGCTGGTCCGGATTTCCGTGAGTTCATGCATGAACTGCACGAGCGAGCTGTCGGTCACCGCGGTGAAGACACCGGCGCTGGCGGTAAATGGTCCCGGGCCGCGATCGAACGACCAGCTGCTCCGCGCGCCATAGGTGTAGCCCCTGGCCTCGCGCAGGTTGAGGTTGATGCGGCTGGTGAACTGCCCGCCGAGCACCGCGTTCAGCACCGAGAGGGGATAGTAGTCGGGCGACATGCGCGGCACGCCGGCGTGCCCGATCCGGATTTCGCTCTGGGCCGCACCCGGCTTGTCCACCAGGAACACGCCGGTCTTGCTCGCCGACGGCGCCGACGGCGCGGTGGTGGCGATGGCAGGCACCGTCCCGCGCTTCCAGCTGGCGAAGGCCAGGTCGGCATAGCGCGCCGCCTGGTCGGGCGAGACGTTACCCACGATGACGAGCACGGCGTTGTTGGGGAGGTAGAACTGCCGGTAGAACCCGGTGATATCGTCGCGCGTCAGCGCGGTGATGGACTCGGTGGTGCCGTCGCCGGCGTGGCCGTAGGGATGGCCATCGCCGTAGATCAGGCGGTCAAAGGTTTCCGACGCGATCACGGTGGGCTGGTCCTTCTGCCGCGCCAGGTTCTGGAGCCGCGACTTCCGGTCGCGCTCGATCTCCTCGGCGGAAAAAGCCGGCTGGGTGACCATCTCGCCCATGAGCGCAAAGGCGGAGTCGGCGGTGCGGGTCAGCGTCGAGAGCGTCACCGACGTTTCCTCGGTGCCGGCGCCCGCGCGCAGCGTCACGCCGAGCTGGTCCGCCGCCTCGGCGAACGCCGTGGCGTTGCGCTTCGCAGTCCCTTCGTCCAGCATGCCGGCGGTTACCGAGGCGATGCCGGGCACGCTCCCGTCCTGCGCGGCGCCGGCCCGGATCACCAGCTGCGCGTTGATGGTGGGCAGCTCCTTGTCAGTCACCACCCAGAGCATGAGCCCGTTGGGCAGTGTGCGCTGCGCTACCGCCGGTGCCCGCACCGTGGGCGTGGGACCGGCCGCCGGCTTCAGCGAGCGATCGAGCTCCTGCGCATGGAGCGGAGCGGCGAGGGAGAAGAGGGCCGCGGAGAAAAGCGCTGCGGTGGAGATCGCGAGGCGATGGGGCGGCCGCAGGCCGCCCGTACAGGGGCCTGGGGAGATCGGATTGCCCATCATGGTGTGGCCTCCGTGGGCTGGGCGGCGAGTTCGGTGTGGCCATTCGGCACGATGGACAGCACCACCTTGGGCTTGCCGACCAGGTATTGCGAGGCCACCCGCTTGATGTCGGCGGCGGTCACCGCGCGCGAGCGCGCCAGGTCTTCGTTGAAGAGGTTGGCCTTGCCGCGGAAGGTGTTGTAGTCGTTGAGCTGGTTCGCCTTGCCCAGGGTCGAGGCCAGGCGAAACACAAACCCGGACTCGATGCCGTTCCTGGCCGCCTGCAGTTCCTCCGGCGTCGGGCCGTCGGTGGCGAGCCGGCTGATCTCCTCGTACACCTCACGCTCCATCTGTGAAAGACTGGTCCCGGTGCGCGCGGTGACCGACACCTGGAAGGTGCCCGCCAGTTCCCGGCTGTTGGAGAAGGCGTTCGCGCTCTGTGCCGCCTCTTCCTTGTATACCATCCGCTGATAGAGGCGCGACGTCTTGCCCTGTCCCAGGATGGTGCCCAGCATGTTGAGCGACGCCTCGTCGGCATTCCAGGCTTCCACCGTGGGCCACGCGATGTCCAGGCGGGGCAGGGTTACGCGATCCTCCAGGACTGCCCGCTTGTCCGCATCGAGATGCGCCGGCCTCGGCGTGGGGTCGGGAATCGGCTCGCCACGCGGGATGCCGCTGAAGTACTTCTCGACCAGCCGGCGCACGTCGGCCGCCTTGACGTCGCCCGCGATCGTGAGCGAGGCGTTGTTGGGCACGTACCAGGTGCGGAAGAAGCCCTGCACGTCGGCGAGCGACGCGTTGGTGAGGTCGTCCTGGTAGCCGATCGTGGGCCAGTGATAGGGGTGATCATCCGGATACATCATCTCGCCCATCCGGATGGACGCCATGCCATAGGGGCGGTTCTCGTAATTCTGCCGCCGCTCGTTCTTCACCACGTCGCGCTGGTTGTCGAGCTTGGCCTGGGTCATGGAAGGCAGCAGCCATCCCATCCGGTCGGCCTCGAGCCAGAGCACCATCTCGAGGTAATTGGCCGGGACCGTTTCGTAGTAGTTGGTGCGGTCGGTGTTGGTGGAGCCGTTGAGGGTGCCGCCCGCTTCCTGGATGTACTTGAAGTGCTGGTCATCGCCCACATGCTCCGAGCCCTGGAACATCATGTGCTCGAAGAGGTGGGCGAAGCCCCGCCGGCCCGCCACTTCGCGTCCCGATCCCACGTGATACCAGATGTTGACCGAGACGACCGGCGCCGAGTGATCCTCGTGGACGATCACGTCGAGGCCATTGGGCAGGGTGAACGTGGTGACCGGCACGTCGAGCTGCTGGGCGTGGGCGGGGGCGGCAGCGAGCATCAACGACAATGCCAATATCGCGAATCGGCCGACGGGGCGGGTCTGAGACCCGGGGCGGGTCTGAGACCCGCCCCTACGGGCTTCGCCTTTCCCGCGCATCTTGCCCATCATGACGTCTCCTTGCCCATAAAATCCACCACCTTGATCGGCCCGAGGCGCAGGGCCTCGATGCCGGGCCGGATCTTCTTGATGTCGCCCACGATGACCACCGTCAGGTGCGAGGGATCGAGATACTTCGCTGCGGCGCGCTGGATATCCGCGGCGCCCAGCGCCTGGATTCGCTCAAGATCCGCCGGAATGGTGCTGAGCGGAAGACCGAACGCGTCGAGCGAGCCCAGCCCGCCGGCCACCTGGCGCGTGGTCTCGAAATCGCCCAGCGTGCCCAGGACCACGTAGGACCGGGCCCGGGCCAGCTCGGCGTCGGTCACCGGTTCGCTGCGCAGGCGCTTGAACTCGGAGAAGAAGATGGCGAGCGAGCTGTCGGTGACGTTGGTGCGCACCGCCGAGCTGGCGACGAAGGGACCAGGCACCGGGCGCCAGTCATAGTCCGACCCCGCGCCATAGGTGAAGCCCTTCTCCTCGCGCAGGATCTGGTTGAGCCGGGAGGAGAAGGAGCCGCCGAGGATGGTGTTCATCAGCGTGAGGGCGGCGTAGTCGGGCGAGCGCCGGTCGACGCCGGGCGCGCCGATCATGATGACGCTCTGCGCTGCCTCCGGCTTGTCCACCAGGTAGATGGTGGTCGGCGCGGCTGGTGCCGCCGCGACGGACGACGACGGCGCGAGCGGGAGCGGTGAGGCGGGCGACTTCCATCCACCCAGCGCCTTGGCCGCGGCGGCCTTCGCCTCATCCATCGAGATGTCGCCGGTGAGGATCAGCGTCGCGCGCGAGGGATCGGCCACTCGGTCCCAGAAGCCGCGCACCATCGCGGAGTCGAGCACCACGGTGCTGGCCGAGTCGCCGGAGATGGGATAGTGATAGGGATGGCTGGCCGGAAACACGGTGTAGCCGAAGACATCCGATGCCACCGAGCCGGGCCGGTCGCGCGCCTGCAGCAGGGCTGCGATGCGGAGATCGCGCTGGCGCTTGACGTCGGCGGAGGAAATCGTGGGACGCAGTAGTTCGTCGGCCAGGATCCCCATCGCATCACCGAAGGTGCGCCTGGGCGCGCGAAGCGAGAGCGTGAAGGCATCCCACGACGCGCCGGTGGAGAGCGTCGCGCCCAGGAGCTCGAGCTGGGCGGCGAGCTGGAAGGCGTCCCGGCCACCGGCGCCCTCGTCGAGCATGCCGGCCACGAAGGTGGCGAGACCGGGGCGGCTGCCGTCGAGCCGGGCGCCGCCGTCAATGAGCAGCGTGGCCTGGACCAGCGGCAGCTCGGTCATCGGCACCACTTGCAGGGTGAGGCCGTTGGGCAGCCTGGCAGTCTGCACCGCCGGCATCACCAGCTTGGGCGCCGGTGCCAGCGTGGGCGCCGTGGCGACGGCGGGTGCCTGCGCGTGGAGGGTGGTGGCGGCCAGCACCAGCGATGCCACCATGGCGAGTCGGCTGGCGGTGGGGCGGGTCTGAGACCCGCCGTTACCGCCCATCCTGCCCATCTTGCCCATCCTGCCCATCCTGTTTGTCATGGGGTTGCCCTCTGTGCCGCCGCCAGGTTCTGCTTGCCCTGTGGCACCACCGAGATGATCACGCGCGGGCCGGTGAGATACTTGCGCACCACCCGCTGCACATCGGCCGCGGTCACGCCGCGGATCCGGTCGAGATCCCGCTGGAAGCCGTCGGGCGTGCCGATGGCGTAGTAGTACTCGTTGAGCTGGTTGGCCTTGGCGCGCACACTCTCGATGCCGTTCAGGAAGTCGGCCTCGAGCGAGTTCCTCGCCTGTTCGAGCTCGGTCGGCGTGGGTCCCTCGACCGCGAGGCGCTGCAGCGTGGAATCGATGTCATGCTGGAGCTCCGGCAGCGCGTGCCCCGGGCGCGCCGTGGCGACCACGTTGAAGTCCCCGTCCAGCCGGGCGCCGTTCTGGTAGGCAAAGACGTTGCTGGCCGTCTGCTTGTCGTAGACCATCAGCTTGGTGAGCCGGGCGTTCTTGGCCCCGCTCAGCAGGTAGGCCACCACGTTGAGCGGTGCGTCGTCGTCATGCCAGCCCTTGACGGTATGCCACGCGTAGTAGAGTCGAGGCAGCTGGACCCGGTCCTCCAGCACAAGACTGGTGTCGCGCTGGAGCGAGAACGCCGCGGGCGCCGGGCGGGTGATGGCCGGGCCGCGCGGGATGGCGCCAAAGTACTTCTCGACCACGCGCTTCACGCTGTCGGCCTTGACGTCGCCCGAGACGACGATAGCGGCGTTGTTGGGCGCGTAGTACTTCCGGAAGAAGTTCTTCACGTCCTCGAGTGATGCGGCGGAGAGATCGGCCATCGAGCCGATGACGGGCCAGGAATAGGGATGGCCCGCGGGATACAGCATGCTCGGCAGGTGATCCTCCACCATGCCGTACGGCTGGTTCTCGTAGCTCTGCCGCCGCTCGTTCTTCACGACGTCGCGCTGGAGGTCCACCTTGGCCGAGTCCATGGTGGGCAGCAACCAGCCCATGCGGTCGGCGTCAAGCCAGAGCATCAGCGGCAGCGCGTTGGCGGGCCCCGCCTCGTAATAGTTGGTGCGGTCTTCGGTGGTGGAGCCATTGTTGTCGGCGCCCGCCGCCTCCAGCCGCCGGTCGAACTCGGGGTAGGGCGCGTGCTCCGAGCCCATGAACATCAGGTGCTCGAAGAGGTGGGCAAAGCCGGTGCGCCCCGGCTGCTCGTCGCCCGAGCCCACATGGTACCAGGTGTTGACCGAGACCACCGGCGCGGAATGGTCTTCGTTGACGATGAGCGTGAGCCCGTTAGACAGGGTGTCAATGACGAACGGGACATGCAGCGGCGCGCTCTGCGCCGCGAGTGGCGGCGCGATCGCGGCTAATGCGAGTGCAGCCAAACGATGGACTTGCATCTTCTAACCTCGAATCTCAGGTAAAAGCGCACACGAAAACACGAAAGCACGAAAGGTGTGATGAGAACCGATTGCTGTCGGGAACCTTTCGTTATTTCGTGTTTTCGTGTGATGCTGTGACGGTGCTCTCCTGCTTGCCATCCAACCAGCTCCAGCTTCGGATCCACGCCACCGGCGCTTTCAGCGCTTCCCAGAACAGGAATCGCAATTCCAGGTTGGGATTTTCCGAGATGGGGCTCGACGGCGTGGGAG
>DASSTP010000070.1:0-21277 GCA_035707845.1 Gemmatimonadales bacterium | reverse complement strand
CGCAGCGGACACCTTCGACCTGCTGCTGCTCGACATCATGATGCCGAGGGTGAACGGGCTCGAGCTGCTGCAGAAGGTGCGGGCCGACGCGCGCTGGCGCGACCTCCCCGTGCTCATGATTTCCTCCATGCCGCCCGAGGAGGCCACCGTCCGCGCCCTGGGCCTGGGCGCCCAGGACTTCATTCCCAAGCCGTTCCGGGTGCGGGAGCTGCTGGCGCGGGTCAAGGCCCATCTCCGCGCGGGCCGTGAGCTCAACCAGGCGCGCACCGACGCCCGCTCCCGCTCGGAGCTGGTGGACATCCTGCAGGAAGTGGCCTCGAGTCTCACGCCCGAGGAAATCTTCCAGGTGCTGGTGCGGCGGGTGGCGCAGGGGCTCCGGATTTCACGCTGCTCCATCATCCTGGCCGAGCCGGGTGAGGCCACCGGCACCGTGGTGGCGGCCTTCGAGAACCCGACCCTCCGGAACCTGCGGGTGGACCTCACCCGCTATCCCGAAATCCGCCACGCGCTCGACACCGGCGAGCTGGTGCTGGCGCAGGACGTGGCCACCGATCCGCTGTACGACCAGATCCGCGAGGCATGGCAGAAGGAGGGACGGGCCATTCCGGCCCGCTCGGCCATCGCCATGCGGTTTGACCTCAACGACAAGCCCGCCGGTGTGTTCTTCCTGCGGACCACCGACGAGGATGTCCCGCTCAACCAGCAGGACGTGCAGTTCGCCAACCAGATCATCACCGCCGCGGTGAGCTCGCTGGAGCGGGCCTACGACCTGCAGAAAGCGGTAACCGGCCAGGAGCAGCTCCGGCACCTGGCGTCCACCGATTCGCTCACCGGCGTGCTCAACCGCCGGGCCCTGGGCGAAAAAATCGAGCAGGAGATGGATCGCGCCGCGCGCTACGCCTCGTTGCTCACGCTGCTGATGGTGGACATCGACAATTTCAAGCAGATCAACGACACCTACGGCCACCTCGCGGGCGACCGCATCCTGAAGCAGCTCGCCACCCTGCTCAAGCGCGAGCTGCGCTCGCCGGACACCGTGGCGCGCTACGGCGGCGAGGAGTTCGTGGTGCTGCTCCCGGAAACCACCACCACCGAGAGCCGCAACTTTGCCGAGCGGGTGCTCAAGCGGGTGGCCGGATATGACTTCGGCGAGCCGGGCCGGCCGGTGCGGGTCACGATCAGCATCGGCCTCGCCGCCTATCCGAACGAGAAGGTGACCGACGGCGAGTCACTCCTCCGCCTGGCCGACCACAACCTCTACCGCGCCAAGAGCGACGGCCGGAACCGCGTGCGCGATTGAGCAACCGCCGGTGCCCGCGCTGCCACGCGCAGTTTGATCCCCCGGCGCGCTACTGCGCGCGTTGCGGCTCTCCGCTTGTCGAATTTGCCCCTCCCACCCTGACCGCCGCTCCCCTTCCAGCCGCAGAGCCGCGGGTACGGAACTCGTCCAAGGACGCGCCCCGCTCTACCGCGCAGGAGGCGGCGCGCTACGGCTCGCTCACGGGGACGGTGCTCGACGGCAGGTATCGCATCGGGGACAAGGTGGGCGAGGGCGGCATGTCGTGGGTGTACAAGGCCGAGGAAACCGGCACCGGCCGGACCGTGGCCATCAAGCTGCTGCCGCCTCGGCTCGCCAAGGACAGCGCCGCGGTGGAGCGGCTGCGGCGCGAGGCCGACATCGCCGACCGGTTCGAGCATCCCAACGTCTGCCCCATCCTGGCCTTCGGCCACACCGACGAAAACGTGCTCTACCTCGTCATGCCCTTTCTGGCCGGCGAGACGCTCTCGGATTACGAGATCCGCACCAGGGCTGTCCCCTTGCGCGAGGGCATCCAGATCCTGGTGCAGGTCTGCCGCGGGCTTCAGCACGCACACGACCTCGGCATCATTCACCGGGATTTGAAGCCGGAGAATGTGATGCTGGTGAGGGAGGTCACGAGTCACGAGTCACGGGTCGCGAGTTCCGTGACCCGCGACCCGCGACCCGCGACCCGAGCCGTCGTCATGGATTTCGGCCTCGCCAAGCGGCGGCGGGCCAGCGCCGAGGTGGTCAAGCTCACCCAGACCGGCATCGTGCTGGGGACGCCCGAGTTCATGAGCCCGGAGCAGATCCGGGGGCGGCCGCTGGACGGCCGCAGCGACATCTACGCGGTGGGTGTGCTGGCGTTCGAGCTCTTCACCGGCCAGCTTCCATTCGTCGGGAAGGATGCGCAGGAGACCATGATGGCCCGCCTCAAAGGACTGCCGCGCCGCCTGCGGGAATTTCGCCCCGACCTGCCGTCCCGGCTCGAGGCGGTGGTGGCACGAGCCCTCGCGCTCGCTCCGGAAGACCGGTATCAGTCCATGAGTGATCTTGCCAATGCCCTGGAACGCATCGTGAGCGGAGGGCGGATGGCGCGTTGGTTTCGGAGACGCAAATGATGGAGGGGAGTATGTGGAACTTTGGTCGTCGAGCGTCAGGCGTCGAGCGTCAGGCGTCGGGCGTCGAGCGCGGAGCGCCGAGAGCCGAGCCGCCGAGCCGCCGAGCCGGCCTGGCCTCCTACTTCACCGTCGCGCTCCTTGCCGCCGGCGCGGGGGCGCTGGGCTACTGGCTCGCCTCCCATCCGTCAGTCATGGACCACGTCACCACCCACGGCGAATGGCGCTGGATTCCGCGCGGCGCTGATTCGGTGCGTGCGTACGTGGCCTACCCCGAGCGCTCTGACCGCGCACCCGCCATCATCGTCATTCACGAGATCTTTGGCCTCACCGACTGGGAGCCGACCGTGGCCGACAAGCTGGCGGCACGCGGCTATGTCGCCATCGTGCCCGACCTGCTCTCGCGCCGCTTCGGGATGACCCCGGCCGACCCCGACTCGGGCCGGAAGCTGGTGGCGCAGCTCAATCCTGACAGCATCACCGCAGACCTCAACGCCGCCTACGACTGGCTCAACCAGCAGCCGGCGGTGCGGCCCGACAACATCGCCACGATTGGCTTCTGCTGGGGTGGCGGGCAGAGCTTCCGCTACGCCACCAACAACCCGAAGCTCCAGGCAGTGGTTGTCTGTTACGGCCCCGCCCCGGACAGCGCCGGGCTCTCCCGCGTCAAGGCCCCGGTCCTTGGCGTCTACGGCGAGAAGGACGCGCGCATCAACCAGGACCTGCCGCGGGTGGAAGATTTCATGCGCAACAGCGGCAAGCGGTACGTGGCCGAAGTGTACGAGGGCACCGGGCACGGCTTCCTGAAACCGGGACGGATGGGCTCGGACGGTCCGGCAGTGGACCGCGCGTGGACCCGGATCCTCAACTTCTATCGCGAGAACCTGGGCCACTGATCGCGCACGTCGTGCTGTTCCAGTTCCGGCCTGACACCAGCCCGGACCAGATCGTGGCCCTGCGTGAGGGGTTGCTCGACTTGCGCCGGGCCATTCCGGAGATCCGGCACCTGAGCTTCGGCCCCAACCTCGCGCCCGGCGCCGACGAGTGGCCCTGGGTACTGGTGGTGCACGTGGATGACATGAGCGCGCTGCACCGCTACGGCGAGCACCCGGCCCATCGGAGGGTGGTTGAGGAACTGCTCACTCCAATCCGGCAGGAGCGACTGGCAGTTGATGTGGACGTATCGGACTCCGCCTAATATTCACACGAAAGCACGAAACCATGAAACGAGTCGTGGGTCGGGTCTCGTGATATTGCGCGTCCCGCGTCCCGCGTCCCGCGTCCAGTTTCGTGTTTTCGTGTTTTCGTGTGCGGCAGTGCTGCTGTTCGCCTGCTCCCTCCCGCCCATGCGCGGCAAGGCTGAAGTCGGCAAGGATCCCTATGCCGTCGTCGCCGCGGATGGCGACGGCGGCGGCGATCTCTACGCGGTGATCGGTGCCGGCAACGAAGTCGTACAGCTTACCTGGACCCCGGTGCGGGAATACGCGCCGGCGCTCTCGCCCGATGGCGGCATGCTGGCGTTCCTCCGCCAGCCGCACTCCGGCAACCCGACCATCTGGATCATCAACCTCCTCGGTGCCGGCGAGCGGGAACTCCCCCTTCCGGATTCAGTCTCCCAGACCCTCACGCGGGTGGCGTGGTCTCCCGACAGCCGCACGGTGTACGCCGAGAGTGAGACGGCGCTCTGGCGCTGGCCCGCCCCGCCCGAGAAGCCGGTGGCGCAGCTGGTGCCCCCCGCCGAGCGCGCCCAGGCCGACAGCGCCCTGGGCGTCCAGCTGGGGAACCCGGCCTTTGCCAGTGTCGTCTCCTGCGATACCGCCGGCAGCAGCTACTGTGTCGAGACCCCCGATGGCCGCCGCCAGCCCTTGGGAGCAGGCGCTGCCGCGCCCACGGCGTGGGGCGGGGACTCGGTGGCATGGATCCGGAACGGCGCCATCGAGATCCGCCCGCTCAAGGGCGGCGCCGCTCGGCTGGTGAAGCTGCAGGGAGCGGCGGGGGAGCCCCGGGCGTTGACGTACTTCCCGGGGAGGTAGGTCGAGGGGTCGAGAGCTCGAGGGGTCGAGGACATCCAACTCGACTCCTCGACCTCTCGACCGCTCGACCCGTTGAATCCCACCCCCCAGACCCCCTATTTTCCCGCTTTTCGTGCCAATTTCTGGCTGGGCCAATAACCGGGAAGATCGAGGCCGTTGATGAAGATGCTGGTACTGGGTGGCGGGCTGCAGGGCTCCGCATGTGCGTTCGACCTGCTGCGGAGCAAGGGTGTCGAGGAAGTCACCATCGCGGACATTGCGCCCGAAAAGCTGCCTTCCTGGCTCACGACCCACGACCCGCGACTCAAGACCGTGAAGCTCGATGCCGAGGATGAGGCGGCGGCGCTGGCGCTCATGAAGGGCCACGACGCCGTGATGAGCGCCCTCCCGTACTACTTCAACGGTACCATGGCTCGGCTCGCGGTCGAGGCAGGCTGCCACTTCTCCGACCTGGGCGGGAACACCGAGATCGTCATGGAGCAGAAGAAGCTCGATGGCGTGGCCAGGGCCAAGGGGCTCTCGGTCATTCCCGATTGCGGCCTGGCGCCCGGCATGGTGAACATTCTCGCGGCTGAGGGAATCCGCCGGCTGGACCGGGTGGAGAAGGTCAAGATCTACGTAGGTGGCCTGCCGCAGCGTCCCGAGCCGCCCCTCAACTACCAGATTGTCTATTCGCTCGAAGGCGCGCTGGATTACTACACCACGCCCTCATGGATCCTGCGCGGCGGCAAGCCGATGCAGGTAGATGCGCTGAGCGAGCTCGAGTCGGTGGAGTTTCCGGAGCCGGTCGGCGCGCTGGAAGCGTTTCACACCGGCGGCGGGATCAGCACCATGCCCTTTGCGTACGAGGGCAAGGTGGATGTGATGGAATACAAGACCCTGCGCTACCCCGGCCACGTGGACATCATGCGTCCCATCCGGGAGCTGGGGCTCATCAGCAATGAGGCGATCGACGTGAGGGGGAAGAAGGTCGTCCCGCGCGACCTCTTCATCGCCGCGGTCCACCCCAAGCTGTTCAAGCCCGAGGGGCGTGACCTGGTGGCACTTCGCGTCAGCGTCTCCGGCGTCAAGGGCGGCAAGCCCGCCAGCACCACCTTCCAGCTGCTCGACTATTACGACGAGCAGCACGGCATCAGTGCCATGGAGCGCACCACTGGCTATTCACTGTCCGTGACCGGCCAGATGCAGGCCGACGGCCGCGTGGCCGCCAAGGGCGTGCACACGCCGGACGAAGCGATGCCGTTCAAGGCGTATGTGGAGGAATTGGGGAAGCGGGGGGTCGAGATTCGGGAAATGTGAGATCGCTGATGGGCGTGGGGCATGGGGCATGGGGCATGAGACCTCACGCCTCACGCCCCATGCCCCACGCCCCAAGCCCCAGCACTTCCCGCAACATCGTCTCCCCCCGATCCCGCGCGTACCACCGGCGCA
This sequence comes from Gemmatimonadales bacterium, assembly GCA_035707845.1. GTDB lineage: Bacteria > Gemmatimonadota > Gemmatimonadetes > Gemmatimonadales > GWC2-71-9 > CAMLHP01. The sequence goes on along the minus strand of DASSTP010000070.1, from coordinate 15,395 downwards.
TGATCGGATACCGCTCCGCCTTGGGCATCTCGCGGTTGGCGAGGTACCACTCCTGCAGCACCGCCGGCCGAGGGCCCCAGCGCCGCACCTCGTTGAAATTCTCATCCAGCAGGATCACGATCGGGATGGACCGCGTGCCATTGGTGAGATAGCGGTCCATCACCTCCGGATGCTCGTCCCGCCGCAGCATCCGCAGTTCCACGTGGCCGGAGAGGTCGCACAGCCGCGCCAGGATCGGGACCGTGTTGAACGCATCGCCGCACCAGTCCTCTGCAATCACCAGGATCCGGTGTCCGGCCAATGGCCGGATCCCGTCGAGTGCCCAGTCCGGCACCCGCGCCAGCCGATAGACATCGCGCCAGAGCTCCTGGTGCTTCTTCGCCTCATCCACGAAGCGTCCGTAGCCCAGCGCCTCATCCCACAGCGCAGCGAAATCGAGGTCGGTCAGAGCAGTAGCCATGGGTGAAAGATGGGCATGGGGCTCGTAAGTTAGGATGAAGAAGGGGTGAAGAAAGGCGGGACGACGGGAAGACGGGAAGACGGGAAGTGTTCATTCCTCCAGCTCTCCCCGTCCTCCCGTCCTCCCGTCCTCCCGTCTTCCCGTCTTCCCGTCTTCCCGTCTTCCCGTCTTCCCGTCTCTAGAATGCCCACCCTCCCGACACGCTCACCTCCACTCCGTCCGGTCCCTGTGCCACGTTGAACACCGCCGTGTTCCCGCGGAGGAGCATCAGGACCAGGCCGCCGCCCCCGGAGACGGCGAGGTCGTCGGTCGTGAGTCGCAGCCGTTCGCCCTGGAAGACGCGGCCCGCATCCACGAAGCCCACCACGCCGATCGTCACCGCATGCTTGATGGTCGTGACGTATTGCCGCACTTCCGCGCTGCCCATCAGCACGCCGGTGCCGGTGAACCGGCCTCCATCGAGGCCCCGGTTGGTGCGACTGCCGCCGTACACCCTGACCGGCGATTCCCAGGTCGGCAGTGCGAGCAGCGCGGCGAGCGGCGGGGTGCCGTGGATGTCGGAGGCGGCAACACGCGCGGCCAGCACGGTGTAGTCGCTCACGGCATGGTAGCCGCGCACCATGCCGAAGAGCCGGGTGTAGCCGTCGCCGCCCGAACCCTGCTGGATGCCCGCCTCCGCCACGACGCCGCGCAGGGGGTCAAACTCGTTGTCGCGGGTGTCGAGCACCAGCTCCAGCTTGCCACTGACATCGGTGTCCGTGGCGCGATCACCGAAAGCGAGCGCGAACGCGGAGCCAGGCGACAGCGCGTAGAACCGGTCGTGGCTCACGCCGCCGCCCGCGGCGATCCAGAACGGGCCATGAAGCTGCCGCGAGACTTCTGCGCTTCCGGCGTAGCTGGTGTGATGGGTCTGGTAGGCAAATTCGTCGGCATCGAGCCGCGCGTCGCTCCGCTCCGTCTCGTTACCCAGCCCGTAGAAATTCGCGCGCGTGTTCCGGATGGTCTCGACATCGGCGGTGGCGCGCCAGCCGGGTGCGAGCAGTGGCGCGCTTGCCGACATCCGCGCCAGGTGCGAGCCATGGAGCCCGATCCCGATCTCGCCCACCAGGTCGGCACGATAGGTAACCCGGTCCTGCCAGATCGCCGGCTGGAAATAGCGCACTCGGCCGATCGCTACCGGACCACCGCCGGCACCGCCGCCCACATAGGGGAAATAGCTCAGCAGCCAGGGCGACCGGTATCCGGCGTGCACCGTGTCGCCCGCGCCGGGCAGCGGCACTACCGAATCCTGGGCAGCCGCCGTAGCCGCCGCCTGGAACAGGAGCAGGACGGCGAGGGCCGCGGTGCGGATGGTCACGCCGGCCTTTCGAAGAGGTGCGCCGTGTCCCGAAGTGCGCCGGTGCGACCGTCGTGCGCAGCGTACTGCTGCGGATACAGGGCTGCGCCTCCGAATTCACCGCGCTTGTTCACGGCGTAGAACGCCAGGTCGAACGCCGGTCGGCCGTCGGGCCGGAGGAGCCGAGGCGGCGTCAGGCTCATGACCCGCTTGAGAGTGGCGAGGCAGGCGTCGGTCGGCGCCAAGCCCTGCCGCATGAACTCGACGGTCAGGAACCCGCCGCAGCTCATGATGTTGAGCTCGCCCAGGCCGGTGGAACCGGCGGCGCCGACACTGTTGTCGCAGTATTGGCCCGCGCCCACAATGGGAGAGTCACCCACCCGGCCGGGAATCTTGAACGCCAGGCCGCTGGTGGTGGTGATGGACGAGATCTCGCCCTTGGTGTTCACCACGTCGAGATTGATGGTGCCGGTCGGGCGATGGGTGAGCTTGGCATTGTCCGGCACGTCGAGCCAGTCATCCTCATGGCCTCGGTTGGCCCGCCAGCGGAGCCAGACGTCACGCGATTCGGGCGTGAGCAGGTCTTCTTCCTTGTAGCCGAACGAGAGGGCAAACTTCTTGGCGCCCTCGCCCACCATCAGCACATACGGCGTGTACTTGAGCACCAGCCGGGCAATTTCGCTCGGTGTCTTGATGCCCTCGAGCGCCGCCACTGCGCCAGCGCGCTTGCTGGGACCATGTACGCAGGACGCATCGAGCTGGACCACGCCATCTTCGTTGGGCAGTCCCCCATAGCCCACCGACATGTCGGCCGGATCGAGCTCCACGATCTTCACTCCTTCCACCGCCGCGTCGAGCGTGTCCATCCCGCCGGAGCAGAGCTCGAACGCCTTGTTCACGGCGCGGAGCCCGTTGCCGGAGGCCACGGCGGCGAACTTGCTGTCCGTGGGCCGAAGGATGGCCGGCGCCGGCATAGCCTCCAGCGGCGACGAGGGAAGCATCGCGCCGGCTGCAAGTGCGCCAGCGGCGCCGATGAAAGTGCGGCGGGTGAGGGAATCGGTCACCGGGTCGGCTCCTTGTTGGGTCGCGGGTCGCGGGTCGTGGGTCGCGCGCTCAGCGCTCCGCATTAGAATGTCCTTGTCTCAAAGAAATTGGAACCAGCGCCCTTACGCCTTAAGCCTCAAGCCCCAAGCCCCAAGCCCCAAGCCCCAAGCCCTAAGCCTCAAGCCCTAACCCCATGCCCCTCATCCGCCATCTCCGCCGCCGCTACCAGCGCGGCAGGGAAAATCCACTCGAGATGCTGCGGTTCGCCCTCAGCCTGGTGCTGGGCGGGTTCAGCCTCATTGCGCTGGTGCTGGCCGTGCCGACCCACAGCTGGCGCCTGGTGATGCTCGCCGGGGTGCTCTGGATTTTTTATGGGATCGGCAGCTGGCTTGTCGGCCTGATGGACCGTGGTCTCGATGTGTTGCCCGACGTGCTGTCCGGCGTGGGCGTGGAGCGGCCGGGCGCCGGCTACTCCAACATCGAAGCGCTGCTGGTGCGGCAGCAATATGAGGCCGCGGCCGATGCCCTGCTCGAGCGCGCCCGCGACCCGGCGCAGCGAGTGGATGCCACCCTGCGGCGCGCGCAACTCCTCGCGGGACCGATGCAGCAACCGGCAGCGGCCGCCATGGCGCTGCGCGACCTGATGAGCGGCGGTCTTGCTCCAGCGGACCAGTTGACTGTGGGCCTCGCGCTGGTGGATGTGCAGGAGCACCAGCTGCGTGACCTGGGCGGCGCCATCTCGGAACTCGGCCGGCTGCTGTCCCAGGCGGATGATCCCCGCCGCCATGCCAGCCTGAAGGCGCGGCTGGCCCGGCTGAAGGAGGAGTATTTCGGGTAGGCTGGCGGGTCGCAGGTCGCAAGTCGCAGGTCGCGGGTCGCCAGTCGCTGGTTGCGGGTCATCGGTTAGATTCTGACGCACCCTTGAGATGATACGGTCGCAAGTCACCGGTCACAGGTCGCGCGCAACCTGAGACCAATAATGTGCGACCTGCGACCTGCGACCTGCGACCCGAGTCCTACATGCCCCGCCGCCCACGCCTCGACCCCGAGATCTTCAACCTCCCCGTCGAGAAGATGCGGGACGGCTACTACTCGGACAAGTATTTCGTCCGGGCCCGCGAGATCCTCGAAGTGGACGACCACCATCCTCGCGTGACCATGCAGGTCTTCGGCAAGCAGCACGCCTTCCTCGGCGGCATTGACGAAGCCATCGCCATCCTCAAGCTCTGCTCCTTCGACTGGGGCGCGCTCGAGGTCAGTGCGCTCCATGACGGTGACGCGATCTCCCCCTGGGAAACCGTCATGCTCATCGAGGGTCCCTATGACGTCTTTGCCCATCTCGAGACGCTCTACCTCGGCGTGCTGGCCCGGCGCACCCGGGTCGGCACCAACACCCGGCGGGTGGTGGAGGCGGCCGCACCCAAGGAAGTGATGTTCTTCCCGGCTCGGCACGACCACTGGCTGGTCCAGACTGGCGACGGCTACGCCGCCCATATCGCCGGCGCCATCGGCGTCTCCACCGATGCGCAAGCCTCATGGTGGGGCAGCAGCGGTATCGGGACGGTGCCGCACGCCCTCATCGCCGCCTATGGCGGGGACACGGTGCGCGCCACCCGCAAGTTTGCCGAATTCAGTGATCCCGACGTCCGGCTCATTACCCTGGTGGACTTCGAGAACGACTGCGTCGCTACCGCCCTCGCCGTGGCGCGCGACCTGGGCGACCGGCTCTACGGCGTGCGCCTTGACACCAGCGAGATGCTGGTGGACCGCTCGGTCCAGCCGATGATGGGCCGCTTCAAGCCCACCGGCGTGACGCCGCAGCTGGTCCACAACGTGCGCGACGCGCTCGACGCGGACGGCTTCGGCCACGTGAAGATCATTGTCTCGGGTGGATTCGACGTGGAGAAGATTCACCACTTCGAGTCGCAGGGCGTGCCGGTGGACGGCTACGGGGTCGGTTCCTCGCTCTTCGGCGGCCGGTTCGACTTCACCGCAGACGTTGTCCGCGTGAACGGCGCGCCCTGCGCCAAGGTGGGCCGGCAATTCCTCCCCAACCCGCGGCTGGAACGAGTGCTGTAAGTTTCGGGCATGACGACCGAACACCTCTTCTGGGACGTGGACACCCAGTACGACTTCATGCGGCAGGACGGCTGTCTCCATGTGCCCGACAGCGAAAGCATCATCCCCACGCTCAAGCGCCTGACCGACTTTGCCCACGCACAGGGCACACCCATCGTGGCGAGCGCCGATGACCATGAATCGGGCCATCGCGAGCTGAGCGCCAATCCCGATTTCCTCACCACCTTCCCGCCCCACTGCATGCGCGGGACGCCGGGACAGGAAAAGATCCCGGAAACGGCGCTGCGCAATCCCCTGGTGATCCAGCCGGAGCCCGATGACCCGGTGGCCCTGGCCGCGAGGATCGCCAGCCACGATGGTGATTTCCTGCTTCTCAAGCACTGGTTCGACGTCTTCACCAATGCCAACGTCGGTACGCTGCTTCAGGCGTTGCAGCCGGTGCATATCGTCCTCTACGGCGTGGCGCTCGATGTCTGCGACAAGTACGCCATCGAGGGCTTGCTGCAGCACCAGCCGGAAACCACCCTCTGGTTCGTGACCGACGCCGCGCGCGCCATCCGGCCGGAGACTGTCGAACCGTTGCTGGAGGCCTGGAAGGAACGCGGCGTCCGCTTGGTGACCGCCGACGATGTGCTGTCGGGCTCCATGGTCGAATGACCGGCTTGCCCTTCGGCCGAAGTTTTCTTCCCGGGCCCGTGGATGTGCACCCCGACATCCAGCAGGCAATGCTCGGCCCCACCCTCGGCTGGTCTGGGATGGGGCAACTCATCGAGGAGCTGGAGGCTCCCCTGCGCCGGATCTTCGGCTCGGTGCGGCCCGTGCTCATCGGCACCTGCTCGGGGACCGGCTTCATGGAAGCCGCGGTCAGGAACGGCGTGCGTGACCGCATGCTGGCCGTGGTGGGGGGCTACTTCGGGGAACGGTTTGCCCGCGTAGCCGAGGCATGCGGACGGCATGTCGTGCGGGCCATCGTCCCGCCAGGTGAGACCCTCACACCGGAGCACCTCGAGCGCTTCCTGCAGGGTCCGCCAGTGGACGCCGTCTCGATCGTGCATTCGGAGACCTCGACCGGCGTGCTCACACCGCTCGCGGAGCTCGCAGCTGTCGTCCGCCGCCGCGATGATGTCATGACACTGGTGGACGCAATCTCCTCCGCTGGCGCCGTCCCGATCAGCGCCGACCTCCATCACCTCGATTTTGTCTTCACCGGCACCCAGAAGGCGCTGGGGTTGCCGCCGGGCATGGCGCTGGGGGTGGCCTCGCCGCGGATGATGGCGCGAGCCCGCACCTCGACTGAACGTGGATGGTACGGCGACTTCGAGAAGCTGGAGCGACAGACCCGGGAGCACTTCCCCACCCAGACGCCGGCACTTCCTCTGCTCTACGGCCTGGTGGAACAGATGCGCCGTATCGAGGCATCGGGCGGGCTCGAGGCCCGCTTCGCGCACCACGTGATGATGGCACGCCGGGTAGAGCAATGGGTGGAGCAGCAACCAGGCATGACCTTGGTGGGCCGGGCTGGCCATCGCACACCCACCGTGTCGGTGCTTCGCCTGCCGGAGCAGGTGGTCGCCAGGGATTTCATTGCCGCGGTCGCCAGCTGCGGATTCCAGATCGCCTCAGGACTGGCCCCGCTCACCGAGGGCCATGTACGGATCGGTCACATGGGAGACATCGGACTGGAGCACCTGGACGCACTGCTGGAGGTCATGAGCGGGGTGCTGCGGACAGTGTGATCCAACGCACAGATGCCGGGGGAGCGCCCCCTATCTTGGGCTCTGGCAGGCAACGGTCGAGCGTGACGCGCGAGAGATCCGAGAATGCCACTGACGCCCCGTCAGGCGGCCGGATGCCAGTTCGATGCGTGCCTGTCGTGATTGTCCCTCAATACATCCCATCTTTTCTACATATCTCGCGGGAACGGGCGCACCATGCGCCCGTTCTTCCTTCCTTTGTGCTATGCGCTAAGAGCTAAGAGCTGAGAGCTGAGAGCTCGTTGGCTTGGCTCTCAGCTCTTAGCTCTTAGCTCTTAGCTCTTAGCTCTCAGCTCCTAGCTCCCAGCTCGCTCGCAACGCTCAGCTCCTTACCCCAATCACCCTTCCATCCCTCACCAGCCCCCCCGCCGTCCACTCGCGGAAGCCCACCTGTGCGACGAGCGATGGCGAGGCCCAGTGGATGTCGGGGCCATGAGGCGCGGCGCTTTCGAAGGGACAGGTGCGGCGACGGAGCCGCCGAAGCACGCCTGCGACCGATGCCAGGTCATCGGGCTCCTCCGCAGGGGTGACCCGGCCCGCGTACATGAGGTGCATGCCACATCGCCGGCCGACCAGGAGCGCCGAGGGTGTGCGCGCGCCGGACGCCTGCACGTAGCCACCGATCACGAACTCCTGCAGCTCACCACCCACCAGGGCACGCCAGTCGCCTGAAGGCCCGCTCCGATAGGGACTGTCCGCGCGCTTTACAATGAAGCCCGTACCCCCTGGCGTCCTTGCGACGGCAGCGGCGAGCGTGGGATCACTCGGCGCCAGCCGAACGAGGTCGTCGAACCAGACGGCGTCCCTCAGCACAGCCTGACGATCGATGAGCGGAAGCGGACGCAGCGAGACGCCCTCATAGTGGAGGCAGTCGAAGAGCTGCAGCTTGCCGTTGCCGTAGACGCCATCAAGGATCGCGTCCCCGCGGACCAGTGCCGTCAGGAGCAGCGCGATCTCGGGCATCACTGGCTCGAGCGGAATCCCCTGTCCTGAGCGCAGCCTGACGTGCCCCTGCGCAATGAATGCGAGGCAACGGATCCCAGCCAGGCGGGGCTCCCAGAGCCACGCGTCACCAGCCGCTGGCGCAGCGCCTTCGACGGCGCGCATGGGTTCCACCCACGCCGGCGCCGAAGCGCTCAAGGCGTAGGGCCCACGCAGGTTCCGGGGTCTCCGTTCGGGCATCGTCCCTGTCCGGTGACAAGAAGCTCGGGTTATCCACCGGGCGCCGGCTTTTCCACAGCCGGCGCCCGGTTTTCCACCGAGTTTCCAACATAAGTTGTTGGGAGTAAAAGACTTAGGTGCTTATACCGTAGGAAGGAAACCGCCGTTGCGCAAGAGCCCGATCTGTCACTCCGTAAAAGACTCGACCGGCGGCCGGGTCGCGCCGATGGCATTCCGCAGGGAGCTCACCACCGCAGAGCTGGAATCGGCAGAGCCGAGCCGATCGGCGACCCGGCGGCGCAGGGTGCCGTAACGGAGCGTGGCGCCGGCGTCGCGGAAGGTGATCTTGCCGCCCGCGAGGGTGTACGCGCCGGCCTGCTCTTCCAGCACGCCAAGCAGTGACGAGATGTCCGCCAGGAGCTGATCGGCAGCGCGAGCTTCGGCCTGGCTCTCACCCCGCGTCATTCCCTTGTACCAGCCCGCGGCCTCCGAGTCGGTCCAGTCGCTTGAGAGCTGGCCGGCGGTGTCGCGGTACGCGGCTTCGATGCCGGTGGCCTGGGTGCGGTAGCTGCGAATGAAGTTGGCGATGCCGGAGACGGCGAGCCGAGTGTCGCTCACGCTGCCCGACGCCAGGCGGCTGTCGCTGAAGAGTGCGGTGATGCCCGAGGCACCCAGCCGATTCTCGAGCGAGGCCTGGGCTGCGTCATGGGCCGCATTGTAGCGGCTGGCGAGCGCCGTCGCCGAGGTGCTCGTGGCTGTGACGGCACCTGCGTTCAGGCTTCCCAGCCTCGGTGCGGCCGGGAGGATCCGGGTGCTGGTGCTCTCGACTGCTGCCTGGGCCGCTGACGGCCCATCAGGGATGGCAGGCATCGGCATGTAGGCCTGCGGCGGGGCGGCCGTGCGGCCGGCCGCGGGCGTGGTCGTGTCGGGCGACGCGTTCACCTCGAAGCTGCTGCTCGGCGTGGCCGCCAGGCTGGTGGACGAGACCGCCGCCGTGCTATCCGCCGTCTCGCTCGTCTCGGGCGAGGACGGGGTATGGCTCATGATCAGGGCGACCGCACTGGCGACGATGACGACACCCGCCGCGATGCCGGCGGTTCGCCGGTTGAGCCACGCCCTGCGCGGACGACTGATGTCGATCAGGATTTCTTCCGCAGGCTCGGTGGCCGGCGCGAGTGCCGGTGCATTGCCGGCTGCCGCGACCAGCGCCTCGATATGCTTCGGCGGCGCCGCCGGCGGCCCGAAAAGTGTACCACTCACCGCGCGCGGCGCATGGGGAAGCAGGTCGGGCACCTCAAGAAACTCGAGGTCACCCTTCTTGGCGGCCGGCGCCTCGAGCGGCTGGGGTGCCGGTGCGACGGGAGCTGCTGCCACTGGAGCGGGCACCACCGGAGCCGAGGCCAGCGGAGCTGGAGCCGGAGTCGGAGCCGGCTTGGCCGGTGCGGCCAGTGCCCGCTTGTAGTGCGGGTGCACCGTGATCGGCAGCCACTTGGATGACGCACCGTGCCAGACGCGCGCGTCGGCGCTGACGGCGCCGCTCTGCACGGCGGCAGCGAATTCGTCAAAGCTCTGGTAGCTGGCTTCCTGGCCGGGGCGGAGCTCGATACGGTACATGGGCACGATCCGGTTGCTGCATGGTGAATTCAGGCGAACGCACGGCGGGTGGTGCGCTGCCGCCGAGGGGCGATTTTCGTGCCTTTATAGGAATGACGTGCGGCATGCTGGGCGCCGGACTGTAAGGCGTTGCACTACAGCAGGATGGGCGAGGCGAACGGGGCGGGCTGGGCGGACAGGCCGGACCGGTTCCGGGCGCCCGGTCTGGCGAAACCCAAGACATCATGCGCGCTGGAACGTTATGCAACAGGTTGCAGGGGTGGACGGGGGAGAGCAGGGGAGTCATGTTATGGGCTGTGCGCTGTGCGCTGTGCGCTGTGCGCTGTGCGCTGTGCGCTGTGCCTGCGACCTGCGACCTGCGACCACCAGAGATCTCACCCGTACACCGGAGCTCCGCCATGCCCACCCGCAACCCGGCATTGACCCGGGCCAACTTCAGCAGGATCGAGGTCGCGGAGGATGGCGCCGTCATGACCCTGGGCGGCACGATGAAGAAGACATTCATCCTGCTCGCCATCATGTCGGCGGCCATGCTGTACGTCTGGCAGGGGATGCCCGGGATCGGGCTGTCGCCGGAAGTGGTGTACGGGCTCTTTATCGTGGGCTTCGTGGTGGGTGTCGGCTTGCTCCTCTACACCGCCTCCAATCCGGCGATGGCGCGCGCGACCGGCCCAATCTACGCCGCGCTGCAGGGGCTGGTCCTGGGTGCACTCACGCTGGTCATTTCGCAGAATCCCAGGTACCGGGGGCTCCCGATCACGGCGGCTGTCCTCACCGTGGCGACACTGGCCGTGATGTTCGTGGCCTACCGCACCGGGGCCATCAAGGTGACCGAGAAGCTCAAGACCATCGTGATCTCCTGCACGCTTGCCATTTTCGCTTTCTACATCATCGCCTTCGTGGCCCAGCTCTTCGGCGTCTACATCCCGATGCTGCACGAGGGCGGGGTCATCGGGATCGGGTTCAGCATCTTCGTGGTCGCGCTCGCGGCGTTCAACCTCCTGCTCGATTTCGACTTCATCGAACACAACGTGGGCCAGGCGCCGGAGGTCATCGAGTGGTACGCGGCGTTCGCGCTGGTGGTGACGCTGATCTGGCTGTATACGGAGATTCTGAGATTGTTGCGGAAGGTGAGATAGGAAACGGGCGTAGGGCATGGGGCATGAGGCGTGGGGCCCCATGCCCCATGCCTCACGCCTTTCTTTCAATCTCCACCGTATAATCCGCCGCCAGGGCGGCGATGGCGCCGAGGGCCACCCAGACCGGCATCAGGGCAACACCCACCACCCCGATGGTCAGCGGAAACTCGAACAGCACCCGGCCCTCGTCGTTCTTCACCCGCACCCGCCGCACATTCCCTTCGCGGACCAGTTCCTTGACCTTGGCCACCAGGCCTTCGCCTGAGACTTTGTGTTCTTCGGTGTGGGTGGGCATGGGCCGTTCCATGAGATGGACAGTTGGACAGTTGGACAGTCTGATGGACGGATAGGCTATGAGGCGATTAGACTTGTGCAAGCTAACTGTCCATCTGTCCCTCTGTCCATCTGTCCGCTGTTCCGGAGCTCCGCTCGCATGAAGGCATCAGAAATTCGCAAGGGCCATGTGGTGATCGTGGACGGGGCGCCGTGCCGGGTGCTCGATTTCCAGCACCGTACCCCCGGCAACCTGCGCGCGTTCGTCCAGGTCCGCATGCGTAACCTTGTATCGGGCAACACGTTCGACACCAGGTTCTCGTCCACCGAGAACGTGGAAACGGCCCGGCTGGACACCAAAGAGCTGCAGGTCCTCTATCGTGATGCCAACGGCACCCACGTGATGGACGCCTCCACCTATGACCAGTACACGCTGGACGACGAGACCGTGGGCGACGCGGCGCCGTGGATGGAACCGGAAATGGTCTTCCAGGCGGAGTGGCTGGAAGGGAAGCCGATCGGCATCAGCCTGCCGGCCGTCGTCGAGCTGGATGTGGTCGAGACCAACCCGCCCATGAAGGGCGCCACCAAGTCGTCGAGCGGCAAGCCGGCCAAGCTCAGTAATGGCGTGACCATCACCGTGCCGGAGTTCGTGGAGGAAGGCGCGCGGGTGAAGGTAGATCCGAGGTCGGGGCAGTATCTGGAGAGAGCCAAGTAGTTGGACAGATGGACAGTTGGACGGGTGGACAGTATGCATGCCTGTCCATCTGTCCATCTGTCCAACTGTCCAACTTCCTTCAGAATCCCAGAATCTTCTTGAACGCCTTCCCGATCGCCCCGCCCATTTCACCCAGTGCATCCCAGAATGACCCGCTGTGTTCCTGGCAGACGCTGGTGGGCTCGGTGCCGGCCTTGAACCATTCCTGGTTGGTGACCGGGCAGTATTCGTTGGCCAGCTCCCCGTTGTAGGAATCGATCACCCGGCTCACCATGCCGGACGGTACCGCCCAATCCGTCGTGTCCCGCCCGCGCCAGCCATCCCGGTAGAAATCCGCAAACGCTGGCGCCGCCATGTGCCCGCCGGTAGCGCCGTACCCCAACGACCTGGGGGTGTCGTAGCCGAACCAGAAACCGGCCACCATCGTGGGCGTATACCCGACGAACCAGACGTCCCGCCCTTCGTTGGTCGTGCCAGTCTTTCCCGCAATCGGTCCCCGGATCCCCTCGCGCCGGACTTCGAAGCCGGTGCCGTGGTCCACCACCGCCCGCAGCATCGAGGTGAGCTGGAACGCCTCCCGCGGATCCATGACCCGGGTGAGCTGCCGAGCCGTGGAATCTTCCCGCCAGATGATCGTGCCATCACGCTGGGTGATGCTGGTGACGAGGCGCGGGGTCACCCGGAACCCGCCGTTGGCAAACGGCGCGTAGCCTCGCACCAGCTCCAGCGGTGTCACTTCGGCCGGACCCAGCGCGAGCGACGGCACGTCGGGCAGCGGGCTGGTGATGCCGAGGTGATGTGCGAAGGTGATCACGTTGGGACGGCCCGCCATGTCGGCCATTCGCACCGCCGCGGCGTTGGCCGAGAGCATGAGCGCGCGCCGCATCGCGAGGCGGCCCGAATATTCGCCGCCGTAATTTCCCGGTTCCCAGGTTTCGCCCGAGGCGAGCTCCAGCTCCACCGGTGAATCATCCAGCACGGTGGCCGGGGTGAAGCCTTCCGCCAGCGCGGCGCCATAGACAAACGGCTTGAAGGCGGAACCCGGCTGGCGGTGGGCGTTGAGCGCGCGCATGAAGCCGCCGCGTTCGTAGTGGTTGCCGTTGACCAGCGCCAGGATGCCGCCGTTGGCCGGATCGAGGGCCACCATGGCGCCTTCCACGTCGTCGTCGGTCTTGCCCGCGTTCGCCTCCGCCTGCCGCTCGATCTCCACCGCATGGCGGCGCACCGCCTGCTCGGCGGCGGCCTGCGCCCGCGCGTCCAGCGTCGTGCGCACCACGATGTCGCCATAGGCGTCTGCGCTGTCACCCAGCAGCGAATCCACCATGGCCCGCACCGGGTCAAGCGCGTCCACCTCAGCCGCCCTGGGATACCAGCCCTTCTTCTCGACGGTGAGTGGTATTGCCGCGGCCTTGCTGGCCGCGGAATCGGTGATGTAACCCTCCTCCGCCATCAGCGATAGCACCAGGTTGCGGCGGGCGCGCGCCCGGTCGGGGTGCCGGCGAGGATCGTAGGCGCTGGGCCCCTTGGGCAGCGCCGCGAGGGTTGCCATCTCGGGAAGCGTGAGCTGGTCCACGTGCTTCCCGAAAAAGTCCCGGCTGGCCGCTTCCACGCCGTAGACGCCATTGCCCAGGTAGATCACGTTGAGGTACAGCTGGAGAATCTGGTCCTTGGAAAGGCTGTGCTCGAGACGTCGGGCGAGCACCACCTCGATCAGCTTGCGGCGCAGGGTGCGCTCCTGCGCGATATCCGACAGGAAGGCGTTGCGGACCACCTGCATCGTGATGGTGCTGAAGCCCTCCGAGACGCCCAGGTCACGCGCGTTGCGGAAGGCGGCGCGGAACACGCCGCGCCAGTCCACGCCATGATGCTGGTAGAAGCGCCGGTCTTCCACCGCGATGAACGCCTCGCGCAGCAGTTTGGGGGTGCTGTCGAGGGAGACGTTGACGCGACGGACGTACTCCAGCCGCCCGAGCAGCTTCCCCGAGCGGTCGAGGACCTTGCTCCCCTCGCGCGGCCGGAACGACTGGATGCTGGCGGTGGACGGGCAGCCGCGAAAGCCGCAGGAGAAGGCGTAGCCCGCGGTGACCGTGGTACCGAAGAGGACTACGATAACGGCGGAGGCGAGCCAGTGTGCCCGGATCCATTGGGCCTGGCGGGATGCCGCCACGCGGTCGGCCACCGGCTGCAGCTTCGTGCCCATCCGCTCGAACGGGGCACGAATCCGGGCCAGCATTTCCCGCGCGTTCATGTCGGTTCCAGGACGGGCCGCTCGCTGGTGTCCGCGGTGAGACGGGTACCATCCTCCACCCGGTTGCGGCCGCCGCGCTTGGCCAGGTAGCAGGCGGCGTCGGCCAGTTCGATCATCTCGTCGGCACTGACCGGGAACGACCTCGACCCGGCGGTGCCGAGACTGACCGTCGCGGCGATGGCGGCGCCGGACTGCCGCTGGAGTGGAGAGAGTGCCACGCGCGCCCGCAGCCGCTCGGCCAGTGCCACCGCCTCGTCGGGCGGGGTGTGCGGCAGCAGCAGCACAAATTCCTCACCGCCCCAGCGGAAGAGGATGTCGTGCTCCCGGCTCTCCGCCTGCGCCACCGCGACGAGATGCTTCAGCATGTCGTCGCCCACGTCGTGGCCATGCGTGTCGTTGATGCGCTTGAAATGATCGATGTCGAAATACACCAGCGAGAGGCCCCGGCCCAGCCGCCGGCTTCGTTCCACCTCACGGTCGAACAGCGGGGCAAAGGCGCGGCGATTGAAGCAGCCGGTGAGCGGATCACGCTGGGCGGCGCCGCGTTCGCGCTCGCCAATGCGCGCCAGCGCGTAGGCAAAACTCGTGGTGGTGAGCGCGCTGATCGCGAAGAGCAGCCCCAGGAAGAGTCCCAGTTCCCGGAGGCGCGGCAGCAGGGCGAGCCCGCTCGCAGTCAGCGTGCCGGGTGCGAGGTCGAGCGCCTGCACACTGAGCCGCACGCCTTCAAAGACCAGCCCCGCGAGCACCACGACGACCCCGGCCACCAGCGCCACCGCGCGCCGGAAGTGAATGGCGTGCCGCGGGGGCGTGCCCAGCAGGCGATCGACCCATCCGCGCGCCGGGCGGCCCAGGTAATGGAGGACCGGGACCAGCACGATCATCTGGAGCACGTCGCCCACGATCCAGCCGCGCCAGACCCGCTGGGCTTCCAGCATGTCCAGCTGTCTCGTCGTGATCCAGATCAGGCCGGCCAGCGACGATGCCGTGGCCGCGATGACGCCAGCCACCAGAAACTTGCCGATATCCGCGCCGTCTTCGAGATCGGGATGCGCGTTCAGGAGCACCATCGCCCCCCATACGATCACCAGCTCGATTGGTGTCGCCAGGCCGAACAGGAGGGCAGACGGGAGGCCGACGCCGGCGAGCAGTCCGCTCACCGTGGCAGCGACCCACGCCGGCACGGCGCCCCACGCGGGGCCGAGCCAGAGGGTGAGGAGCAGGGTGATGGCGAGCGGCGGGTAGATCGATACCGGCACCGTCACGAAGCCCAGGTCAACCGGCATGCCGCTCCAGTCGAGCCGGGCCTCGAGCACGGCGGCCAGCACCGCGATCAGCGACGCGACCAGCCAGACCGAGACGACGTCACGCGCCCCGGCGTCATTGGCAATGCCGGCTGCACGCGACAGTGGCCACCAGCCGGGGCCGCGCTGCTCGTCGGGGAAGATGGACATGGGGGAATGATAGATGGACAGATGGACAGATGGACAGTTGGACAGTGGGACAGTTGGACAGTTGGACAGTTCTAGTGGATCAGCACTGTCCATCTGTCCATCTGTCCGTCTTCCCGCC
>DASSTP010000069.1:0-21146 GCA_035707845.1 Gemmatimonadales bacterium | reverse complement strand
GACGTTTCGCTCCGGCAATGCCATCCTGATGCATGCGAAGCGGGTTCGGCGGCAGATCCTCCTGCTCACCTGGGTGGTGCTTGCGCTCTGGTGCGCCGCGGCCATCACCATGGCGGTTCGGGTTCACCGGGCGAAGTCTGGCTTGGAGCTCGGCATTGCCCGGCTGCGGGAACCGGCATCCGCCGCGCTCGCCGCCCGCACGGCTCTGGAACAGGCGCAGGAAGCACTAGACTCGGTCGCGTCGGCGCGCGACCTGACGGGGCGCACACTCGCAACCATTGCGGCACTTTCGCAGGCAGTGCCGGACAGCGCCTTTCTCACCTCACTGGACTGGGGTGCTGCCGGGAGCGAACTCGGGTCGGGAACGGCGACGGGCGCTGCCCGTCATGCCGTGGCCGTCGTCGCCGCGCTGGAGCAGGCCGGCTTCTCCCGGCCGCGCCTGGAGGGCGCGCCGGTGGGCGACCAGTCGGGACCGGAGCCGCGCGAACGATTCGTGCTTCGGTTCGGCTCGGCGGAGAGTGGACGATGACGTCGCGTGAGCGCCGGCTCATCGTGGTCGCGGGCTGCATCGTGTCGGCGGCGCTGCTCCTGCGGGCGGCACCCGCCATTCTGCGCCGCTGGCATCAGACCAGCTCGGAGTTGCAGCAGCAGGCCATGTTGCTCGCGCGGCTGGGCGATGAAGTCGCGGCGGTCGAGTCCACGTCGAGGCGGGCCGACAGCGTGCGCCGGCGTTTCATCGCACTCGATACCGCCATCCTCGCCGGCCGCACCGAAGCCGAGGCCACCGCGAGCCTCTCCGCTCATCTCAATCTTGCGGCCGATCGGGCCGGGGCGCTGCTGCAGCAGACTGTACCGGTGGCCGATTCCGCGACTGCCGGCCCCCTTCGCCGGGTGACGACGCATGCCACATTCGCGGGCGATACTCGCGGCATCGCGAAGACGCTGCTGTCGCTGGCGGAAGATCCTGTCGCCATTGCGGTGCGCACAGTCCGCTTGCTGGCACCGGATCCCGCCTCGCCCGATGGTGCCGCCGAGACGCTGTCACTGGAGCTGGAAGTATCCGGGTGGTATCAGGAGCAGCAACGGTGACGCGCCTGGTGCGGCTGAGCCTGCTCATCGCGGCCGCGGGAGGCGCGGTCGCGCTTGGACTGGCGCTCCGCTGGCGAGTGACGGTGCCCAGTGCCGCTGCATCTGGCTGGACCGAGTCATCGCAAAGGCTGATTGAGCCGGCCGACTTCGATTCTCTCACGCGCGCGATCGTGCATGCGGCGGCGTTCCGCGAACGCCGGACACTGGCGCAGGTCGCCTTCGATCCATCGCAGCCGGCGGGAGCGCAACTGGCGCTTCCGTCCGCGGGGCCGCCCAAGCCTGCCATTCAGCTCGTCGGCATTGCCTGGAGCCGTGAACCCGTCGCGCTGCTGGATGGAGTGCCGGGTGTGGAGGGCTCGCACGCCATGCAGCGTGGCGACACGGCAGGCGGACTCAGGCTTCGACGCATTTCACCGCGGGAGGTGGTGATGACGGGATATGACACGACGTGGACGTTGCGGCTAAGGGAGTTCCGATGAGACGGGCGCTTCTGGCATTGGCCACCGGCCTGGTCATGCATGCGCCGGCGCTCCACGCTCAGGATACATCGGGCGTGTCGGAACGCGGCGATTCAGTGACCATGCATTTCGTCGAGGCAGACCTCAGGGCGGTGGTACAGGCGATGTCGCAGTACCTGGGCAAGCCGCTGCTCACGGCGAACCTGCCGGGCGACCGGGTGACGCTCGAAACGCCCGCGCCCGTGCCTCAGGAGGATGTACTGCCCTTGCTTCAGGGACTTGCCGAGTCACATGGCCTGAAGTTGACGGAAGACTCTGCCTATTACCGGCTTGGCCCGGCCCCGGCGGCATTACCCCAGCCGGCGGCGCCATCCACCCCGGCAGCGGCGCAGGGAAGTACGCAGCTCTTCGTCATCCATCTCAAGCATGCCAATGCTGCCGACGTCGCGGCGACCGTCAACATGCTCTACGGTGGCAGTGGCGCGTTCTCGGGCGCAGGTCTCTCGACGGGTACGCTGTCGGACGAGCTGCGGCGCACCAGTGCTGCCACCATGGCCGGCGGCAGCGCGGCCGCTTCGGACAATCAACCGGCATTGCCGGCCGGCGGGGCGGTAATCGTGCCCGATGCCCGCACCAACTCGCTGCTGATCCGCACCACGGAGGCCAACTTCGCGCTGCTGCAGGAAGCGGTGGCCCAGCTCGACACCAGGCCACTGCAGGTACTGATCGAGGTCCTGATCGTGGAAGCGAGGCGGGACAAGTCATTCTCGCTGGGCGCCGATCTCGATCTGGCGACTCAGGACCTGGGTGATGGCGCGACGGTGGAGGGTTCGGTGCGCGGCGCCGGCGTCGGCGACGTGGTGCTCAAGTTCATGGATCTGGCGAAAGGAAGAATAGATGCCTTGCTGAGCGTGGCCGAGTCGCGCGGAGACGTGAAAATCATCTCCCGGCCGGTCCTGCTGGCTTCGAACAACACCGAAGCCCGGTTTCTCGTCGGCACCCAGCGGCCCTTCGTGCAGGTGAGCCGCAGCCTGCCGACCGATACCCCTTCGCGCGACCAGGTGGTCCAGTACAAGGACGTGGGCACCAAGCTCACCGTGCGTCCTACCATTAATGAGGATGGGTACGTCTCGCTCGTCATCCAGCAGGAAATCAACGCAGCCACCAGCGAAACCCAGTTCGACGCTCCGATCATCTCGACGCGTGAGGCGTCCACGCAGGTACTGGTACGGGATGGCCAGACCATCGTCCTCGGCGGGCTTCGGGACCAGCAATGGGACCGGTCGCATTCCGGTATTCCGGTACTGTCGGGCATTCCCATCATCGGCGGCCTGTTCGGCAGCACCAGCCGGCGGAGCAACGAGACCGAGCTCTATCTCTTTCTGACTCCGCGCATCCTCAGGACCGATGCCGATGCCGATGCAGTGACACAACCGCGTCTGCCGCCTTCCGAGCGGACCGATTCGATACCGCCGCACGAGACTCCGGCCCCATGAGTGCGGCTGCCGCAGGAGCCCGGCTCTCGCTGGTTCCCGCCGACCTGGGCCCGGAGATCATCACGGTTTCGGAAGTGATGCTGGACGCGATCGCCGATGCGGACCGGTACGCGGTGCGCGGCATGCCCGTTCTGCTGGTGGGTGAAACAGGCACGGGAAAGGAACTGATCGCCAGGCGGATTCATGCCCGGAGTGGCCGGCATGGTGAGCTCGTCCCCGTCAATTGTGCGGAGCTCCGGCCGGAGCAGGCCGCAAACCTGCTTTTCGGTCACAAGCGTGGTGCCTATACGGGGGCGACGGAGAGCACGATCGGCTATGTTCGCCGGTCGTCGAGGGGCACGCTGTTCCTCGACGAGATTACCAGCCTGCCGGGCGAGACTCAGCCGATGCTGCTCCGCGTCCTGGAAACTGGAGAAGTCACGCCGTTCGGGGATGACAAGGCGGTGCGCGTGGACTTGCGGGTTGTCGCTGCGGCGCAGCCGGCGATCCGGCAGATGCTGTCATCGGGCGACGCTCGACTGGATCTCTTCGAGCGGCTTGCCGTCAGTACCGTGATGTTGCCACCGCTCCGGGAGCGGCCGAACGACATCTGGCCGCTTGCAGTGGCCTTCGCCGCAGCGCACAGTGCCCGTCTGCATCCAGGTGCGGCGGCGCCGCTGCTGGATCACGCGTGGCCTGGCAACGTCCGCGAATTGAAGTCGGTTGTTGCGCGGGCAACGGCGCATGCGTCTGGAGCAAGCGTTGGCGACGCGGAGATGGCGAAAGCCATGCGAGCTGCCTTGGTGACGCCCGCTGAGCTGGAAGGTGAAGTACAACGTGCGCAGCAGAGGCAACGGCTCCGCGCCCTCTGTGAAGAAGCCGGCGGCGATTGGCGTCGTCTGCTGCAGCTTACCCGTCTGAGTCGGGCAACCCTGTATCGGCAATTGCGGGAGTGCGGCCTGCAGCTGCGGCACTTCCGTCATTCTTGAGAATTCTCACGGGGTCGTGAGAAAAAATGAGAATATGAGAAAAATCTGGTGCCGGGAATTCATGTAATCTGTTGATCCGCAACATAGTTTCCGTCAAGTGCAGTGCGGCATGCGACCTGCCTTCTCCAGTGGTATTCCTTCACCGGAGCGTGCCGTGTTCAAGCGTTGTCTTGCACTGCCCAAGCTGCTTGTGGTCTATCTGTTTCCGATTCTTTTCGCTGTCGTGCTTCCATCCCGTGCCACCGGTCAGGTCATGCGGCCGATGTGCGTTGAGGGTTGCCTGCCGGACTATGCGGTTAGCGTCACACCGGATGGGACCGACGCGCCCGACCGCAACGCCACCTCGGGAGGCTATTACGCCACCCTTTCCATCCACAACAGCGGCCAGTTGAATGACACGTACTGGCTGAGCTGCTCGGTGACCGGTCCCGTGACCTGCGATAGCCTGAGTACGTCGAGCATCACGGTGAATTCCGGCTCGACCAAGACCGCCAAGGCCTGGTATTCCGTGGGCAATCCCGGCACTGGCACCATCAAGTTGCAGGCGAACGGTGAAGCTTCCGATTTGGGCTACTACGACGTGCATGTGGTAACCCCTCCTGCGAGTCCCATCGTTCTGCTCAAGCCGTGGAACGGGGCGGTGCGGGATCTCTCGGCCTGCGTCAACGCCTGCTTCGAGAAGGTGGTGACCCACGCGACGCCGGCCTATATCACGATGGATGTGCCGCGCTCGTTCGGGCTCACTTACGCCAGCGGCAGCGCGCGGCCCACGCCCGTGGTCTGGGTGGACGTGCTCCGGCCCAGTGGCGCCACCAGTCTTAATATCGGCCTGCAGCGGGTGTCCACGGGCACCAATCTCACACTGCTCAACGGGTCCACGACGGCCTGGTACGCGGTTTCCGGCGACACGGTCCGGATGGCGGCCGCTTTCGACGCCGTGACCAATGGCTTCACTGCGTCCGGCGTGTACGACATCCGCGTCACGGTCACCGCGCAATTTTCTTCCACGACATCGAGCACCACGCTGACCACCACCGTACCTGTGGTCTATACTCACGGCGGCGCGTTCGGCGACGGTGTCTGGCCCACCGGGCTGCCGCGGCTGGTGACCAATACCGACGCTGGCGGAAGTGCGCTGGTCCAGTCCGACGGCTCGATCTTCTATTATGGTGCGGGGCATCCTGGCGGCATCATCGCCTCCTTGAGCGGCACGACGCTCACGGCGCTCGATGGCGCGACCGTGACCTTCAACGCGTCGGGCCTGCCGACGGCGGCCGCCGACCGGTACGGTAACGCCACCCATTACTACTGGACGGCCACGAAACTTGACAGCATCAAGGATCCGATGGGTAAGGCCATTCGACTTGGCTACTCCGCCGGCGGAAAACTCCTGACGGCCACGGATCCGGGTGGTCGGGTGACCCACTACACGATCAACACCGCCAACCAGCTCGTGACCATTCAGGATCCCGACACGGTCTCCACCCAGTTCGGGTACGATGCGCTGGGGCTCTTGACGACCCTCACGGGCCGGAACGGGGCGGTCTGGAAGACGGTCTATGACGAACTGCATCGGGTGCAGGCGGACAGTGCCCCAGCCGTGCTGCTGCATGACGGTACCACCAAGCGGCCCACGGTCACCTATCTCGCCGCCGAGCGGGTGGTCTGGCAACCAGGCCTCGCAGGCACCTCGGCTGCAACGGCCAAGGCGGCGGTCAAGATCGATACCATCCGGGCCGACATCACCGATCCGCTGGGGGCCCGGAGCCGGTTCAAGACCGATCGGTTCGGCGCGCCGCTCCTGGCGATCAATCCCTTGGGCGCCACGACGACTTTCATCCGGGACACCTCGGGACGGGTAACCTATGCCAGTGAGCCCAACGGGCATGCGACGCAGGTGACCTATGGGTACGAGAACATCCAGCAGGGTGTTCCCTACAACCCGTATGTGGTGCAGGAGCAGCGGGATGCCAGCAAGGGCAAGGGCATCTTCTACAACTACGATGCGAATCACCAGGTAATTGCCATCTCCGGCAGCTACGGCGACAACTGGATTCCTCGCCGGGACTTCACCTATGACACGCAGCACCGCCTTTCGACCATCAAGATCGGTGGCAACACCGTTGCGAGCACGATTTTCAACTATGATTCGATGAGCCGGGATACCTCGGTCAAGGACGCCGAAGGGCACAGGACGCGGAAGGTCTATGATTCGATAACGGGTAATCTGAAGGACAGTTACGATGCCCTGGGCCACCGTACCCGGCGACACTTCGATGCGCTGGGGCGTACGGATTCGGTCTATGCTCCCAACGGCGCTGTCACGGGCACCCAGTATGGCACCCTGAATCAGGTGCTGGCCACGAAGAATCCGCTGGGCTATGTCACCCAGACCCGGTACAACCCGGATCTCACGGTACAGCGGATCATCGACGCCAGGAATCAGGTCTACAAATTCAGCTATAACGCGCTGGGCTGGCCGACTGCAAAGTTCGACCTAGCCGATACCACCAAAGCCGACTCCATGTGGTACGATGCGGCCGGTCAGGTCAAGCGGACGAAGACCCGCCGTGGGAGCGTTTTGCAGGCGCTCTATGATATGACGGGCCGGCTCACCGAAACCATGTACCGGCGGCCGGGTGCTACCGTCGACACGGCCTACGCCATTTTCAAGTACGACACGCTCGGTAAGCGGGTGACGGGATGGAACTGGACGCAGAGCGATTCGCTGGTGTACAACGGGCTGGGGCAGCTCACGTCGCACTATCTGCGACAAGGGACGGAGACCTTCCGCTGGGACTATCAGTATGATGCCCAAGATCGGCTTACTGGCCGGTACCTGTATCAGGACAGCACGTCGATACCGGCGGGAACGTTGACACGGAATTTCGACACCTATGGCCAGTTGACATCCACCTCGGCAGCCGGTGTCTTCATCCGGTTCGACCGGGCGCAGCTGGATTCATTGGTCAATAAATGGGTTGTCAACCCCGGCACGTCCGGCAGCTGGTGGCGGAGTTCGGAGCATGACAGCACGCATGCGACGATCGAGGACTCCATCTCCATCCCGGCCCTGGATGCCAAGTACGGGCAGACCATCACGCACGACTCGCTGGGCCGGCTGGCGGCCGTGGACTTGCATGGCTCGTCCACTGGCTCGCGCCGCTACCGGTATGATCTGGCGGGCCAGCTGCTCCAGGCGTGCATTTTTCAGGGTGCGCCGTGCATCGGCGAGCACGCGACGACCTTGAATCAGGATGCCTACGGGTATGATGCGACGGGCAATCGCAAGGACCCGGGTATCGGCACGACCATCAGCGCCGGCAATCGGGTGACCTGGTTCAATGGCTACTCGATTGGCTACGATGCCGATGGCAACATCATCTCCAAGAGCGGTAACGGCGAGTCATGGACGTATACTTGGGACCCGTTCGACAAGCTGGTCGATGTGAAGCTGAACGGCGTGCTGGTCTATCACTTCATTTACGACGCCTTCGGCAATCGGGTGAACCGCTGCACCACCGCCACCTGCTCGGCGGGAGAGCGGGAGATCAACGACGGAAGCCAGTTCGTCCTGGCGCGGAACGACAACAATGTGGTCACCGACGCCTACGGGTACTATCCCGGCGGCGATCAGCCCATGAGCGTCCAGCTGCCGAGCGGGCGGACCGGGGTGTTCATCACCGATCCCCAACTCCGCGGGACAGTGCGGGCGATTATGGACGGTGACAAGAACGCGACCAACCCCGAGTTCAAGACCTACGCGGTTTCGCCCTGGGGCGAAGTGGCGCCCGATACGGGCACCGTCACCCGGCTTCGGATGGCGGGGCAGCAA
Organism: Gemmatimonadales bacterium; assembly: GCA_035707845.1. Lineage (GTDB taxonomy): Bacteria > Gemmatimonadota > Gemmatimonadetes > Gemmatimonadales > GWC2-71-9 > CAMLHP01. Next base: position 13,300 of record DASSTP010000069.1, on the reverse strand, counting down.
TATGATCAAGGGTCGGAACTCTACTACATGCGGGCCCGGTACTATGATCCAGCCCTCGGGCGGTTTCTCTCGGAGGATCCGATCGGGATCGCGGGCGGCCTGAACCTGTATGCATACGCCGGGAATGATCCGGTGAATGCGGCCGATCCCAGTGGCATGCTGAGCTGTGCACCGCACGCCTATCGGGTCCCCGTGACGACGTACTCCTACGATGGTCGTATACTGCGTGCCGATACGGCTTGGGATCAGGCGGTGGGTGTCGGACTGGATTGTTCGGGTGATGGAGACTCGCGTGGTTCCGTGCCAGGAACGACCGGTCCGAGCAAGGGCGGTGGGCCAGGAGGTGGCGGAAGCGAGACCATGGGGCGGGGGCCAAAATGTACCTTACTCGGTATCTCAATCCCAGGTCTTGGCGCCATGCTGAATCGGCTAGGTGAAATGACGCTCAACGTAGGCGGTGTGATCGATGCATTTGTCCCTGAAGCCTTTGGCTGGACGGGGGCAGCCGGACTGGCCTTTAACCGACATGGCGTCAGCGCATATACCAGAAGCGGAGGTGGTTCAGGTAGTGATGTCTCGGCGGCGGTGGAAATGGGGTTGTCCAACGAATTCGCAGGGACTTCTCTCGAAGGGCAGGTTCAAGCCGGAGAACTTTCTGTGACGTTTGCTGGGTCAGTGACGCCACAGGCCTTGCAGCTTCAAGGGGTTTCGGCAAGTTTCGGGACCCCGTCGGCGACGGGTGCATCCTTCCATGCTGCGGGGACGTATACACAGCTTCATGAGATCATTAAGTGCAGTTGAGTGTGGCCTTCATGAGAAGGTGTGCAAATGAAGATTCTTGCCTTGTATGGAGCGATTGGGGTAATCCTGTCACTCCTGACATTCTGGGTCAACCGGAAGCAGAGTGGACATCGCTCTTTTCCACTGCAGGCAACATGGTTGTTGCCTCACACTTCCGGTTTAGCCATTGCGCACCGTATTTGGCGTCGAGTCGGCTGGCTTGTGCTGGGTTGGCTCATCCTAACTTCTCTTCTGTAGTGCATCTTACATCTTCGGTCGTTGGCCGGTTGGGAGACGTGCGATGGCAATCAATTCCAGTGACCCCGTAGCAGGCCGGTTGCCTTGGTGGTTCGGCTTCCTGTTTCTGGTTGGTGCAGCGGTCGTCATGCTGCTCGCCGCACGCCTCGGCGGGAACTGGTTCATCCTGGCTGGCGGCCTGTGGTTTGTACTCTTCGCAGCCATCCGATGCCGTCCGGCCTACTGTCCGCAATGCAAACAGATCAGAGTATTTCTTGCTGCTCCGGGACACTTGGCTTGGTGGAGGGGGGCGAAATGTCCGATTTGTGGTGCCCCCTATCCATCGAAGGAGCGGAAGAAGCCCTGAAATGACAATGTCAGTGCTGCATCCTGACGTCTGACTGCGTGGACGAGTCTTCGCCGATAATCGGGCGACGTATCACTGTTCGACGCGGTGTTTGGCCTGGGTGATTTGACCTTTCCCCCGCTTCAGGCCATCGCGCAATCGGAGGGTGTGGGTGAGGCGGGCCCCGCCTCGGGGGTCCAGCTGGCCGCATACTCCATCGGCGTCTGCTGGCGGAGCCCGCGGTGCGGACGCTCGGTGTTGTACTCGACCCGCCACTGCTCGATCACTTGCCGGGCCTCGGCCAGGGTCGCGAAGTGGTGCGTGTTCAGGCACTCGTCCCGCAGCTTGCCGTTGAAGCTTTCAATGAAGCCGTTCTCCACCGGATGCCCGGGCGAATGAAGTCCAGGGTGACGCCGTGCGCGCTGGCCCACTGATCGAGCGCGAGACTCACAAACTCGGGCCCGTTGTCACACACGATCGTCGTGGGCGTCCCGCGCACCAGCAGCAGGGCGTCGAGCGCCTCGACCACCCGCCGCGCGGGCAGCGAGCGATCCACCACGAGCAGCGGGCTCTCGCTGGTGTAGTCATCGACCAGGGTCCAGACGCGAAACGGCCGGCCCTCAGCCGTGGTGTCGCGCACGAAGTCCATGCTCCAGCGCTCGTCGGGCCGGGTGGGGACGGGGGCCGGCACCCGTGCGACCGCCGCCCGCTTGGGCGACGACCGCTGGCCCACCAGCAGGTGCTCGGTGCGCAGCAGGCGTTCGATGCACTTGTGATTGACCGGCCAGCCATCGCGGCGCAGCCGCCACGTGAGGCGCGGACTGCCCCAGCGCGGCTTGCGCTCGGCCCACCTCCGGAGCGCCGCGACCAGCGCCGCCGGCGCGGGTCGGCGGGCGGGGTAGCGCACCAGCGCCCCATGCACGCCGAGATAGCGGCAGGCCGTCGCGAGCGCAAGCTGATGCTGCGCCTGGAGCTCGGTGACCATCGTCCGGCGCGCCGACGCGGTCACCACTCTTTTCCCAGGGCGTCCTTCAGCACCTGGATATTGAGCGCCTGGTCGGCCACCATGCGCTTGAGGCGGCGATTTTCATCCTCCAGCGCCTTGAGCCGCTGCAGCTCGGCCTTGGTCATGCCGCTGTACTGGCGCTTCCAGCGGTAGAAGGTGTCGAGCGAGATGCCGTGGCGGCGGATCACTTCCTTGGCGGTCAGCCCACCATGGTGCTCCTGCAGAATCGCCACGATCTCGTCATCGGTGTGCTTCCGGCGCTTCGCCATCGGATCCTCCAGCCCCTCAGGGCGGTCCGGACCCTCCGATGTTACGCTGGCCTGCTTTCGGGGGTAAGGTCAGGGCATTAGGCTTGGCTGCCTATGCCTATCACGAAACGTTCGACATCAGGGAGGAATGAGCATGCGTTACTTCGGTGCTCTGCTGCTGGTGCTGTTGCTTGTGAGCTGTCAGGAACCAGGCGCCACAAAACGGCTGGGGATACTAAGAGCACTTAGTCTAGCTGCTCGACAGGGCGACTCAGTGTCCCTGTCCCGTCTGATTGCGGACTCCTTGGTGAGTCAGCGACTCAGCGCTGTAAGGCGATTGGATCCTCGCATCCTCGATGCAATGAGCCGTATCGAGGATGCGGAGATTATTTCTCAGAGCGGTGATACCACAAGGGTAACATACAGAATGAGCGTGTCTGGCAGTGACGAGGCTTTATCCGTCGGATTTATCGGCTCAGGCGAGTCGATGAAAGTGTACTATATCGGCTTTCCCGACCGACAATAACGTCATGGGTAGCCACGTCTTACGCTGGCAATTGTTGTTGAGTCCGGCGGTGTCGCTCGATGCGGACAACCCCCATACGGAGGCGTGACTATGATTGGGGTGCTATAATACGGCCGTTACTTGGCCTTATCGCGAAAGTTGCTCACGATGGCGGATATGAATCGCCTCTGGTTTTTCGGAGACTCAGTTAGTAGAGTGTCCCGGCCCAATTGCTGGCGGCTCGTGATCGCGGAGGACCATAATCATGCGTGTGCTGGTCGCGAAGCGTCACTCTCTATTGCCCGAGCATAACTGGCAGTCCGAACGACGCGGGAGTGAAGCGGCAACTTTCTCTCTGCTCGGACACCATCATTGAAAAGGGACGGCAACGCCGCTTGAGACTGAAAGCTTGAGGAAGCAATCGGGTTACTGGCCCTTAGACCTCAGGCAACCCGATTGCTTGACGCGCAATGACATGATGGGCGAACTCCTGTCCGCCTGTCCGTCCGTCCGCCTAGAGAATAAAATCCATCCCATCCTCCACCCGCCGCACGAACGCCGCCAATAGCCGCGCGGTGCGTTCCAGATCTTCCAGTGCCACCATCTCGTTGGGCGAATGCATGTAGCGGTTGGGCACCGACACCAGCGCCGTCGCGATGCCGGCGCCGGCGTTGAAGATGGACTCCGCATCGGTCCGGGTGTCCCGCCCCGCGGCTTCCAGCGAGTATGGGATGTTCTCGGCCTCTGCCGCCGCCACCAGCATCTCGAACACCGCCTCATTCACCGCGGCGCCACGCGAGAGGACGGGGCCACCGCCGAGGTTGTATTCGCCGTGCTTCCGCTTGTCCATGCCGGGGCAGTCGGTGGCATGGGTCACATCTACCACAATCGCGACAGTCGGATTGAGGCGGGTGGCGAGCGGCCGCGCGCCACCGCCTGTGGCCGAGATTTCCTCGCGCGACGTGGCCACGGCACTCACCGTGGCACTCGGCCGTGACTCCGACAGCAGCCGCAACGCTTCCAGCACCACGAACGAGCCGATCCGGTTATCAATGCTCCGGCTCACCAGCCGCCCGTTGGGAAACTCGAGCACGCTCGACGCCAGCACGCCGGGGTCGCCAATCCGCACCCGCGCGAGTGCTTCCTCCCGATTCGCGGCTCCAATATCAATCCAGAGATCCTCCACCCGCGACACCCGCTCGCGGTCGTCCTTGTCCATCAGGTGAATGGCTTTCTTCCCGATCACCCCGACCACGCGCTCTTTCCGGCCCAGGATGAGCACCCGCTGGCCCACGAACACCTGGCTGTCCCACCCGCCGATGGTGTCAAAGCTCAGGAAGCCCTGCTCATCCACGTACGAGATCATGATGCCGATCTCGTCCATGTGCCCGGCAAGCACCACGTGCTGCTTCTCCCCACCCTTGAGCGTCGCCCAGGAGTTGCCGGTCGCATCCGCGCCCACCTCGGCGCCCAGCTTGCCGGCTTCATCCCGCCAGCGCCGGGCTGGCATGCGCTCAAACGCGGACGGGCCCGGCAGGTCCAGCAGTTCCTTGAGAAACGCGAGCGACTCAGGGCGCACGGGAGGCCATCACTTTCTTGACTCGGGCCCGAAGCTCCTTCATGAGCTCCTGGCCGGTTTCAGTGGATGTCGCCGCCCACTCAGTGTGACGAAACGTCCGGGGGGACGACGCTTCTCGGATTTCCCGGAGCCACGGTTCGGCCCGGGCAAACAGCAACAGCCCTTCCACATTGTTCTCAATCAAATAGCCGGGATGAACGATCCCGTGTTGAGCCATGCCGAAGACCATCTCCCAGTAGGTGGTGGTCTGCCGCCAGGCTGAATTTGATGGATGCGTGCGGGGAATCAGCGCGCACGCCTCGTCGGCGTTCCGCGGCCAGTAGTCGCGGTAGATCGCTTCGCGCGCCTCGCGCATCCGCGCTTCCCGGCGCAATTCATAAAGCTTCAACACCAGTTCGGCGTCGTGATGATCAGGGAGGTCTTCGAGGAGGGTCATGGTGGTCAAGATGGTCGAGAGGTCAAGAGGTCGAGGTGGTCGAGGTGGTCGAGGTGGTCGAGGTGGTCGAGAAATGTACCGTCGTGCCGTTAAATGGTGCTGCGAACCCCGACGTGCGATCCCATACTGTGGCATGGGTAATTACCGGGACCTTGAGGCTTGGCAGGTAGGTCGGGCGTTGGCCAACGCTACCTACCGGCTTACCGACGCTTTCCCCGCCACCGAGCGCTACGGCCTTGCCGCGCAGATGCGGCGCGCCGGTGTGTCCGTCATGTCCAACATTGCCGAAGGGGCAGGCCGGGGCAGCGATTCGCAGTTCGCGCAGTTTGTGCGGATCGCCCGCGGTTCGCTGCGCGAGCTCGAGAGCCAGCGCCTGCTGGCTGAAGATCTCGGGCTGGTTAAACAGCCAGCCTTGGCGGAGATTGATGACCTGCTGACCCGGCAAGGCCGCCTGCTGCACGCACTCCTGCGCTGGCTCTTGACCCCTCGACCATCTCGACCTTCTTGACCCGTCCGAGATCCCGCCGCAAACTACGGTAGCCGGGCCGAAGCGTCCAGCGTCGCAACATGGGCGTGATGGCGCTCACTGTGCGTGTTTCGTTCTGGGGCTACCCTTGAACGGCAGGACAGTTCACCGAGGCGTCCGGGCGCCCGGGCGCCCGTTTCAATTCTGTTCCGCGGAGGAATCCAATGCTTTGGACCATCTTCGTCATTCTGCTCATCCTGTGGCTGATCGGCGTGGTCACGGCGAACACGTTTGGCGGCTTCATTCATATCCTGCTCGTCATCGCCATCGTGATCGTGCTGATCCGCGTCATTTCCGGACGCCGGCCACTCTGACCCCTGTCCGCCTCGCGGAGGCCACATGAAGGTCGCCACACTGGTGGGAATCCTGCTCCTGATCCTCGGCATCATCGGGTTCGTCGCCGGCGGATTCTCCTTCACCAGGAACGAGACCGTGATTGACGCTGGTCCCGTACAGGTCACCGGCAAGTCGAGGGAGCACGTGCCGCTGTCACCTATTCTCAGCGGGCTGGCGGTGGTAGGGGGAATCGTGCTGATCGTGGCGGGGGCTAAAGGGAGGGCATAGGGCATGGGGCGTGGGGCATGAGGAAAGGGCGTAGGAAGCGCGTGACTCGCGACCTCCTACGCCCTTTTTCTTTTTTGCCCCAGGCCCCACGCCTCATGCCCTACCGTGCATTCTCCCCGCCATACTGCGCATCCTCGCTCGCAATATCCCCGGCGCTCGGCACGATCACCCCGTCGCCGCCAAGGGTGCGGAACAGCTCCCACTGCTGCTGCCGGGCCACCCATGGCCTGGGGCCGTTGTACATGAGCGACACGAGCAGCACACCTTCGGGGCGGCCGAGGTAACCGGTCACCGTCGCCACGTCCTTGAGGGTGCCGGTCTTGGCCCGCACCACGCCCTGGTCGGGGAAGCCAGCCTTGAGTCGCTTGAGGGTTCCAGTGCCGTTGGCCGGCAGGAGCTGGGCAAAGTCGCGCCCGCCCTGGGTCAGCGGGAACTTGGCCAGGTACTCGACGAAGGTGGATGGCGAGACCCGGTCCTGTCCCGAGAGGCCGCTGCCATCCACCAGGGTGACCTCGGCGTCCGGTCCCACCACGCTCCTGATGTGATCTTCCAGCGCCTGTGGCGCCTGCGGTCCCCGGCCCGCCGCCCACTGGAGGATCAGTTCGGCGCCGACATTGAGACTGCGACGGTTCACCTCACTGGCCACCGAGTCGAGCGTGGGCGAGGTCACCTCGGCGAGGACCCGCTCCTCCTGCTTTGCCTTGGGGGCGGGGAGCCCCTTTTCCTGCCAGTCGATGCCGGCCCGGTCCAGTGCCGCTGACCACACCGCATGCAGGACCGCCACCGGCTTGTGGGCGGTCACCGCAAAGCTGCGCGACCCGGCGCGCGAGCCGATTGTCCCGCTCAGCAGCCAGGAGCCGTCCGACTGGGCGGACAGGCGCAGCCGATTCCGCCGGCCCGCCACGGTCTTGGCGCTGATGCGAAGCAGCGAGCCGACGCCGAGCGGCTCTGCACTCATCAGCCGCACGTGCTGTCCCGCCTTGGCGCCGGGACGGACCACGAAAGTCACGACGTTTTCATTGAGGGTGACGGGTCCAACCAGTGGCGCGAAGAGATGGCCGCGATGCCGCGTGGGCCAGACGTCGGGCCAGACGGCGTTGGCGACGCCAGTGGAGCTCGTGACATCGAGCGGTCCGCTCAACCGGCGGACGCCCATCCGGCGAAGCTGGGAAGCAAGGTCAAACAGCGATGGCCCGACCGCGCTGCCGCGCTCCAGGGTCACGTCGCCATTCAGCTCGAGCGCCCAGTCACCGATCCAGGTGCCGGTCGTGGAATCAACGTAGCCCTCGCCCACCACACGGGTCGCGCGGCGGGCGTCACCACCAAGAACGCTGCGGGCAAAGCCCGTGGTAAACAGCTTGACAGTCGAAGCAGGGATGAGCTCATCGTCGGCGTTGTTGCTCCAGATGATGCGACCGGAGCGGTCGGCGATGGCAATGCCCCAGTGGCCGGGTGCAAGCCTTGATGCGGATTCCCACCATGTCGCGATGTTCTGCCGGACATCCTGGAAGGGCTCTGGCGCCAGCTGTGCAGGCAATGCCCGGCCGACAAGACCAAGGGCCCCGGCCAGCATGAGGCTTGTCCGGAGGCGGTAAGTCGTTGTCACGACAGCGGAAACCTTTTCAATCACGATGCAGACGAGCCTCCCGGCTGCGGAGCGTGTCCGCCAGCGGTTCCATGGATCTGGAGGGTGGTGGGGGAACCGGCCAATACGGAGTGCAAACACCGCACCACCCGAAGATGACAAGGGCGACGCGTAAACTCAACCGGGGCAACGACGTTCCAAGGCTGGACCTGCGGCGGCGCCACCACAGGGCGAGCAGGAAGGCAGGTCGAGCAAGGCGGGCGGGCAGGGCGAGCCGAAGCGGCCCACCCGTCATTGCGAGGAGGGCAGCCGCAGGCCGCCCCTACAGCGCCCTCGCGATGACGCCGCGTGCTACCTTCGCGCCCTAAGCCCTAAGCCCTAAGCCCTAAGCACCACGCCCCAAGCCCCACGCCCCAAGCCCCAAGCCCTACTTCAGCATCCCCTTCGCAATCGTCTGCAGCTGCATGTTGCTGGTGCCTTCGTAGATCGTCCCGATCTTGGCATCGCGATAGTACTTCTCCGCCGGATACTCCTTGGAATACCCGTAGCCGCCAAAGAGCTCCAGGCAACGGGAGGTGATCCGGTCGGCGGTCTGGGAGCTGAATAGCTTGGCCATCGCCGCCTCCTGGGCAAACGGCTGGCCGGCGTCCTTGAGCCGGGCGGCGTTATAGACCATGAGGCGGCTGGCTTCCAGGTCGGTGGCCATCTGGGCCAGCTGGAATTGCACCCCCTGGAAGTCCGCGATCGCCTTGCCAAACTGCTTCCGTTCCTTCACATACGCGGTCGCGGCGTCGAGCGCCCCGCGCGCCACGCCCAGCATCTGGGCCCCGATGCCAATGCGTCCCTCGTTGAGCGTCTCGATGGCGATCTTGTAGCCCTGGCCCACCGGACCCATCACGTTTTCCGCCGGCACCTGGCACTGCTCCAGGATCAGTTCGGTGGTGCTGGAGGCACGGATGCCCAGCTTGTTTTCCTTCTTGCCCACGGAAAACCCGGGGAATTCCCGCTCCACCAGGAAGGCGGTGATGCCCTTGTAGCCCTTGGAGAAATCCGCGTTGGCAAAGACGATGAAGAGCCCGGCCTCGGCGCCATTGGTGATCCAGAACTTCCGGCCGGTGAGCTCCCAATGCCCGTTCTTCTCTTCCGCCCTGGTTTCCAGCGCAAACGCGTCGCTGCCGCTGTTGGGCTCGGAAAGGGCGAATGCGCCCAGCAGCTCGGTGGTGAGCCGGGGGAAGAGCCGGGCCTTCTGCTCGTCGCTGGCCCAGCGGAGAATGGCATTGTTGACGAGGGTGTTGTGGACATCCACGTAGATCGCCGCCGAGGCGTCCACCCGGGCCAGCTCCTCGATGGCGAGCATGGCCAGGAAGATGGTCCCGTCGGCGCCGCCCCACCGCTCCGGCACCTCGATCCCCATGAGTCCCATCTCGAAGAACTTGGGGATGATGTCCTTGCGGAACTGCCCCGCGGCATCCATCTCCTCGACGTGCGGCCGCACTACAGTCTCGGCAAACTCGCGCACCGCATCGCGGAACATGAGTTCTTCCTCGGACAGCATCGTCAGCGGCTGGGTGGCGGTGGGGGTCGCGGTATCCGGCATGTCGCGGGCTCCAGAAGGGCGTGGGGCGTAGGGCTTGAGGCTTGGGGCTGAAAGCTAGAAGCTAAGAGCTGAAAGCTAGAAGCTGGGAGCGGAAAGCAGTAGCTCGATCCCCACGCCCCACGCCCCACGCCCCACGCCCCATGCCTCACGCCCCATGCCCCATGCCCCATGCCCTATGTCCCCAAGACCTCCAACGCCACCGGCACCCGCCCGAGCGGCGCCGAGACCTGGACGCCGGCGACTCGCTGGCGTACGGCTGCAAGCATCTCCCGCGCGATCGTGACGCCCTCGGCCAGCGCCGCTTCCTTGCCATGCTCGCTCGCACGGCGCATCCGCGTCAGCACTGCCTCCGGTACCGTGACCCCGGGAACCTCGTTGGCCAGGAACTCCGCGTTGCGCAGGGAAACCAGTGGCCAGATGCCCGCAATGATGGGAACTCCCAGTGGCTCCACTCGCGCCAGGAACCTGTCGAGCTGCTCCAGGTCAAAGACCGGCTGGGTGACCGCGAACTCGGCCCCCGCATCCATCTTCCAGCCGAACCGGCTCATTTCCCGCTCGGCGTCGGGCGCCGCCGGATTGACGCCGACACCAATGACGAACTTCGTCGCGCTGCCCAGGTCGTTGCCGCCGGGATCGAGCCCGAGATTGAGGCGGCTCACCAGGTTGGTGAGACCGATCGAATCGATGTCGAATACCGCCGTGGCGTCCGGATACGGGCCCATCTTGGGCGGATCGCCGGTGATGATGAGCAGGTTGTTGAGCCCGCTCGCCGCGGCACCAAGCAGGTCAGAGAGCATGCCGAGGAGGTTGCGGTCCCTGCAGGCGTAATGGACCACCGCCTCGAGTCCCACCTCGCGCTGGATGAGGAGCCCCGAGAGCAGCGCGCCCATCCGGCTCTGCGCCCTCGGCCCGTCCGGCACATTCACGGCGTTGACGCCTGCCGCCTTGAGCTCACGCACCTGCGCCAGCATGGGTGACGGATCCACCCCGCGCGGCGGCACGATCTCCACCGTGGTGACGAACTGCCCGGCGGCGAGCCGGGCGCCCAGCCCGGAACGTTCGGCCAACGGCAGCGCGCTGCGTACCGTTTCCTGCACTACCGGCGCCACGGTGGTGTGCCGGTGGCGGGGCGAGACGCTCTGCACGAAGCTCGCGATCGCCTTGATGTGCTCGGGCGTGGTGCCGCAGCAACCGCCCACCAGGCGGGCTCCCGCCTCGACCATGCGGCGCGCATAGCCCGCCATGTACTCCGGGCTGGCCATGTAGATCTTGCGGTCGGCCACTTCGCGGGGCAGGCCGGCGTTGGGCTGCGCCGAGATCGGCAGGTTCACCACGCCAGCCAGTTGCTCCACCGCTTCCAGCACGCCGTGCGGTCCCACCGAGCAGTTGACACCCACCGCATCGGCACCGAGCGCAGCGAGTTCGGGCCCGAACGTGGCGGGATCGGTGCCATAATGGGTCTGGCCGTCGGTCCCGATGGTCATCTGGGCGATGACGGGGAGGTCTGTCAGCGAGCGAACCGCACGGATTGCAGCGCCGATCTCCGACACGTCGCTGAACGTCTCGAGGATGAAGCCGTCCACACCGCCCTCGAGCAGTCCCTTCACTTGCCGGGCGAAAGCATCATGTGCTTCATCGAGACCCAGCTCGCCAAAGGGCTCCACCCTCACGCCGAGTGGGCCGATGGCGCCAAGCACCAGTGCGCGCGTGCCGGCAGCATCCCGCGCCAGGGTGGCCGCGGTGCAGTTGATCAGCTCGGTCTCGCTGCCCAGCCCGCATTCCGCCAGCTTGAGCGGGTTGGCGCCAAAGGTGTTGGTCTCGATGAGCTCAGCACCCGCGCGCACATAGTCGCGATGGATCTCGCGGATAAGATCGGGCTGGCGAAGATTGAGCTCGTCGTAGCAGACATTGAGGAACACGCCGCGGGAATAGAGCATGGTGCCCATGGCGCCGTCCACCACGTGGACTCGGCCGTCCCCGAGCAGGTCGCGAAGTGTCATCGGGTGTACCCGAGGTTGGGCGCGAGCCACCGCTCCGCCAGCTCCAGCGGCCATCCCTTGCGTGCGGCATAGTCGGCCACCTGGTCCTGGCCAATCCGGCCCAGGCCAAAGTATTGTGACTCGGGCCGCCAGAAGTAGAAGCCGCTCACCGACGCGCCCGGCTGCATGGCGCAGCTTTCGGTGAGCGTAATGCCCACCGCCGGCGCATCCAGCAGCTCGAAGATCAGTTGCTTCTCGGTGTGGTCGGGGCAGGCAGGGTAGCCGGGCGCCGGCCGGATGCCCTGGTACTGCTCGTGAATGAGCGCGTTGTTGTCGAGCTGCTCATCCGCCGCGTAGCCCCAGAATTCCTTCCGTACCCGCTCGTGCAGCCGCTCCGCGAACGCCTCGGCCAGACGATCGGCCAGCGCCTCGATGAGGATGGCGTTGTAGTCGTCGTGCTCCGCGCGGCGTTCCGCGATGAGCTCCGCTGCGCCCAGCCCCGCCGTCACCGCGAAAAGGCCCACATAGTCCGGAGTGCCCAGTTCCTCGGGCGCCACGAAATCGCTGAGCGCCAGGTTGAATCGCCCGCTGCCCTTCTGCATCTGCTGGCGCAGCGTGCGTGCCACCATCTCGGTGCCGTTGACCCGGAGGGCGATGTCGTCACCACGGGCGGCCGCGGGGAAGAAGCCGAAGGCGGCAGCAGCACGCAGCCGTCCGCCCTTCACCAGCGAGCGCAGGACTGCCTGCGCATCGTCGAAGAGCTGGGTGGCGGCCTTGCCCTGGACGGGATCCTTCAGGATGTCGGGATAGTGCCCGCGCATTTCCCATGACTGGAAGAACGGGGTCCAGTCAATCCGCTCCACCAGCTCGGCGAGCGGATAGTTCTCCAGGTGGCGCACGCCGAGGAACGTTGGCTTCGGTGCGGCGCGGGACCAGTCGGGCGTGAGCCGGTTGGCGCGCGCTTCCCCGATCGTGACGCGCGGCTCGGCGGCTCGGCGGCTCGCGCGCTCCTCGCGGAGCGTGCGATACTCCTCACGCACTTGCGTTGCATAGTCCGCGCGATGCTCGGGGCTCAGGAGACTGCCGACCACGCCGACGGCACGGGATGCATCGGCAACGTGCACCGTGGGGCCGCGCTGATAGGCCGGCTCGATCTTGACCGCCGTATGCGCGCGCGAGGTAGTGGCGCCGCCGATCAGGAGCGGAAGCGAGAATTCCTCACGCTCCATCTCGCTCGCCACGAAGGCCATCTCCTCCAGCGACGGCGTGATGAGCCCGGAGAGCCCGATGATGTCCACCTGCTCCTTGACGGCTGTCTCCAGGATCTTCGCGGCAGGCACCATCACGCCGAGGTCGATCACCTCGTAGTTATTGCACTGCAGCACGACGCCCACGATGTTCTTGCCGATGTCGTGCACGTCGCCCTTCACGGTGGCCATGAGGATCTTCCCCTTGGCCTGCACCTCGCCCGACTTTTCCGCCTCCATGTAGGGCAGCAGGTGCGCCACCGCGCGCTTCATCACGCGGGCGCTCTTTACCACCTGCGGCAGGAACATCTTCCCCGCGCCAAAGAGGTCGCCCACGACGTTCATGCCGTCCATCAGCGGACCCTCGATCACGTCGAGCGGGCGGGTGGCGGCGAGGCGGGCTTCCTCGGTGTCGTCCACGATGTAGTCGGTGATCCCTTCCACCAAGGCATGGCGGATGCGCTCCGCCACCGGCAAGGCGCGCCAGGCAAGGTCGGGACCACTGCCCGCGACCTTCGACGCCGCCGAGTCTGCGATTTCCAGCAGCCGCTCGGTGGCATCCGGCCGGCGGTTGAGCACCAGGTCTTCCACCCGGCCCAGGAGCCCGGGCTCGATCTCGTCATACACGGCGAGCTGGCCGGCATTGACGATGCCCATGTCGAGCC
>DASSTP010000068.1:0-3775 GCA_035707845.1 Gemmatimonadales bacterium | reverse complement strand
CGCGACGCTGTTCTTCGTTCTGCAGAAAAACGGAATGGCCATCGAATCCACCACGGTGTTGCTCGCGACGGTGAGTATCACCAGCGTGGCCTGGATCATCACCGCGCTGGTAACCAGGCCCACCGACCGGTCCGTCCTCATCACGTTCTACCAGACCGTGCGGCCCTCCGGGCCGGGCTGGCGCGACATCCGGCGCGATGCCGGGGTGGCGGCCAGGCCCGATTCGCTTGCCAATGCGGCCCTGGGCTGGGTGCTTGGTTGCGTCTTCATCTACTCGGCGCTGTTCGGCACCGGCAGCCTGCTCTACGGCCGCTTCAGTATTGCCCTTTTCTGGATTGCCGGATTCGTGGTCAGCGGGCTCGGCCTGCTCAAGCTGGTGCCACTGATCTGGGCAGGCGAAACCGATCGGATGGACTGACGCACGGCGCAGGACCAGCCAGGATGGTGAACGATGCCTGAGGATACCCCCGACCACAGCATCGGCGAGCGGCTCGGCGTTGCGCTGAGCGGCCGGTATGAGATTGGCCATCGCCTTGGCGAGGGCGGCATGGCGACCGTTTACGAAGCCACCGACATCCGGCATGGCCGCCAGGTAGCCGTCAAGGTGCTCCGCCCCGAGCTCTCGGCCATGCTCGGCTCCGGCAGGTTCCTGCAGGAAATCCAGGTTACCGCCCGCCTCCAGCACCCGCATATCCTGCCGCTCTACGACTCCGGCGCCGCGGACGAGCTGCTGTACTACGTGATGCCGCTGGTGCAGGGTGGTTCGCTCCGGGACCGGCTGCGGCAGGAGCGGGAGCTCCCCGTTCCGGAAGCGATCTCCATGGTGACGGCGCTCGCCGGCGCGCTCGACTACGCGCACCGGCAGGGCGTGCTGCACCGAGACATCAAGCCGGAGAACATCCTGCTGCATGCTGGACAGCCGATGCTGTCCGACTTCGGGATCGCCCTCGCCGTCAGCAATGCCGGCTCGCGCCGTCTCACCCAGACTGGATTGTCGATTGGCACGCCGAGCTACATGAGCCCGGAACAGATGTCGGGGGAGCGAGCACTGGATGCGCGCTGCGACCTTTATTCGCTGGCATGCGTCGCGTATGAAGCGCTGGCGGGAGCGCCGCCGTTTACCGGCGCCTCCGTCCAGGCCATCGTCGCCGCCGTGCTGATTGGCAAGCCCCAGCCGCTCGACGATGTTCGCCCGGCGGTGGGCGAATCGGTCTCGACGGCCATCCACCGTGCGATGTCGCCCCTGCCGGCCGACCGCTTCCCCAATGGAGCGGAATTCGTCGCCGCATTGCAGGACCAACGCATGGGTCGGCGCGGGAAGAGCCGAACGCTGGTACCGGGGCACCAGCTGGCCTGGCTCGCGGGTGGGATTCTGGCCGGGGGCCTGTTGAGCCTCGGGCTGGCGGCCAGAATGCGGCACGCGCCAGCGGCAGAGCTGCGCCGCTGGAACGTCGAGCTCCCCGATTCAGTCCCGATCGCGCTGCCGGGTGGCACCTCCACGGCCGGACCACATTCCACAATCGCGCTTTCGCCCGCAGGGGACCGTCTCGCCTACGTCACCAGCCGCGGCTCGACGAGCGTGCTTGCCGTACGGGACATGGCGCTCGGAACAGTGACCGTGCTTCCCGAGACCGAAGGCGCGTATCATCCGTTCTTCTCGCCGGACGGCCAGTGGATCGGCTATTTCGCCAACGGCGTGCTCCGCAAGGTGCCCGTGTCCGGTGGGTCTCCAGTCACACTCGCCCCGGTGAACCGCCTCACCGGCGCGCTCTGGACTTCACCCGACCGGATCATGGTCCTGCAGAACGAAGGCTTCGACCTGCACTGGATTTCCGCGGCCGGCACCGGTGCGGACTCGACCGTGCGCCTGCCAGTCCAGTTTGGCACGCCCGCCGCCCTGCCGGTTCGCGGATGGGTGGCGGGACAGTTCGGTTCGGGGCAGCTGGCGCTGCTGTCGCTTGAGACCGGTGAGCAGCTTGCGATCACCCGGCGAGGCGTGCTGCCGCTCGATTCGGTGGGCAAGGAGGAGCTGCTCTTCGGCAGCAGCCCGCAGTGGCTTCCCTCCGGCTATCTCCTCTACGGGGCAGGTGACGGCCTGCTGATGGCCATGCCTTTCGACCCGAAGCAACGGCGTACCACGGGTGAGCCGCTGCCAGTGCTTTCGGGGATGCGAATCGAGGCAGGATTTGGCTACGCGGAGTATGCCGTGGGATCGGACGGCACGCTGGTGTACGCGCCCGGAAACAATCAGCTCTACGCGAATATCGCATTCGTCGGCGCCGATGGCCGCAGGGACACGTTGCCGTTCCCGCGCGATGCCTACACCCAGCCGCGCCTCTCACCGGACGGGACCACGCTGGCGGTGCAGGTGCGCAAGGCCATCGGCGGGTGGGAAGTCCTGCTGATGAATCTCGCCACGGGCGTGCGGCGCACGGTGGACGTGCCCGGCAACTACCGGACGTATCCGGCCTCCTGGCTGCCCAACGGCCGCGAACTGATGATCGGACTGTGGGATCCAGTGCGGTTCATCAATCATGGTGTCCGGATCCAGTCACTTGCCACGGGCCAGTTCCGGGACATCCAGCTGCCGGGCGCTTCCTACCTGAGCGTCGCGCCCGATGGCTCGCAGATGGTCTTCAACGACTGGATTTCCGGGAACATCTTCCTGCGCTCTCTTGGCGCTGACACGACCCGGATCCCGGTGCCTGCTCGCGGGTACTCATCGAGCTTTTCGCGTGATGGGCGCTGGATCGCGTGGAGCGGTGTGGATGGATCGGTGGCGGTCTCGCCGGTGCCACCCACTGGCGCCATTTATCAGGTGACGGACCAGGGCAACATGCCGGTGTGGACGCCGGACGGCACCGGGCTGATCTTCCGCTGGGCGGGACGGTACTACCGGGTGCCGATCTCGACCTCGGATGGCTTCCACGCAGGACGGGCAACGCTCTTCGCCGAGGGGCCGTTTCTCTCGACCTTTGCCTGGAACCACGACATCGCCTCGGACGGCCGGCTGCTCGTCCTGCTCAACAGTCCAGAACGTACGGTGAACACGCTCGGCGTCATCACACACGTGGGTAACGTCGTTGCCGCCATGGCGAGCGAGCGGGAGAGGTTGAGGTAGAAGCTGAGCGCTGAGCGCTTAGCGCCGAGCGCTTAGCTCCAGCAACCATCCCTTGCCCGGCGCCACCGGAATCGGCTCGCCCGGCCTGAAGCGCGCCGCCTCCTGGAACTTCTCGATCGGGTGCGCCACGAGCGTTGCCCCTGTCCTGGGCACATCTAGCCGTTTCCAGTCGAGGGTGAGAGTCACGGGTACGGTATCCCTGGCCCAGCTTGCCACGGCAATGAGGGCCTTGCCATTCCTGACATAGGCGGTGGCAAGCACGTCCTTTCGCCCGGTACGTACCGGCGGGTTATCCATCCACCACCCGAACATCCGGCTCTGGGCAATGCCGAATGCGTCCCACTCTTTCCATAGCGGCCTCGGGTCGCCCGCCCACGGCAGCCGGGCAGTCATGCCGAACAGCATCCCGCGCCACGGATTGCCGCCATCCTGCAGCATCTCACCCATGAGGCCGAACGGAATGCCGGACATCTCCACCAGCCAGTAGTCTGGCGGTGAGTCGTAGTCGAAATACTCGCCAAACCAGAGCCGGTCGATGTAGGGAAAGTGCTCGAGGTACAGGTTGGCGCTGCTCGCAAAGCCGTCGTTCGGGTTGTACTGATTGGCCGAATGCAGGTCGATAAGAGGGGCGGGGCGGTTCCGCTCCAGCACGCG
>DASSTP010000067.1:0-7744 GCA_035707845.1 Gemmatimonadales bacterium | reverse complement strand
TATGCCTCCGGCTTCCACCCCGTGCCTTCGCTCTTACCCATTGCGCGCCTCCTGCACCCCTCACGGTATAACGACTGCTGATATATCGGTAGGCGATACATGCAATGTACTGACGACGGGCGGCCTGTCAAGCCGGTGCCCCACAGCCAGTGCGCGGCCAGATGGCGTGCTGGGCGATCACTCGGGAGCACGGCCAACTACACTGGGGTCTTTGTGGGAACCTGTTGCCCGGGTCGGGAGGTTGCGCTGCCTGGCATCCGGTTGCGATGAAGCAGGCGCGCCCGCATGTGCAGGAAGCGCTCGTCGGGGCATGCCGCTTGTCGAAGCAGGCAGAGAGGTACCCAAGCGGCCGCGACGCTTACCTGCCCCCTCAAGCGGCTTAGTGCAGGCGCCCGATCCCGAGCCGCGCCCGGACCTGAGCGGAAGAGGCGATCTCGCGCTCCAGCATGCCTGCCAGCGTAATGATCCGCTCCACCAGCGCGCGGTTCGTGGCGAGCGTGCTGCGCCGCCGGTCGAGCCAGATATTGTCTTCAAGACCCACACGCACGCCATCGCCCCAGAGCAGTCCCAGCGTGTTGGCGGTGAGCTGCTGACGCCCGATGCCCGCGAGGCACCAGATGGAATCCGGCGGCAGCGCGCTCAGGATGGCCGCGAGCTGCGCCGGCGTCGCCTGCGCGCTGGCCAGGTTGCCGAGCAGGATGTTGAAGTAGAAAGGCGGCGTGAGAATGCCCTTCTCGATCAGGTAGTTGGCAAAGTTGACCATGCCGACATCGAAGACTTCCAGCTCCGGCTTGATGCCGCGCTCCTGCATTCGCTCGGCCAGGCGGCGAACCATGTCGGGCGCGTTGACGCTGGCCTGCTGGGGAAAGTTCAGCGATGCGAGCGTGAGACTCCCCATGTCGGGCCGCAGGTCGCCCTGCAGCTCGAGCGGATCCGCCCGCTGCTCCAGGGCGCCGAAGGTGCGGCCGCTGAGCGAGACGCAGATGGTGAGGTCGGGCCTCGCTTCCCTGATGCCGGCGATCTGCCGGGCATAGATCTCCCGGTCATAATGAGGCACACCGGCTTCGTCGCGAGCATGCAGGTGCACCAGGTTGGCGCCGGCCTCGGCGCACTCGAGCACGTCGGCCACCACTTCCGCCGGCGTGAGTGGCGCGTGCGGCGTCATCGCCCTGGTCGGGACCATGCCGGTAGGACAGAAATTGATGATGGCGGGGCTCGTTACGGGTCCGCTCATGCTTCGACGCTCCTTTCCTGACTCGTGACCAGGTGCGTCAGTGATGCCCGTTCGGGAAAGCCACGATGCACCGCCCACCACGAGCGTTCGCCCAGGTGGAAGCGATGGAGTGCGTGCCGGATCGGTTCCTCGGCCAGCACCACATAACCAAAGTGGCGCTGGTACCATGCGATGGCCGAGGGGTCGTCGCTCCAGGTGTGAATACTCCGCGCGCCGGCGGCCCACATCGCCTCCATCCGCGCCCGCTGCAGGGCCGCGCCGATGCCGCTGCCGCGGCACGATTGCCGGACACTGATCAGGACGGTCTTCGCCTCGCGCGCCGGAGCATCGAGCCAGCTCCAGCAGCAGAATCCGGCCACCGATCCCTGATGCACCGCCACCAGCGCGCGGGCCGCGAGGTCCACGTCCACGATGCCATTGCGCAGCGACAGGAGCGCGTCGGCGGGAAAATCCGGGTCGGCGAGCGCGCCGGTGCCGAAGAGATGGACCCGATATTCCGCGAGCACGGCAAAGACAGCCGGCATCTCGCTGAGCGCCGGCGGGCGGATCACCAACTCACTCATTGCGGCGGGTTTATGACCCGGACCGAGCCCGGCCTGGGCGTGAGCCGGCGGATCACCGCGCGCGCGGGCTGACTCAACGCCCCGATGCGGCGGCGCCAGAGATGGGTGCGGCTCCGCACGAGCAGGCGTTCGATGGCACGACTGACGTCGCGCGACAATCCCCCGTCGGCGAGCGCCTCCCGGTAGCGTCGCCAGCGCGATGGCACCGTCACGCAGGGCAGCGCGTCGAGGTCGGCTGCCAGCGTTTCCGGCCCGTCAAGCACGGCGAAATCCTGCAGCACGCCCAGCCCGGCCAGCACCGATCGGGTGCGCAGGCACTTCTCGCAGCGCGAGCAGTTGAGTCGATCGTCCCGGTGCTCCCAGCAGACATGCAGGTGCCGGCGCACCAGCGGCGAGTGGGCGATCAGCCGCAGCTTGGCGTTACGGCTGTACTCGGCGCCGACATGCTCGATGCTGAGCCCCGCCCCACTCCAGCAGGGATCGAGTTCCCAGTGGGATCCCCAGGGCTTGGGCGCGGCGTAGGTGCCGGAGGAAGAGATGACCAGAGTATCGATTGTGCCCGCGCACAGATGACCAAGCGCGGCGAGCGCGCCGCCGTGCGTTCGCGGCCATGGAACCGGGGCGAAGGCGGGATGGGTGCGCAAGTTGGTGCGAATGGTCACCAGGCGGGTAGACGTCGCTTCAGCGATTTCTCGAAATCTTGCTGCCATGCCGGCGGCTCGGTGTTCGTCCTCCAGCCGAACGTCGAAGCCGTGGGCATGGATCAGGTACTGGATGGGCCCGCCGCACACGAGGAGGGAAAAGAACGAATCGACCCCGCCGGTAAAGCAGAGCCCGCGGCGCTCACCTCCCCGCTGTGGCCCGCTCGCGACGGGCCGCGTGTCGAGCCGGGGCCACAGCCGGGGGTAGCCCCACCAGCGATGCGCCGTCTCCAGCACCTGCGCGGCACCGCCGGCCCAGTCCGCCGCAACCGGCTCCGATACGGCCAGGCGGCGCCTCGCATCCGCTGCGGCCAGCAGGAATGCGGACGCGAAGGCCTCGCTCGAGGGCCCGAGGGGAATGTCCTCGCTCTCGAACCAGGCTTCGGTGCCATCCACGCTGGCGCTGGCGCGCAAGGCATTGCCCATCTGCCTGACGATCGGACTGCCGACCAGCAGCTCGGTTGCCACAGAGGTCTCCAGGTATCGGTGGGACTATGATGCCGGTGCGGGATGGAACGAGCAAGGAGCAGGCCAGTGAGCAGGACGGGTGGGGGAGGGACGGGCAGGACTTGATGGGTGGCTCAGGGACCGAGGGCCTGATGCCAGCGCAGCGCGACGAAATCGGGTGTGAACAGTAGCGACGGCGGTCGCAGCCCGAACACCCGCCAGCGTCCGCTTACCAGCCGGGCACTCGTCACGCCGATCACCATGCCACCCACCACATCGCTCAGCCAATGCCGGTCATCATTCAGGCGTGAGAGGCCGGTGCCCGTGGCAATGGCATAGAGTGCGACACTGGCGGAGGTGCGGTGGATGTCATCCGCCAACGACGTCGCCAGTGCGAAGGCGACCACGGTGTGGCCCGACGGGAATGACCCCCGCGACTCGACACCAAGGGTGTCGTGCTCGCCGGTGAATGGGCGAAAGTCGCTGGCGCTGGCAAAGCTGGCAGGCCTGCCGCGCCCGAGCCCGAACTTGAGCGCTTCGGCCGCCACCGTGCCGACCACAATACTCACACCGGCGCGGAGGCCGTCATCGCGCAGCCTGTCATCCTTCACGACGATGCCCGAAAGCGTCAAGCCACCGGTCGCGAGGAGCGCGATGGGTGCCGCACCGCCCTGTCGAAAGACATCAGCAATGTCATCGGTGGCCCCTGTCCGGTGCCGCTGGATGAATCGTTGCACCGGCTGGTCCACCAGCATCACCGCTGCGGTGCCGCCAACCGCTGCCGCCGCCTCGTACCATCGAATGTGATGGAAGCCGGTGTCCGACGGTGCCGGTGTTGCCTGCGGAACCGATTGGACCCACCCGGCGAGGCTGAGCGTGAACAGAACGATGTGCATGCCGCGACTCCCTTTGGCACCCTGGAGACCCGCCTGACCACGCAGCAATCAGGGTCGTAGAGGTCGAGGGGTCAAGCCATGCGCCTGACCCCTCGAGCTCCGCTTCACCGTACCGCGCCGGCGGCGCTGCAATTGACGCATGCGAGCGTCTCCGGGATGGCAAGCAGCCGAGTATACGGGATCGGGTTCCGGCATCCCTGGCAGACGCCGTACTTCCCCGTTCGCATCCGGCTCAGCGCTTCGAGCAACCGGAGCAATCGCTCGGGCGCGCCAGCCTGCCGCGCCTGCAGCGGATCGGCCGCGGAAGACTTCCACGGCGAGCGAAGGTCCGACGAAGGGATACCCGCGTACGCCCATGCTGAGCGGCCGCCGATCCGTTCCAGTTCCACCCGCAGCTCGTTCCACAGCTCGTGCAGTTCATCGGGTGTGAGATGGTCCGGCGTCATGACACACCTCCCGCCACTGCCGCACTGCCCGGCATGGCCCACTGCGCCATCTGCCGCCCCAGCCCGGCACGCCGGATGGCCTCCCACATGCGCCGGACACTGGCCAGAGTAAACACATCCGGCGTGCTGACCGGGGCGACCGGCATAGCCACCGACCAGGTCCCCCGCTCGGCGTCGTACTCCAGGCGCGCGATGTCCTCATCGCGTGCGAGGAACCGCGTGCCATCACCCGCGCGGGCGCGAGCCAGCTCGGCCGACGTGCGTGCGCTCCGTACCAGCCAGCCGGCGCGCTCGGCAAGCGCACTGGTGGGAAACCCGATGAACTGCGCCGTCAGGATCCCATCGGGCCCCGCCAAGAGGGTTCCGACCGGCCTCCCTTCGCTCAGCAGGTGGAATCGGATCGGATCGATGCCGCGACGTACTTCCATGATTCTCCTCCAGACTCAGGTCGTGAGCGGGCCACCCGAACGGGTGGCCGAAATCGAACGCCCCGCCGGCAACGCGCAGGCGGGGCGATGATCGCAAACGACCGGAGCCGAAGGAGCGGCTACGGCACGGCGACGGACGACGGGCCTGGGCGCAGAGACCGCGGGGAGGGCGCACCGACAGGGCGGCGCGCCCGGCAATCCCGCATCTCGGAAACCCGGGTCCGGTGAAGGCCAATGGGCAGAACGTTCACTTCATCTCCAGCGTGAAGTCAGGGCCGTATGTGATGGGAATATAACAGGTTGGACTATAAAGGCACAGGGTTGAGGCGTAAGGCATGAGGCGCTCGTGACTCGCGACTCCTCATGCCGCACGCCCTACGCCCTACGCCTTCTTTCCAAATGCCGCCCCGCTATGACTCGTGGCGGTTACCGTGAGCAGGAAGATGGCGCCGTCGGCCGAGCGGACGGCGTGCCGGATGCCCGGGCCCAGGGCCGCCACCATCCCCGCCTTGAGCTCCACGGACTTGTCGCTGGTATCGAGCACGACAGCGCCCTCCAGCACCTGCAACGTCACCGGGCCGCGCGCCTCGTGCTCCCGCATCTCCCCGCCGGGCTTGAGGCCTACAAGCGTCATGCTGACGGGGCCCTGGGGGCCTTCCTTCACCAATGTGCGCGCCGAGCGGGCCGGGGCATCACTCAGGCTCTCCCGCAGGTGGCGGATCTCCTCGGCGAGCGTGAAGGCGAGCACATCACCGGTAAGTGGTCGGTCGACTGAGGACATCGGGACTCCTCTGCGTGGGGCGTCGGGCGCTCGGCGCTGAGCGCGAAATGTAGTCACGTCCCCCGCCCCGTCGCGCGCCACTCGAAAGCGGTGCATATTCAGGCGTCTCCATGTCTGACCTCCGAAGCCGTCTTGCCAGCGGCCTGACTTCGCGATACTCGCTTGACCGGGAGCTCGGCCAGGGCGGGATGGCGGTGGTGTATCTTGCCCACGACCTCCGGCACGACCGCGAAGTGGCGCTCAAGGTGCTCAAGCCCGAAATTTCGGCGGAAATCGGCGCCGAGCGGTTCCTGCGCGAGATCAAGCTTGCCGCGGGGCTCACCCATCCGCACATCCTGCCGGTCTTCGATTCGGGAGAGGCCGATGGCCTCCTTTTCTATGTCATGCCCAGCATGGAAGGCCGCTCCTTGCGGGAACGCCTCGACAAGGAGCGCCAGCTTTCCCTGACTGACGCGTTGCGGATCACGCGCGAGGTTGCCTCGGCGCTCGATTACGCCCACCGCCACAACGTGGTGCATCGCGACATCAAGCCGGAGAACATCCTGCTGCACGAGGACGCGGCCATGGTCGCCGACTTCGGCATCGGGAAGGCGCTCAGCAGCGACGGCGCCTCGCTGACGCAGACCGGCTTGTCCCTTGGCACGCCCGCCTACATGAGCCCGGAACAGGCAGCCGGCGAACTCGGCACCGACGGCCGGAGTGACCTCTACTCGCTCGGCTGCGTGCTCTATGAAATGCTCGCCGGCGAGCCGCCCTTCACCGGCATCTCCGCGCAGGCCATCATCGCGAAGCGCTTCGTCTCGCCGATCCCCAAGGTGCGCACCACCCGCGACGTACCGGAAGCCGTGGACAGCGCGGTGACCCGGGCGCTGGCGCGCACGCCAGTGGATCGGTTTGCCACCGCGGCCGAATTCGCGGCAGCGCTGCGGGAGGTCCAGCTACAGAGTGCTGGCAGCGGCTCGCAGGCGGCGAGCGATTCGGGGCGCGCCAATCCGCGGGCCATCGCCGTCCTCCCACTCTCCAACATGAGCGCCGACCCGGAAAACGAGTACTTCGCCGACGGCATGACCGAGGAGATCATCAACGCGCTAGCCAAGGTGCCCGCCATGCAGGTGGCCTCGCGCACCAGCTCATTTGCCTTCAAGGGCAAGGAAGTGGACGTCAGGCAGATCGGCGAGAAACTGGGCGTGGGCTCAGTGCTGGAAGGAAGCGTCCGCAAGGTGGGCAACCGGCTGCGGATTACCGCGCAGCTGATCAGTGTCGAGAACGGCTACCATCTCTGGAATGAGACGTACGACCGGCAGATGGAAGATGTGTTCGCCGTGCAGGACGAGATATCGCGGGCCATCGTCGAGGCGCTCAAGCTCCGGTTGACCGAGGATGCAGGGCAGGTCGTGGCACCGACGAATAATCTCGAAGCGTACACCAAGTACCTGAAGGGGCGCTTCTTCTTCGCCAAGCTGTCAGAGCCGGCGCTCCGCAAGGCACTCGACCTCTTTCAGCATGCGCTGATCGAGGATCCGGGGTTTGCCCGCGCGTATGCCGGGATTGCCGACGTCTGGTGCAACCTGGCCGATGACTGGGTGGCTCCGGACGAGGCCTATCCGCGCGCCAAGATTGCGGCGGAACGCGCGCTTCAGCGCGACCCTGAACTGGCGGAGGCCATGACCTCCATCGGCAAGGTGCTCTGCTGGCACGAGTGGGATTTTGCCGGCGCCGAGTCCCAGCTCGACCGGGCAGTGACACTGAGCCCGAGCTATGCCGAGGCGCACTACGTCCGGGGCACGGCGCTGCCGCTGGTGGGCCGGCTGCACGAGGCCATAGACACGATGGCCTCAGCGCTCAAGCTCGACCCACTGTCGGTGCATTACTGCGAGTGGCTCTCCCGATTCCTGCTCTACGCTGGCGACTACGACGGCGCCATTGCGCAAGGGCACCGCGCCCTGGAAATGGATGAAGTCTGGTTGCGCGCGCCTCACTACATCGGTGCGGCGCATCTGGCCAAGGGCGACCCCGCGGCGGCATTGGAGTGGTTTCGGCGTGCGCAGGCGCTGGAAAAGTCGGTCCGCTCCTACGACGCGATGATCGTCCGGGCGCTGGCGGCATTGGGCCAGCGTGAGGAAGGCGAGGCGATCATGGCGCGGCTGGAGGAGGAGTCCAGGCAGCACTACATGCGACTGGAAATCCTGGCCATGGGATACGCCGCGCTCGGTGCCGCGGACCAGGCCATGGCACTGCTCGAACGCGC
>DASSTP010000066.1:0-14444 GCA_035707845.1 Gemmatimonadales bacterium | reverse complement strand
TCGATGGCCTGGCCCCAGAGCCGCATGAGCCGGGTCATTTCGTCGATGAACGAGCTGGTGCCGGCCACGGCGCCCGCGATGACGTCGCTGTGGCCGTTGAGGTACTTGGTCGCGCTGGAGATGACGACGTCCGCCCCGTGCTCGATGGGGCGGAAGTTGATGGGACTCGCGAAGGTCGCGTCCACCAGCAGGGCCAACCCATGCTCCCGCGCCGCCTGCGCCACGGCGTCCACGTCCAGCACGCGCATGGTGGGATTGGTGGGTGTCTCGATGAAGATGGCGCGGGTGTGCTTCTTCATGGAGCGGCGCCAGTTGCGGGGCTGGTCCGGCTCCACGTAAGTCACGTCGATCCCGAACCGCCCGAATTCCTCGTCGAACAGCTTGCGGGTGCCGCCGTAGATCCAGGCGCTGGAGATCAGGTGGTCGCCGGGCCGCAGCACGGCGAGATGCGCCAGTGCGGTGGCTCCCATGCCGCTCGCAACAAAAAGTGCGTCATCGGCGCCTTCGAGCAGGGCGTACTTCCGCGCCAGGCTCACCTGGTTCGGGTTGTTGCCATAGCGGGTGTAGAGGACTTCCTCGTCGCTGCCCACTGGACTGGCAAAGGTGGAGCTCTGGACGATGGCGGGAACGACCGGTGCCCAGTCGGCGTGCCGGGCGGCGGCACCGTGCACCGCCGTGCTGGAGAGTCCGAGCCGGCGGCGCGTCATCGGAGCGGCAGGGGATAGAACGCGCCATGCTCGGCGCGCGCCAGCCGACGAGTGGCGAGTGTGGAAAGGGCGCGCTGCGCCCGATCAAAGGGCCAGTTGAGGTCAGCCGCGAGCAGTTCGGCCGTGGTGGGCCCCATGTCCACCACCGAGCTGAAGGCGGCCCGCGTGTCCTCGTCCACCCACCCCAGCAGGCTGGCGGACGCGCCATCGCCGCAGGGGACCGACGCCACCGCCAGCCGATGATGGCGCAGCACATGATCCACGGCATCCACCTGGTCTTCCCGCAGGTTGCTGAGGACCACGTAGCACTCGCTGGCCAGGGCACCGAGCAGAAACTTGGCCACCACCTCGTCGGCGCAGCTCAGGTCCAGCAGGTCCACCTCGGTGAAGTCCAGGAAGACGGTGACACACGGGCTCGCTTCCAGTGCCCGCTCGATGCTGTTCCGCACGGCGGCCCCGGTGGGTCTGGTCACCAGGCAGCGTGAGTCGCCCGAGGGCGACTCGCGGAGCAGATGATGCAGGCGGATGGTCTGGATCATGACGCGGCAGCTCCGGGTGCCGGGATGGTTATCTGCACCTGCGCGCCGGGAAACCGGGGCAGGTGCTCGGCCAGCGGGGCATCATCATCCCAGTCGGGGACGATCGACAGCCGGGCTGTGCCGCTGCGGATCGAGATCTTGCCGTTCCACTGGTGAATGAACCGCTTGATGAAGGCGAGGCCCTGGCCACGACCAGGATCGCGGAAGCGGCTGACATTCTGGATCAGCGCCGCCTCGATGGCAGCGCCATCGCCCCAGCGCTCTCCGTACTGCCGGGCATGCGTGGCCTCCAGGGAGTGCCGGAAGCCCACGCCGCTGTCACTGACCGCAATGACCACCACCCGCCGGCCCAGCCGCCGTCGCCAGGTGTAGCTCTGCACCGCCACCCAGCCGGCCGCGCCGGCATGCTCCACAATATTCTGGCATGCCTCCGAAAGCGCCATCCCGAACCCGTAGGTTTCCTTGGGATTGATGCCGAGCTGCTCCACCAGGATCCGGGTGGCATTGTCCGACACGCCCCGGACCGCTTCGTGCACGTCCTTCATGGCCCTGATGGCCCGGATGTCGAGCAGGGCGTCGGTCGGGCCCGTGGCGGCCCTCGGCACCCGGCCGTGGATCTCGAACAGCCCCTCCGCGTGGGCAAAGAACCCGGTCCGCGCCAGGTAGCGCTTGACGTCGTCGCTCTGCGGCGCCGTGAAGAGCGGTTGCGGCAGGCCGGCATCCTTGAGTGCCTGGCCTGCGGTGAGGAGTCCCACCAGCCCATAGGGCGAAAACCACTGCGTCTGCCGCGCATCGATGAGCAGCCGCGCATCCGGCGGCCACTCGCCGCACGCCTCGGCGAACTGGTCGAAGCTTCGGTCGTCGAAGCTGGCCGGCACCTGCACCACGCGTGTCACACGCCCACCAGTGCGCCGCGGAGGAGCGGCGCGAGTGCGCTCGCCCCGCGCAGCGTGGCGTTGCGGGCCGCGAGCCGGTTTGCGTGAGCAATGGCCGCCTCCAGCGAGTCCCCGGAGACGAGGCGGCCCATCGTGGCGGCGCCCAGCACGTCACCGCAGCCGGTGGGGTCTACCGCGTCCACGGCCGGTGGCGCCAGCCGGGCGGTGCGGATGGCGCCGCCCGGTCCCGTCCGGCCGAAGCCGTCAAATGCCGGATCGGCGACGTAGGCGACGCCGCGCGCGCCCAGGGTTACCAGCAGGGCGCGGGTACCGCGGGCCAGCGCGTGGGCCGCGACGCCGAGGGGCTCATCCGAGAGCTGGCGCATCTCGTCCTCGTTCAGTTGGACCACGTCAAAGCACTCGAACCAGGAGGGCGCATCGGGCAGCGGCCGGATCTGCCTGATGCCGTCCTGGTGCATGCCGAGAAAGAGACTGTGCAGGTCGGCGTAGATCGGTTTGGCGAATCCACGCCGCAGCGCCTGCGCGGTGCCGAGGCAAAGTTCAAAGCCCGAGATGAAATTGACATACAACGCGTCGAGGTCGGCCACCAGTGGGCCCAGCTCGGGCCAGGTCCAGCCGGGCACGCCGCCCGACATCCGCTCGCAGCGCCGCACCGCCTGCTCGTAGCGCAGCTCGACCCGGTTGTTGGGAACATCCGCCTCGATGGGACGCGTCCCCGGCGCCAGGTGCGAGAGGGTGCGATAGAGTTCCGCCGCCTCGCGCGCCAGGTCCCGGCCCACCTTGATGAGCGGCACGATCTGCCAGCCGTCATCGAGGCTCGCGTCGAGGCCCGCCAGCGCGTAGGCAATCCCGCCCCACTCCTCCACTGGCGGCGCGGCCGGATCCCGCCCGTGGATGGTGTCCCAGACGAGGGAGCCGATGACGCCTATGCGGCGCATGGGATGGACTCGGCAGTGGGTGGGTGTCGCAGGTCGCAAGTCGCATGTCGCGAGCTCGGCATCATCCAGCTTGCGACCTGCGACCTGCGACATGCGACTTCCCTCATCCCGCCCGCTCCACAAACACCCGCGCCGCCCCGAACACGCCCGGCGCCTCCAGCTGCTGCGCCACGATCCGCACTGCCTGCACCGCCGGCTTGAACGCTCGGCGGCTCACCTCACGGCGGAGCGGCACAAAGAGCAGGTCGCCCGCGCGGGTCACCCCGCCGCAGACTACCACCACTTCCGGATTGAACACGTTGACCAGGTTGGCCACGCCGGCACCCAGGAACTGCGCGGTCTCGTGCACCAGCTCGCGCGCCAGCTCATCGCCCTCATGCGCGGCGTCGTAGACGGTGCGCGCCGTGATGCGGCCAGGGTCGCCGCCGGCCCGCTGGAGCAGGGTGGTGACTTCGCCCGACTCGATGGCCTCCACTGCGCGGCGCGCGATGGCGAGTCCGGAGGCGTAGGCCTCGAGGCAGCCGTAGTTGCCGCAGGCGCAGTGGCGGCCGTTGGCTTCGATGGTGGTGTGGCCGATTTCGCCGGCGCAGCCGGACGCGCCGTGGTACAGCTTCCCGTCCACGATGATCCCACCGCCGATTCCTGTCCCGATGGTGAAACCGATGGCGTGCTGCGTGCCCTGTGCCGCGCCCTGCCACCATTCGCCCAGCACGGCGCAGTTGGCGTCGTTGTCAATGACGGTGGGCAGTCCCAGCGCCGCCTGCAGGCGGTCGCGCAAGGGATAATTGACCCAGCCCAGGTTGGGCGTGAGCAAAACGACCCCCGCCTCGGCGTCGAGCGGCCCCGGCGCGCCCGCGCCGATGCCGATGAACTCGGCGCCGGGCTCGGCGCGCCGCACCGCCTCCATGACACTTCGGCCCGCGTTGGCAATACGGTGCAGCACGCCATCGGCACCCTCCTGCGGATTGGTCGGCTCCTCGTGGAGCGCGCCTATGCGCCGGCCCTCGGTGCTGATGGCCCCGATGGTGAATGTGGTGCCGCCGATGTCGATGCCGAGCACAAGCCGCAAGGCGGCCTCCGGACGTGGGGCGATCAGTCCACCTGCAGGACAGCCAGGAAGGCTTCCTGCGGAATCTCGATGGCGCCGATCTGCTTCATGCGCTTCTTCCCCTCCTTCTGCTTCTCGAGGAGCTTGCGCTTGCGGCTCACATCGCCACCGTAACACTTGGCCAGCACGTCCTTGCGGAAGGCGCTGATCGTCTCGCGGGCAATCACCTTGTTGCCGATCGTCGCCTGGATGGCCACGGCAAAGAGCTGGCGGGGAATCAGCTCCTTGAGCTTCTCCGCCACCTTGCGGCCCCACTCGTACGCCTTGTCGCGATGGATGATGACGCTGAAGGCGTCAATCTGGTCGCCGTTGATGAGCATGTCGAGCTTCACCAGGTCGGCCTCGCGATAGCCCGACATCTCGTAGTCGAGCGACGCGTAGCCCTTGCTCAGCGACTTGAGCCGGTCGTAGAAGTCGAGCACGATCTCGCCCAGCGGGAACTCGAAATCGAACTCCACCCGCGACGTATCAATGTAGTGCATCCCGTTGTAGACGCCGCGGCGTTCCTGCCCCAGCTTCATGATCCCGCCGATGTAGTCGGCCGGGGCCATGATGCGGGCCTTCACATAGGGCTCCTCGATCCGGCTGATCTCGGATGGATCGGGGAGCTCGGTCGGGTTCTCGAGCACCTGCAGGGTGCCGTCGGTGCGGTAGACGTGGTACTCCACCGTGGGGACGGTGGTGATGAGGTTGAGGTCGAACTCCCGCTCCAGCCGCTCCTGCACGATGTCGAGATGCAGCAGGCCCAGGAACCCGCAGCGGAAGCCGAAGCCGAGCGCGGTGGACGACTCGGGCAGGTACTGCAGCGAGGCATCGTTGAGCCGCAACCGCTCCAGCGCGTCGCGCAGCGATTCATACTGGTCAGAGTCAGTGGGGTAGATGCCGGCAAAGACCATCGACTTGACGTCGCGATAGCCGGGGAGCAGCGTGGTGGCCCGGCGCTTGGCGTCGAGCACCGTATCGCCCACCCGGGCATCGCGCACGTCGCGGAGACTCGCGGCCAGGTAGCCGACCTCGCCCGCCTCCAGCCGGTCGGTGCTGCGCTGGCCCAGCTGCATGTAGCCCACTTCATCCACCACATGGGTGTCCTCGGGATGTGCCCCGAAGGCGATGGTCATGCCCGGCGTGATGGTGCCATCCACGATCCGGATGCTGGGAATGGCGCCGCGGTAGCGGTCGAAGTACGAATCGAAGATCAGCGCGCGGAGCGGCGCGTCGGGATCGCCGGTGGGCGGCGGCACCCGCCGGACGATTTCCTCCAGCAGTGCCGGCACGCCGGTCCCTTCCTTGGCCGACACCGCGAGGATCTCCTCCCGCTTGGACCCGATTAGGTCCATGATCTCCCGGGCGCGCCGCTCCGGCTCGGCGCCCGGCAGGTCGATCTTGTTCAGCACCGGGATGATCTCGAGCCCGGCGTCCATGGCGAGGAAGAGATTGGACAGGGTCTGCGCCTGGATGCCCTGGGACGCGTCCACCACCAGCAGCGCCCCCTCGCACGCCGCTAGCGAACGGGAGACTTCGTAGGTGAAGTCCACGTGGCCGGGAGTGTCGATCAGGTTGAGCTCGTACTCCTCGCCGTCGGGCGCCCGGTAGCTCATCCGGACGGCGTTCAGCTTGATGGTGATGCCGCGCTCGCGCTCCAGGTCCATGGTGTCGAGCAGCTGTTCCCGCATCTGGCGCTTTTCCACCGCGCCGGTGGCCTCGATCAGGCGGTCGGCGAGGGTGCTCTTGCCGTGGTCGATATGCGCCACAATGCAGAAATTCCGGATTCGGGCCTGTCGCATGGCGGGAATATAAGAGGGCGGGAAGTCCCACGACGGCACTATCTTCCGCGCCATGACCGGCCAGCCTTCGCGCCGCGCGGCGGTGCTCCTGATGCTCCTCGTGGTGCTGATCTGGGGCCTCAACGTCACCATCACCAAGTGGACGCTCGCCGAGTTCACGCCCCTGGCTTTTACCGCCATTCGCTTCGCGCTGGCGTCGGCGCTCCTCATGCTGGTGCTCTACCGGCGGGAGGGCTCGCTCCGGCTCCCGCCCGGCACCTTCTGGCCGGTGGTCGGCCTCGGCCTGATCGGCAACTCCATCTACCAGCTCGGCTTCATCTTCGGCCTGGCGCATACCACCGCTACCAACAGCGGCCTGGTGCTGGCCAGCATGCCGGTCATGGTGGCAGGCCTGGGGGCCGTGTTCCGGATCGAGCGCCTCACCCGGCATAGTGCCGAGGGGCTGGTACTTGCCACCATCGGCGTGGTGCTGGTGATCGCGTCCCATGGACTCGGCTTCAGCGGCAACACCATGCTGGGCGACCTGCTCACCTTCGGCGCCGTGATCTGCTGGGCCACCTTTACGCTGGGCGTGCGCCGCCAGTCGCTGCCGCTCTCCTCGCTCGCCATCACGGCGTGGACTGTGCTCACCGGTAGCGTGCCGCTGGTGCTGATGGGCATCCCGTCGCTCTTCGCCATGGACTGGAGCAGGACCACGGCGGGAGGATGGGGCGGGGTGCTCTATTCCAGCGCGTTCTCGCTGGTGCTGGCCTACATTATCTGGAACCGCAGCATCAAGGTGGTGGGCTCCAACCGCACCGCCATCTTTGCCTGCCTCACGCCGGTATTCGCGATGCTCACCGCGATGCTGATCCTGGGTGAGCGGCCCGGCCTGCCGCAGTTTGCCGGCGGCGCCCTGGTCATTGCCGGCGTCCTGCTGAGCCAGCGGTCCGGCCCGCTGCCCGGCACCGGTGCCCCAACCGCAACCTTCAGCGTTCGAGAGTCCGACGCATGACGCAATCCATCGCCGAGTTCAACCAGTTCCGCGACGAGATGAACCAGCTCATCCTCGGCGCCGGCAACCTCACCGTCAACCGGTTCTTTGCGCTCGACGGCAAGTGCTACGAGTCGGGCGCGCTTGGCGTCAAGACCAAGGAAATGCTGGGGCTGGTGTCCTCGCTGGTGCTCCGCTGCGACGACTGCATCACCTACCACATCATCAAGTGCCACGAGGCGGGCGTGACGAAGGAAGAATTGATGGAAGTATTTGCCGTGGGGCTTGTCGTGGGCGGGAGCATCGTTATCCCGCACCTCAGGCGGGCGATGGCGAGGGTGGAGGAGTTGATGGCGTAGGGCATGGGGCTTGGAGCTTGAGGCATATCGTCCCATGCCCCAAGCCCCATGCCCCACGCCTATTGTTCCACTATTTCCTTATAACTCTCCGGCTTCCACTTCGGCCGAGCGTCGGCATTGGCCACGTCCTGGCCCAGGTAATACACCAGCTTGATAATGCGCGATTCCTTCTCGGCCTCGATCTTGTCCGGCTCGTCGCCGGGGCCGTGATAGTCCTCGTGCGTGCCGTTGAAGAAGAAGAGGATGGGCACGCCCTTCCGCGCGAAGTTGTAGTGATCCGACCGGAAGTAGAACCGCTCCTCGGGCCAGATGTCGTCAATGGCCGTCATGCCCAGCTCGGGATGTGCCGCGTTCACCCGGTTGAGCGTGGTGCCGAGGTCCGAGTGCTCCTTGCCGATCACCACGATGGTGTCCTTCCAGTTGCGGCCGATCATGTCCATGTTGAGGTCGGCCACGATCTGCTTCATCGGCACGACCGGATGCTCGCTGAACCAGCGGCTCCCCCACAGCCCCTTTTCTTCACCGCTCACGGTCAGGAAGATCAGCGACCGCCGCGGCCGGGCTCCCGGCTGGGCAAAGGCCTCGGCCAGTTCCATGATGCCGGTCGTGCCTGAGCCATCGTCATCCGCACCATTCCAGATGCTGTCGGTGCTGCCCTTCTGCGGCGTGTTCACGCCGACGTGATCCATGTGGGCCGAGAAGACCACGTACTCATGCTTGAGGACCGGATCGGTTCCCTCGAGAATGCCGACGGTGTTGGGCGCCCGCAGCGACTGGTCCTGCGTCTCGTGCCCGTCAATCATGATGGTGAGACTGTCGAGTGAGCGGACCACGGCTGCCCTGGAACGCCGGACGTCCGCGAGGTTCACGCCCGCCTTGGCGAGCGCAGCCGAGGTCGCGCGGTCCTGCACTTCCACCACGGGCACGCCGGCGCCGCCACTCATGTTGTCGCGCATGGCCAGCCGGATCCGGGGCTGGTTGTCGCTCGCCAGCGCCTGGACAAACTGGGCCGAGTCGCGATTGGACGCGAGCACGATGGCGCGCGCGTCCGACTGTATCAGGGCCTGCAGCGCCGCGTTGGTGCCGGCTGCAACCGGCCCGGAATAATCCACCACCAGAACGACCACCCGCCCGGCCGCCCTGGAGGGATCGACGGCGGTACTGTCCAGCCTGCCGCCCACCAGCAGCACCGGGCCACTGATTTCACCGGCGGGCACGTCGCCGTAGCGCCACCGCGCATCGCTGGTGAAGCTCGCGTGCGTGTGTGTCGAGCCGACCATGAATCCCACGTGCGAGCCGGCCGGATTGAACCGGCTCTGTTCAATGGGATACCACTGGAGATAGCCGCCGCTGTCGCCGGCGGGTTTCAGGCCGTTCTGCTGGAAGACACTCGCGACGTACCGG
Source organism: Gemmatimonadales bacterium (assembly GCA_035707845.1). Lineage (GTDB taxonomy): Bacteria > Gemmatimonadota > Gemmatimonadetes > Gemmatimonadales > GWC2-71-9 > CAMLHP01. Next base: position 5,736 of record DASSTP010000066.1, on the reverse strand, counting down.
GCGGTGAGCTCAAGCCCTCGGCTCGGCGTGTCCCGCCCCAGCATGGAATCATCGGCGATGATGTGGATCCGACGGGCTACGTCCGCTTCCGTGATGGTCGCGGCCCCGCGCTCGACGGCGGCGTTCGCCGGCGTCTTTGCCGCGGTAGCCATCTGCGCGGTGACACGGGAGGGAAGGGCGAGCGGGGCGAGCAGGGCGCACAGGACGGCGACGCGACGCATATGTCCTCGGGGAATACGGGCAAAGTCGGGAAGCTGCGGGACCTTCAGGCTGATACGGGGGACGGTATGAAGGGTTTCAAGGCGAGCAGGGCGAGCAGGGCGAGCAGGTGGGCGAGGGCCACTGGCTGCTCACATTTGTCATCCTGCTCGCCCTGCTCGCCTTGCCAACCTGCTCGCCCTGTCAATCCGGCTTCCTCCGCTTCAGCTCCGGCTCGCCGGTGCTCCGCGGCTGGGCTGGCTTGTCGGGGGCTGCCTGGCGTGGCTCTTCCCGGGTTGCCCGCGGCGGTGGGGACTCGCGCCGAGGCTCCTGCCGCGGCTCCGCCGTCTGGCGCGGGGGCGGCGGGGCTGGCCGGGCGGCCGGCTGTTCATGCCCCTGGCCGCGCCGGCCCGGCTGCTGGGCGTGAGCCAGGTCGGGTGCTGCAAAGAGGAGCACTGCTGCGGCGGCCAACGCCGAGATGCGCACCAATGAAACCTCCCTGTCAGGTGAGACGTAGCGCAGACCAATATAGCGTTGCAGGTGGTGTGCCAGATGGGCGGGATGGGCTGGATGGGCTGGATGGGCAGGTGGTTGCAAGTCGCAGGTCGCATGACCCGAGACCCACGACCCGCGTCCCACGACTTGAGACTTGCGACCTGCGACCATACGTTGCGGCCCCTGATGGCAAACTCCTCCATTGCGCCGCCTCTTCGCCCCGATCTGCTGGATCCAGTGGACGTTGCCCGGCTGGGCGGGATCGAAGTCACGACCCGCGGGGTGGTGGAGGGGTTTCTCTCCGGGCAGCACCGGTCGCCCCGGCGGGGCTTCTCGGTGGAGTTCGCCGAGCACAGGATGTACCAGCCCGGGGACGAACTGCGCCACGTGGACTGGAAGATCCTGGGGCGCAACGACCGGCTGTACGTCAAGCAGTATGAAGAAGAGACCAACCTCCGGGCCATGATGGTGCTGGATGCATCACGTTCCATGGCCTGGTCGGGCAATCCGTCCGTCACCCTGTCCAAGCTGGAGTACGCTGCCCGCCTCGCCGCTGCCCTCAGTCTGGTACTGCTCCGGCAGCGCGATGCCGCGGGGCTGGTGGTGTTCGATGAGGAGGTGCGGCACGTCGTGCCTCCCCGCGCCCGGACCACCCATTGGCAGCAGCTCGCCGCCGTGCTCGGCCAGCTCCGCGCCGGCCAGGGGACCGCGGCCGCCCCCGCGCTCCGCCGCGTCATGGATTTTCTCCGCCGTCGGGGCATGGTCATCTTCATCTCCGACCTGCTGATGGATCGGGATCTCGCCATGGCGACGCTCCGCTTCCTCCGCCATCGCGGCCACCAGGTGCTGGTGCTGCACGTGCTGGACCCGGCCGAGGTGTCGCTGTCGGGACCGGCGGAGGCCCGCTTTGAGGATCCTGAGTCCCGGGAGGCCGTGATTCTTCGCCCTGCGGACTGGGCCGAGGCATACGCGGAGACGTTGCAGCAGGTGACCCGCGACTGGAACCTGGCCTGCCGCCGCTTCGGCATTGCCTATCATCAGGTGCTCACCAACCGGCCGTTTGGTGATGCGCTTCGGGAGGCGCTGGTGGTGCCCCGGCAGCAATGATCGGTTTTCTCCATCCGTGGATGCTGGCCGCGCTGCCGGCCGTAGCGCTGCCGCTGCTGCTTCACCTGCTTGCCCGCCGCGAGCCGCCGACGGTGGCGTTTCCCGCTGTGCGCTACCTGCGCACCGCGACGGCGGAGCACCAGCGGCGCTTCCGTCTCCAGCATTGGCTCCTGCTGCTGCTCCGGATGCTGCTGATCCTGGCGCTCGTGCTGGCAGCGTCCGGGCCCACCATGCCGCTCGCCGGCGTGCCGGGCCACGCGCCCGGTGCCCTCGTGGTCATCCTCGATAACAGCGCCAGCAGCGGCGCCACAGTGGGCGGAACGCCCCAGCTCGAGTCGCTGGTGCGTGCGGCACGGCGGGCGCTGGCCCGGGCCACACCCGAGGACGCCGTGTGGCTGGTGCCTGCCGATGGCCGGCCCCGCCGGGGCACCGCGGCAAGCCTGGAATCATTGCTCGACAGTCTTGCCGTGCTGCCTACCCGACTCGATCTCGGCGACGCCATTACGCTCGCCAATGAAATCCTCGCGGACGACGCACGCCCGGGTGAAATCCTGTTGCTCTCGGATCTCCAGGCCTCGGCCCTGACGTCGGCGCCGATGCGCGCTCCACTCATCGTGGGACGCCCCTCAGATGTCCCGCCACCCAACCGCGGCGTGGTCGCGGTGGATGCGGGACCGCAGCCGTGGAGGCGGGACGGCGGCCGGCTCACCATTGCGGTCGCCGGTGATTCCTCCGCGCCGCTCGCGGTCACGGCGCGCCTCGGGAGCGGCCCGCCGCGCGAGACCCTGGTCCGTCCTGGTGACAGTGTCAGCGTAGCGCTCGCCGCTCCCGCCGACGGATGGTATGTGGCCAGCGCCGAGCTGGCCGCGGATGAGTTCCGGCTGGACAACCGTGGTGAGACCGTGGTGCATGTGTCCCCTGTGGCCTCGGTGCGCTGTGACCGCAGCGATCGCTACCTGGCCGCAGCGTGTGATGTGCTCGAGACAAATCACCGCATTGTCGCGGGCAATGGCATTACGCTTGGAAGCATTGGTGCCGGCCCGTCAATCGTGATGCCGCCGGCCGACGACGCCGAGCTCGGTGCAGTCAACCGGCAGCTGCAGCAGCGCGGGAGCGAGTGGCATTTCGGGGCGCTGCACCTCGATGCGGCAACGACCGACAGCGGCGGCTTCCTGGGCCAGCATCGCGTCGCTCGTCGCTATGCGCTGGAAACAGCCGGCAGCGGGCGTACCGGGGTGCTCGTATCGGCAGGCGGGAAACCCTGGGCCGTACGCAGCGGCAGCATCGTCCTGCTGGGCAGCCGGCTTGATCCGGCCTGGACCGATCTGCCACTCTCGGCCGAGTTCATGCCGTTCATGGACCGGCTCCTCAACCGGGCGGTGCGGGGCGAGACGGCACTGATCACCGCGTCGGCGGGCGCGCCGTCGGCGCTGCCGGATCAGGTCACCGAGGTGCGGCAGGGCAACCGCCGCTGGACAGTCGAAGGTGGCGACTTCTTCACGCCGGCCTCGCTTGGGGCCTACTTCCTCCTGGCCGGGAGCGACACCGTTGGTGCGCTGGTCGCTGCGGTGGATGCGCGTGAGAGCCAGCTTCGCCGAGCTGGTGATGATGAGGTTCGCCGGGTGTGGCCGGCCGCGCGGCTGCTGCCACTGGACGACGTGGGGGACGCGGCCTTTTCATCCGCAGCACGGGCCGACCTCAGGGGGCCGCTGCTCTGGCTGGCGCTCGCTGCCGGCGCGGGAGAGGTGCTCATCGCGAGCACGCGACGAAAGAAGACATGACGCTTGACCGTATTCTGGATGCCATAGCCCATTCACCCGGTGCGCTCGATGTGCTTGAGCGGCTGCCGGTGCGTGGGGCGCCGCTGACACTGGCAGGGACGCCGGGCTCCTCGGCTGCGGCGCTGGTGGCGTGGCTGGCCGCGCAGGACCAGGCGCGCACTTTTGCCATCGTGGCCGCCACGCCCGCCGACGCCGAGCACTGGTTGTCCGACCTGCATCTCCTCTGCGGCGCATCGGTGGCTCTCTATCCCCAGCGCGAATCACTGGGCGAAGACGAATCCCATCTCGAGATCGCGGGCGAACGGACCGAGACGCTGGCGGCGCTCCTCGGTGGCAGGGTGCGGCTGCTGGTCACCACGGTCCGGGCTTCCCTCGATCGCACGCGGGTCCCCGATGCCATCGCCCAGCTTCGGCTCGATGTCGGCCGCGGCGACACGCTGCCACCCGGCGCCCTGGCCGAGCGGCTCACCGAGATGGGCTACGAGCGCGTGGCGACGGTCACCGAAGTCGGGCAGTTCAGCGTCAGGGGCGGTATCCTCGATGTCTACGGCTTTGGCATGGCACTGCCGGCGCGTCTCGAATGGTGGGGCGATGACGTAGCGTCACTGCGCGGGTTTGACCTGACCAGCCAGCGCTCGGGAGAGGAACAGGAACGGATCGTCATCCTGCCGCTCAAGGCGGCACCCGCCGGCGCGAGCACGGCCACGAGTGGCGGTGGCGCACGGCGCAGTCTCCTCGACCTGCTGCCGCCCGACACGCTGGTGGTGCTCGAGGCCGATGCGCCCGCGGTGGACGAGGCCCGGCGCGCGTGGGACGAGGCTGCACACCATCTCGATGTGGCCCGCCGGCTGGGCGATGACGTGCCGCGCCGGGAGGAAATCTTTGCCGATCCCGATCAGTGGCATGCGCAGCTGGAGGGCTTTGCCCGCCTGATCCTGCGCGGAACCAGGCCTGACATCCAGCTTGGATGGCTGCCACCGGAGCGGCTCGACCGCGACCTGGGCCAGCTTGCCGCCCTGCTCAGAAGCGACCCGCCGACACTCATTCTCTGCGACAACGAAGGCCAGCGCGACCGGCTCGAGGAGCTGCTGGACGAACGCGGCGTGCACGCGTCGCTCATGGTTGGTGCCCTCGACGGCGGCTTCGTGCTGCCTCGGCTCCGGGTCCTGACCGATCACGAGATCTTCCGCCGGGCCCGCCGGGTGCGGCGTACCCGGCGCTATCGCGCGGCAGCGCCGTCGCTCGCCACCGGCGTGCTCGCCGAGGGCGATTACGTGGTCCACCTGGAGCATGGCATCGGGATCTACCGCGGTATCGAGACCATCACGGTGGGCCAGAGCACGCTGGAAGTGGCCATCCTCGAATACGAAGGCGGCTCCCGGCTCAATGTGCCGCTTTACCGCCTCGACCAGCTGGAGCGCTACCGTGCGGCCGGTGAAGACGGCGACCGGCCACCGCCAAGGATCCACCGGCTGGGCGGGACCAGCTGGGCCCGGGTGCGGGAGCGCGCACAGCAGGCCATCCGCAAGATGGCGGCGGAACTGCTGGAGCTCTACGCTCGGCGGAAGGTGGCGGCGGGCTTTGCCTTTCCTCCCGACACGCGGTGGCAGCGCGAGCTGGAGGCCAGCTTCCTCTACGAGGACACCCGCGACCAGCGCCGCGCCACCGACGAGATCAAGCGTGACATGGAACGCCCGCTCCCGATGGACCGGCTGCTGGTGGGCGACGTGGGATACGGCAAGACCGAGGTGGCGGTGCGTGCGGCCTTCAAGGCGGTGCAGGGTGGCAAGCAGGCGGCGGTACTGGTGCCCACCACCATTCTGGCGGAGCAGCATGGGCACACCTTCGCCGAGCGGCTCGCCGACTATCCCATCACGGTGGAGGTGCTCTCACGATTCCGCACGGCGAGGGAGCAGAAGGACGTGCTGGAGCGGCTGGCCCGGGGCACGGTGGACGTGGTCATCGGCACCCATCGCCTGCTGTCCAAGGATGTGAAGTTCCACGACCTCGGCCTGCTCATCGTGGATGAGGAGCATCGCTTTGGCGTTCGCCACAAGGAACGGCTCAAGGCGTTCCGCCTGGCAGTTGACGTGCTGACCCTTACGGCCACCCCCATTCCGCGTACGCTGCACCTGAGCCTTGCCGGCCTTCGCGA
>DASSTP010000065.1:0-5895 GCA_035707845.1 Gemmatimonadales bacterium | reverse complement strand
ATATGAGGTGGAATTCGAATAGTAACGGACAGATGGACAGATGGACAGATGGACAGATGGACAGTAGGACAGTTCGTGCAGGCTGTCCACCTGTCCAACTGTCCATCTGTCCATCTGTCCGTCTTACGCCAGCCGTTTCTCCATCAACAGCCACGCCCGCCCGCCGAGGTAGTTCTCCCGCAGCATGACGCGGTGCCAGCCCAGCGCCGAGAGGAGCCCCTCGGCGCCGAGGTCGTCGGTCCAGAACTCTGCCAGATGGGCATGCTCTTCGGTGGCGCGAAGTTCAAACGCGGCCAGCAGCCGGTGGGCATGACCCTGGCTCCGCTCGGCCGGTGCGATACCGATTTCGATGAGCTGGGCGACGCCGCCCCTGAGGGAAAACCGGAGCCCGCCGATCCAGTCGCCGATCTCGTTGCTCAGCACCAGATAGCGGTCGTCCGACGGGCCGATCGAGGACTCACTGGCCTCGCCTTCGAGCAGCTCGTGGAACCAGTGGCCGAAATCGTCGTCCTGGCCGATTTCCCGAATGATCGTGTCGCTCATAGATCAGGAACCCGCGTTTCGGTCTGAATGTTTCCCGCTCGTCCTGCTGGATGCATTATTGGTGCCGGGTGGCGGCCGCGCCGTGCCCGTGCGCATGGGGGAGATGTGATGAGCGACGCAACAGACACACGCCACGCCGTGGCCCGCTGCATTTTCTGCGGTCGGCTCAACCGGGTGAACCTGGCCCGCCTGGCCGACAAGCCCGCCTGCGCCGAGTGCCACCGGCCCCTCCGGCTCGACCGGCCGATCAAGGTGACGGATGCGGACTTCGAGAAGGTGATCCAGGGCAGCACCGTGCCGGTGCTGGTGGATTTCTACGCCGACTGGTGCGGCCCCTGCCGGATGATGGCGCCGACCCTCGACAGCTTCGCCACCGCCCGCACCGGCCAGGTCCTGGTACTCAAGCTCGACACTGACGCCAATCCGGCCACCGCCCGGAAGTTCGGGATTCGCGGGATTCCCACGCTCATCGCATTCCGCGGCGGCGCGGAGTCAGGGCGGCATACGGGACTGGCGGATGAGAGGGTGCTGGAGGGACTAGTCGGCAAGACGGGATGACGGGAAGACGGGGAGCAAGGCGGGAAGCGGGGAAGCCGGGAAGGCGGGAAGATCTTGCGGAACGAGCCTTCCCGTCTTCCCGTCTTTCCGCCTACCCGACTACGATCGCCCCCGCCCCCAGCACCATCAGCAGCGCCCACATCGGCAGCGCGAACTTGATCCACTTCTCGAAGGGCACGCCGGCGGCGGCGATGATGGCCATGAGTGCGCCGTTGGTGGGTGTGACGATCTCGCAAAGTCCTGCGCCGTACTGATATGCCAGCACCGTGACCTGCCGGCTGATGCCGAGGAGGTCGGAGGCCGGCACCAGGATGGGCATCGTGAGCACGGCCTGGCTGCTCACGCTTGGCACCGGCACATGGATCAGCGCCTGGACGCCCTGCATCGCGACGGCCGATGCCGTGGGCGGCAGGCCCGTGAGTGGCGTGACCAGGCCATGCACGATGGTGTCCAGCACCTGGCCCTGATCCAGCACCACCGAGATGCCCTTGGCAAAGCCGATCAGCAGTGCCGCCAGCGCCATCTGGCGGAATCCTTCACCGAACGCCTCGCTGGTGCCGCTCACACCCATCCCGGCCAGCAGCCCGGCCACTACCCCGATGATAAAGAACAGCGCCGAGAGTTCGTCGAATCCCCAGCCGAGGAGGTTCAGCCCGATGGGGAGCATGGCGAGGGCGGCGACAACCAGCACCAGGATCAGGTCCAGCCGGAACCCATGCACCTCGTGCTCGTGCTCGAGGACCAGTGGCTCGGCGGGGACACGATGGCGCCGGGCGTAGTGGAGCGTGCCCGCAATCCAGAGCACCAGGGCGATCGCCATCACGACGAGGCGGAACATCCCGCCCGAGCCAGGCGGCAGCTGTGCCACCTTCTGGGCGATGATGACCTGGAAGGGGTTGACCGGGCTGAACGCGGAACCGACGGCCGCGGCGCCCACACTCATGGCGCATGCCGTCAATGCATCGAAGCCCAGGCCGCGCACCAGCAGGAGCAGCAGCGGGACAAATGCGATGATTTCTTCCTGCATGTTCTCGAGTGCGCCGCCCGCGGCGAAGGCAAGGCACACGATCGGGATCACCAGCGCCTGGCGTCCGCCCACGGCGCCGATGAGCCGCCGAAGCGCCCGTCGCATGGCGCCGGTCTGTTCCACCACCGCGAAGGCGCCGCCCACCAGAAACACGAACGCGACGACATCTGCCGCCGCGCCAATGCCCTTCGGGATTGCGACCAGCGCCCGGAATGCCCCGACGGGAGCGGCCTCCACCCGCGCGAAGGTACCGGGCACGACCACGTCGCGCCCGGTGACCTCATCATGCTGTCGTTCATACCTGCCCGCCGGCAGGATCCATGTGGCGGCGGCCGCAAGCAGGATGCAGGCGACCAGCAGGGCGATCGGATGCGGAACCCGGAACCGCACTCCTACAGCTCCCGGCAGCGCACGCGCGCCGGGGGCGTATTGGAGCAGGCGATTCGGCCATCCATGCCGCTCGAGATGGTGCCGCATGCGGTGGTGCGGGCCTGGCGTTCGGCTTCGCCGCGATCAGCGGCCGAGGCGGTGGCGCTGTCGGTGCGGCCCTCATAGGTCACCACTGCGAAGCATTCCACCTTCTGCGACGACATCGTGCTGGTGTAGAGTGCAATCCCGAGCGCCACCGCCGCGCCGACCGTCAGCATTCCGCCCTTGTTCATGAGTCGCTCCTCAGCTGCCCTTCATGGCGCCCATCAGGGACGGCAGGGCGCCGATGATCCACAGGATCACGGCAACGGTGGCCGCCGTCTGCCTGGACGTGCGCCCGAGAATCTTGACACCAAGGTAGATGAGGAATGCCATCCAGATGGTGAACAGGTCGATGTGGCCCACCAGTGCTCGCATGACCGCCGAGGCATCATGCATGAAGCGCGACGGCCCGATGCTGACGTCGTAGTTGGAGGTGAGCGTGGAACCGTCAATGAATGCCATTTGAATGGCGTTGATTATGTACTCCGCGATAGCCGGGAACATCATGAACACGCCGACCACCAGGCCCTGCGTCAGGCCCAGCTTGGCCCCGGCGAACTTGGCCACCAGCCAGATGAGCAACCCCGCCACCAGCGGAACGACTGCCGAACCGACGATCACCCCCACCCCGGCGAACTTTGCCGCCATGGCGCGGCCCGCCTCGAACTGTTCCTGCGTCATCTCGGGGTGCTTGGCCATGACCTGTGCCATCTGGCGGCTGGCCTGCGCATCGAAAAAGGGCCGCATCAGGTCCTTGGTCGCGAAGAAGGCGATCGCCATCGCGACGACGTATACCAGCAGCGGGATGCCGAATTTCCCCTGGCGCCTCCGCTCGAAGACGCTCGAGGGCGCGTAGTAGATCTCGGCGCAGTCCATGACGCTGGGCTTCGCCGGCGTCGGGGCAGGTGCGGCAGCGGCGTCGGTCATCGCGGGGCTCCGGTCGAAGGTCAAAGGTCGAGGGTCGAGGGTCGAGGGCGCTGGCTGCCGGTTGTTGGCCGTCCTCGGCCTTAAGCTCACAGCTCACAGCTCACAGCTCACAGCTCACAGCTCACAGCTCACAGCTCACAGCTCACAGCAACGTCCCACTCAGCAGCAATGACGCCACGGTGAAATAGATCACCAGGCCGGTCACGTCCACCAGCGTGGCCACGAAGGGGGCGGAGGCGCTGGCAGGGTCGAACCCGATGCGCCGGAGCGCAAAGGGAAGCATGGACCCGACCAGCGAGCCGAACATGACCACGCCCAGGAGCGCCACGGCGACCGTCAAGGCCACGAGCATGTAGTGGGAGCCGTAATCGTACAGTCCGAAATACTGCCAGACCAGGATGCGCACAAGGCCGATCAGTCCCAGGATGGTACCCAGCGCCAGGCCGGCGGGCAGTTCGCGGACGGCCACGCGCCACCAGTCGCGCACCTCGACCTCGCGGAGCGCCAGCGCCCGGATGATGAGCGACGTGGCCTGGGACCCGCTGTTGCCACCCGAGCTGATGATCAGCGGCACGAACAGCGCCAGGACCACCGCGCGATTGATCTCGTCCTCGAAGTGCCCCATGGCAGTGGCGGTGAGCATCTCGCCCAGGAAGAGGGCACAGAGCCAGCCGGCGCGCTTCCGGATCATGGAGCCGAGGCCGATCTGCATGTAGGGCTCGTCCAGCGCTTCCATGCCGCCGAACTTCTGCACGTCCTCGGTCTGCTCGCTGACCAGCGCGTCGATGATGTCGTCCACCGTGACGATGCCGAGCACCCGGTGGCCATCATCGAGCACGGGGATGGCGAGGAGGTTGTACTTGGAGATGAGCCGGGCCACGTCTTCGCGGTCGGTGTAGGGGCCGGAAGTCACCGGCTTCCGCCGTTCGCCCACGCTCAGCACCGGCAGGTCGGGATCGGCGGTCATCAGCTGGCGAAGGGAAACCACGTGCACGAGACGCTGTCGGTCGTCCACGATGTAGATGGCGTAGACGGTTTCCTTGGCCTCGCCGACCGCGTGGATGTGCTCCAGCACCCGCCGCACCGTCCAGCCCGACGGCACGGCCACAAACTCCGTCGTCATGATGCCGCCGGCGGTCGTCTCCGGGTACTTGAGGAGCAGCTTGAGCGTGTCGCGGGTGGGCGCAGCCAGCACGTGCTCCAGCCGGCCCTGCGCCTCGGGCGCGAGCACCCGGAAGATCTCCACCTGCTGGTCGGCCGACATGGCGTCGAGCAGGCGCACCGCCTTGTCCTGTTCCAGCTTGGCGATGATGTCGCCGCGGCGCTCGAGTTCCGGCTCGTCGAAGACTTCCACGGCGCGATGAAAGGGCAGGGCCGCAACGATCCGGGCGGCCGCCTCCTCGGGCAGCTCATTCAGCGCTTCGACGATGTCGGCGGGACGCAGGTCGGCACAGGCTTCGAGGAAGTCATCCTCGTCGCCGGAGAGCAGGTAGAGCAGTTCGGGTGTGGCGGGAGAAGGCATGGGGCCTCAATGCGGTCGAGCGTCGAGCGTCGAGCGTCGAGGGGACGAGAGGTCGAGGTGGTCAGGTGGTTCTGTCTTGACCCCTCGACTCCTGGTCCCCTCGACCGGCCACCTCATCCCTCACCCAGTCGAGATACTCCTCACTGCCGGCCAGCGGCAGCATCACGATCTCGGGCAGTTCGTAGGGATGATGCTCCCGGAGGAAGCGGGCGACGTCGGGCCACCGCGCGCGCGTGGTCTTGACATGGCACTGCCATTCTTCGGCGCGTTCCAGCGTGCCCTTCCAGTGATAGTGGCTCGTGACCGGCCCGGCGACGTGCACGCAGGCCGCCAGGCGGGCTGCCACCAGGCCCTGCGCCAGGCGATCCGCATCATCCCGCGCGGCGACCGTGGTCCGGACCTCAACGACCTCGTCCGGCATTATTGCCTGGGCTGGGGTGCCCCCGGCAGGTTGGGAGTCTGGTTGCCGCGCTTGCCGTCGTTGATGGGGTTGACCATCGTCCGCCAGCCACTCTTGAACTGGATCGTCATCCGATGGCCGAGGGAGTCGGCCTGGATGTCCACTACGTCGGGGAGCGTGCGGGCGTACGCCACGGTGCTATCGGCCGCGGCCTGCAGGTCAGCCCGGGTCTCGCCCTGGTGGAAATGGCCGTATTCGCGGGCGATGGCCATGGCTTCCGCCTGCTCCTTGCCATAGCGGGCGTAGGTGTCGGCGTCCACCAGGCCGCTCTGGTCGCTCAGCTTGGGGTACTCGTCGTAGGTGGGGCAGGCGGCGAGCACGGCGATGAGGGCGAGCGGCACGAAGGCACGGTTCATTGCGATTCCCGGTTCATGAGTCGGGTAGATG
>DASSTP010000064.1:0-6995 GCA_035707845.1 Gemmatimonadales bacterium | reverse complement strand
CTCGGCAGCCTTCGCCATCCGCTCTTCGGTCCGGCAGGCTGCGTGTATCAGTTCCGCGCGGCGCATATTCAGTAAGGGAACGGTGAAACCGGTCGCGGGCCATGAGCCATTAGACTTTGTACCTGCGACCTTTACTCGAGCTGCCGAGCCTCCAGCCGCCGAGCCGCCGAGCCGCCGAGCCGCCGAGCCGTCCAGCCGCCCCTTCGCTGCGCTCAGGGCAAGCTACGCCGCCGAGCCGTCTTATCTTCCAATCGCCACTCGCATCGGGGAGCCCTTATGGACGACGAAACCTTCAACCTCGAGCTTCGCCAGTTCCTGAAACGCTTCGGCATCACGGCCCAGCGTGAGATCGAGCGGGCCGTGGCGGACGGCATCGAGCGCGGCACCCTCAAGGGCAGCGAGGCGTTGCCGGTACGGGCCACGCTGGAAATTCCCGGCGTGCTGCCGGCGATGGAGATCGCGGGAACTATTGAGCTGGGGCATGGGGCATAGGGTACTATGCACCACGTCCGTCAGGAAGACCTCCCCTTCATTGGCAGCTCCTACAACTTTGTCGGGGCTGACCAGGGCGACACCGGCATCTCCGTGTTCCTGTTGAGCGCCGAGCCGGGCATGGGCCCCGGTCCGCATCGCCATCCCTATGATGAAGTCCAGTTCGTGCGTTCGGGCCGAGGGTTGTGGAACGTGAATGGCCAGGAATTCGAGGGCCGGGCCGGCGACATCTTCGTGATCAAGGCCGGCGAGATCCACGGCTTCAAGGCCATCGGCGACGTGCCGCTGGTGCAAGTGGATGTGCACTTGAGTCCAAGGTTCATTCAGGAGAATCTGTGAGCTGGGAGCTGCGAGCTGCGAGCTGCGAGCTGAACGCTCTTGGTGCTTAGCCTTTAGCTCTCAGCTCCCAGCTCTCAACTCTCAGCTCTCAACTCTCAACTCTCAACCCATTGCGCACTCTTCTCGTCATCACCTCCCTGTTACTGCTCAGCTCGCCGCTGCAGGCCCAGCGCCCGGCCTGGCTGCCAGTCGGCGCGCGGGTGCAGCGCAACGTGGCCTACGGCCCGGCCACCCCGCAGCGACTCGACGTCTACGCACCCCCTCACGCCAAGGGCGCACCGATCATCCTCATGGTGCATGGCGGCGGATGGACTCGTGGCGACAAGAATTCTGCCGGCGTGGTGCAGAACAAGGTGAGGCACTGGTTGCCGAAGGGCATCATCATGATTTCGGTCAACTACCGAATGGTGCCGCAGGTGAATGTCACCCAGGAGGCCGAGGATGTCGCCCGCGCCCTCGCCTTTGTCCAGCAGCACGCGTCAGCCTGGGGTGGTGATAGCAGTCGAGTAGTGCTGATGGGCCACTCGGCGGGGGGTCACCTGGTGGCGCTGGTGACTGCCGACAGCGCGCTCCAGCGCCGGGCCGGAGTCAGGCCATGGCTCGGCACGATTGGGCTGGACGCCGGCGCCTACAATGTCGTGACCATCATGCGAGCCAGTCACCTGGCGCTCTATGACCGAGCATTCGGAAGCGATTCCGACTTCTGGCGCCGTGCGTCGCCCAGGCTCCGGCTGGACCACCCGACCCCACCCCTGCTGCTGGTCTGCTCCACCCGGCGGCGGGATTCCTGTGGGCAGGCGGACGCCTTCGCGACTCGGGCCCGCGAGGTGGGCAGTGAGGCGAGCGTGCTTCCGCTCGACGAGTCCCATGCGCAGATCGACAGCCGGCTCGGCGCCGACTCGGCATATACCAGCGCGGTGGATATTTTTCTGGCCAAGGTCGGGTTGCACTGACCTGTCTGCCGGCGAGAGTCATGAGCTATGAGCTGTGAGCTAGGCGAAATCGCCGCTCATAGCTCATAGCTCATAGCTCATCGCTCTCAGCCCTTGCGCTTTCACCCGCGTGCCCGCACCCTTGAAATCCCCATCCACCGTGATCGCGCAGTCATGGGGCGGCCGCAGGCCGCCCCTACAGGGATTCCGATGATCCGACTCGCCGTCGTTTGCCTTGCCGCCGTCGTTGTTACACCTCTTGCCGCCCAATCATCCTCCGATATCGCTCGCTGGGAGCGTGAGGCCGGCGCGGTGACAATCACGCGCGATGACTGGGGGATTGCCCACGTCCATGGGAAGACCGATGCCGATGCCGTCTTCGGCATGATCTACGCCCAGGCCGAGGACGACTTCAACCGGATCGAGACCAACTACCTCTTTGCGCTGGGACGTACGGCCCAGGCCGAGGGCGAGAGCGCGATCATGCAGGACCTTCGCGCCCATCTCTACATCCAGGATGATTCACTCAAGGCGATGTACGGCCAGAGCCCCAGGTGGCTCCAGAAGCTGATGGATGCCTGGGCGGACGGGCTCAACTTCTATCTCTACAAGCATCCCGAGGTGAAGCCGCGAGCCCTCACCCGATTCGAGCCCTGGATGGCGCTCTCCTTCAGCGAGGGGAGCATCGGCGGTGACATCGAGACGATCAGCCTGCGCGGGATGGAGCGGATGTACGGCGACCGCCCCGACGGTCCCGCGCCCCGTCGCACCAGTCTCCTCGAAAACTGGCAGCGCGAGCCCACCGGCTCTAACGGCATTGCCATCGCGCCGGCCAACACGGTGAATCACCACGCGCTCTTCCTCATCAACCCCCATACCTCGTTCTTCTTCCGCTCCGAGTTGCAGATGACGAGCGACGAGGGGCTCAACGCCTACGGCGCCGTCACCTGGGGGCAGTTCTTCGTCTACCAGGGCTGGAACCCGCGCCTCGGCTGGATGCACACCAGCACCGGCGCCGACGCGATCGACGAGTACCTGGAGACGGTGACGGAGAAGGACGGGAAGTGGTATTACAAGTACGGGGACCAGGAGCTGCCGGTCGAGACCCGGCAGATCACGGTGCCGTTCAAGACCGACACCGGCATGGCGTCGAAGACATTCACCGCCTGGTTCACCCGGCATGGTCCCGTCGTTGGCAAGGACGGCGACAAGTGGATCAGCGTCGCGATGATGTTCGAGCCGGTGAAGGCACTGACCCAGTCCTATAGCCGGACCAAGGCGACGACCTTCAAGCAATTCCGCCAGGTCATGGAGCTGCACACCAATAGCTCCAACAACACCATCTACGCTGACGCCGACGGCAACATCGCCTACTTCCATGCCAACTTCATTCCCCGGCGCGACACCAGCTTCGACTGGACCCAGCCGGTGGATGGCAGCAACCCGAAGACCGACTGGCAGGGCCTGCTCAGCGTGGATCAGTCACCCAACGTGTTCAATCCGAAGAGCGGCTGGGTCTACAACAGCAATAACTGGCCCTGGTCGGCCGCCGGGCCCAGCAGCCCGAAGCAGTCTGATTATCCCAGGTACGTGGAGAAGGGCACCGAGGAATCCTTCCGGGGCATGCATGCTGTCCGCGTGCTGCAGGACCGGAAGGACTTTACGCTGCAGAAACTGATCGACGCTGCCTTCGACAGCTATCAGCCCGGCTTCGCCGAGCTGCTGCCGCCGCTCATCAAGTCGTTCGATTCCCTCCCGGCGCATGACTCTCGACGCTTGACGCTCAACGAACAGATCGACTCGCTGCGGCACTGGGACTACCGCTGGTCGGCCGGCTCGGTGCCCACGACGCTTGCCGTCTTCTGGGGTACGGGGCTCGCCCAGCACGTAGGCGAGCATGCCCGCGACGCAGGGAAATCCATCACCACCTACATGGTGGACGGCGCCACGACCGCCGAGCGGTTCGATGCGCTCATCGAAGCGAGCCGATTGCTCACCCGCCAGTTCGGCACCTGGAAGACGCCGTGGGGCGAGATCAACCGGTTCCAGCGGAATGACAGCCTGATTATCCAGAAGTTCGATGACAGCAAGCCGAGTGATCCGGTGCCGTTCACCTCGGCGCGGTGGGGCTCGCTGGCGTCATTCGGCGCCCGGCCCTATCCCGGCACCAGGCGATGGTACGGCACCAGCGGCAACAGCTTCGTGGCCGCCGTGGAATTTGGCGACAGCGTGACCGCTCGAGCCGTCACCGCCGGCGGTGAGAGTGGGCATCCCGGATCGCCCCACTTCAAGGATGAAGTCGAACGCTATGCCAGCGGCAACCTGCGGCCGGTATACTTTTACCCGAGCCAGCTCAAGGGACACACGGAGCGGGTGTATCATCCAGGACGGTAACGACGGGCGGGATGGGCAGGCGGTCGCGAGTCTCGGGTCGAGAGTCTCGTGACTCGTGACCCGCGACCCTTAACTCTCAACTCTCAACTCTCAACTCCCAATGACCTCCCGACTCTCCGCACTGCTCGCTGTTCTCGCCCTCACGGCCTGCACCAAGCCCGCGCCGGAGACGGTCGCAGAGGCCGCTGGGCCCAACACGCTGACCCAGGCGCAACGCGATTCCGGCTGGACGCTGCTCTTTGACGGGAAGTCATTGGACCAGTGGCGAGGCTATCAGAACGACTCGGCGCCGGTGGGCTGGCGGGTGGACAGCGGTGCCATCATCAAGGATTCGAGCGCCGAGGACATCATCACCCGGGACAGCTTTGGCAACTTTGACCTGATGATCGACTGGCAGCTCACCCAGGGTGGCAATGCCGGCATCTTCTATCGCGGCACCGAGGAATACGATCACATCTACTGGAGCGCGCCCGAGTACCAGCTCCTTGATGACGCCAACGCACCCGACGGCGCGAGCCGGCTCACCTCAGCGGGTGCTGCCTATGCCCTCTATCCCTCGCCCGCTGGACACCTCAATCCGCTCGGCCAGTGGAACACCGCCCGCATCATCGTGCGGGGCGACAGCGTCGAGCACTGGCTCAACGGTACCCTCCTCCTCGGCTACCGCCTGGGCAGCGATGACTGGGCCGGCAAGGTCAAGGCCAGCAAGTTTGGCGACTGGCCCAACTACGGCAAAGCCGCCAGCGGCGTGATCGGCGTGCAGGGCGATCACAACGGGCGACTGATGCTGAGGAATGTGAAGATTCGGAAACTGGAGTAGAGTCGTAATTTGTAAGTCGTAAGTCGTAAGTCGTATGTCGTACGGGAGCGTGACGAACGAAGGATCTACTTACCTTGTACCGAACAAGGCGAGTAGATCCTTAGCTGCGTTCAGGATGAGGCATCTCTTACGACATACGACTTACGACTTACGACTTACAACTCACCTCAGTCTCGGATTCGTGCTCCTCGGCGCCTTCTCGCACGCCGGCCATTCGGTCGGGATACGGCGGAAGCGGCCTCGGCCGGCGCCGGCCCGCTGTGCCAGCGCACTGTCGGCGGGATTGGCACGGGCTGAATCGGCGAGTGCTTGCTGCGCCGCGGCCAGTGCCTTCAGGTCCACCCGTTCCCGCGAAATCTTGTCCGGTGATTCCGACGCAAGGTACGCCAGCATGGCAAAGAGCGTGGCATTCGACTTGAGGTCGTCAAAGACCACCTTGTCGTAGGTGTCGCGGTTGGTGTGCCAGGTGTAGTTGCCGTAGTCCCAGTTGAGGCCGCCAAGCTCGACTGCCGGGGCACCGTAGCACGCGAACGAGGCGTGGTCACTGCCACCGCCACCGGGCAGGCCGGCGCCGCCGAAGTCGATCTGCTCCTTGTAGACCGGCGGAAGCGAGTCAATCCACTTCTGCAGGTGCGCCGCTGCATCGGGCAGGCCGCCCCCGCTCGCGCGCACGATCCGTCCCGTCCCGTTGTCCTGGTTCAGCAATACCTGCAGCCCCTGCACCACTTCCGGGTGATCTTCGGTGAAGGCCCGCGAGCCGACCAGTCCTTCTTCCTCGCTGCTCCAGTGTCCCACCAGGATGGTGCGCTTCGGATACGGATAGACCAGCTTGAGGATCCGCATCGCTTCCATCATCGTGAGCGTGCCGGTGCCGTTGTCGGTGGCGCCGGACGACCCGTCCCACGAATCGAAGTGGGCCGAGAGCATCACGTACTCGTCCTTCTTGCTCGAGCCCGGGATGGTGGCGATGGTGTTGAAGACCGGCTGCTCGCCCAGCAACTGGGCGTCGAGGTTCATGCGGACCTGCGGGTTCCGGCCGTCCTCGGTGAGGCGATAGACCAGGCCGTAGTCCTCACAGGAAAGCGCCACTGCAGGCGCGATGGTGTCGTAGGTCTCGAACACCTCGATGGTGCCCCAGCCGTCCTTGGGGCGCGAAGTCAGGAAGCCGGCGACACCCGCCTTTTCCATCCGGACTCCCAGCGAGCCAGTGCCCAGCGCCAGGCTGTAGCCGGTGGCGGCAATACGATCGCGCCATTCGCTCATCAGCGAGTCGCGGTGCGCAGACATGCGCTTGACCGATTCGGGGGTCGCATTCTCGCGCCAGTCTTCGGCCGGGCGGCAGGTCTGCCGGCCGGGCGCCACGAGGACAAACTTGCCCTTGGCCTGGGGCAGCCATGCCACGAACTCGGTGGAGTCCTTGAAGCGCGGCAGGATGACGGTCCCCGCGGTGACGTCCTTCTTCCCGGTTCCCGGGCTCCACGCGAGCATCAGCCCTTCCAGGGTGCGGACGCGGGGCGATACGAGGTCAATGTGCGAGTAGCCGCGCCGCCAGCCGCGCCAGGTGCCGTACTGCTCGTTGCGCGCTTCGATGCCCCAGGACTTGTAGGTCTTCACCAGCCAGTCGTTGGCACGGCGCTGGTCGGGTGAGCCGGTCAGCCGGGGCCCAAGGGAATCGAACAGTGTGCGCGCCAGGGCATCGGTCTGTGAACTGTCCATGCCGATGTTCCAGATGCGCTGGAGCACGGGGTCAGAGGTGAAGGAGCCCTGCGCCGAAAGCGGCGGGGCGACGAGCAGGAGCGCGGCAGCTGCGGCGCTGGACAGCAGGGTGCGCATGGGCGGGTCCGGTGTGCGTGGGGGGTGAGGGAGTGTAAGGGGTCTACGGCCTACGGTCTACGGTCGCTGGCGTCGAGCGTCGAGCGTGACCTGATCTACGCAGTGCCCGGTGCGATTGTTGAGCTGGAGGTGGAGTCGTCAGTCATGCGACCTGCGGCCTGTGACCTGCGACCTGCGACCTGTGA
>DASSTP010000063.1:0-5823 GCA_035707845.1 Gemmatimonadales bacterium | reverse complement strand
GATCGAGGTTCGACAGCGGTTCATCGAGCAGCAGCACCCGAGGCTCGGGCGCGAGCGCGCGCGCCAGCGCCACCCGCTGCTGCTGGCCACCAGACAGCTGGTTGATGCCACGCCGCTCGTAGCCGGCGAGATCCACCAGCGCGAGCGCCTCCTGCACCCGGCGCGCGAGGTCAGGGCCGCGCACACCGACCGATTCCAGCCCGTACGCTACATTGGCACCGACGTCGAGGTGGGGAAAGAGCGCGTAGTGCTGGAACACCATGCCGAATCGCCGCTCGGCGGGCGAAAGTCGGGTGACCGGCTCGTCATTCACCAGCACGTCACCGGCATCGGGCCGCTCGAAACCGGCCAGCAGTCGCAGCAGCGTGGTCTTGCCGCTGCCGCTCGGCCCCAGCAGTGCGAGAATGGAACCCGGCGGCACGTCCAGCGACACATCGCTGACGGCCTGCACCTCGCCGAAGCGCTTGGAGAGGGCACGCAGCCCGAGTTGAGCGCCGCTGGTCATGGTGTGCGCATCCTGGCACCGGTGTTCCGCACATGCTGGTCCCAGTAGGCCATCCAGGCGCTGCCTTCGTGCGCGAGGAGGGTCCAGTCCATCGGCTCGGCGATCATGGTTCGCTCCACGTCGGTGACCCAGGCCGGCACCATGTCGGGTGGAAGGTCGTGGCGGGCGGGCAGGCGGAACACCTTGGCCGCGGTGAGGGCCACGGCATCCTTGCTCCCCACGTAGTCAATGAACACGCGGGCAGAATCGGCATGGCGCGCATTGCGCACCAGCCCGATGGCATCATCAATCACCGCGGTGCCGCTGGCGGGAAAAGTGTAGCCCAGCGGCAAGCCCTTCCCCTGCCCGATCAGGATATCGGGCAGGTCCCAGAGTGTCACCAGTCCCTCGCGCCGGGAAAGCTTCTCGACCAGGATGGCGGGATTGAGCGTGTACGCGGTGGTCTGGGCGTCGAGCCGCCGAAGCCACTGCATTGCCGCCGTGGTGTCGCCAGTCTCCCGGATGCTGCGCTCGATGATGAGTCCCCAGATCGCGCGCATGGTGCCGCTCGCCATCGGGTCGCGAATCAGCACCTTGTTGCGCCACCTGGGAGCGAGGATGTCGTCCCAGTCCTTGGGCGCGGAGTCGGCCGGAACGGCATCGCGGTTGAAGGCGATCACGGCGGGAGTGCGATAGACCGGATAGTAGAGGTCGTCGGGCTGCACGCCGTTGGGCCCCACCGCATCGGCCCAGGAGGGCTTGTAGGGTTGCAGGAGTGAATCGGAGACGCCGCGATCGAAGATTGACGTGGGGCCGCCGAACCAGACGTCGGCCTGCGGGTTCACCCGTTCGAAGCGGAGCCGGTCGAGAATTTCCTGGCTCCCCATGTCGAGCCAGCGCACATCAATGCCGGGATGCAGCTTCTCGAAGGCCTGCTCCAGCAGCACCAGCTGGTCCCGACCGTGGGGAGAGTACACCGTTACCGGCGTGCGGCCGTCGCCGCACGCCGAGAGAGCCAGAAGTGCAAGAAGAAGAAAGCTGCGGGTCACGGCACCGGCGCGGGATGAAGCGCCAGCAGGTTGGCAAAGAGCCGGAAGGCGCCGGGCACGCCGGCGGGCAATTCGCGGAAGAACGAGAGCCCGGTGTACACGTAGCGCCCCTTGCCCACGTCGGCCACCAGCAGGGAGCCCTTCATCGGGGCCTCACCCGGATCGTGCATGGCAAGCAACGGCGTGTAGCCGTCGTCCCAAGTGTGGGCAAAGTAGAGGCCCCGCTCCTGGATCCAGTTGTCCCAGTCGGCCGACGTAATCTTGTTGGGCGCCGTGAAGACGGGCGACTGGGGATCCAGCATGTTCACCGGCGAGTTCTCGTCAGTTACCCGGTCGTGCGGCTGGGCAATGGTGAGCGGCAGCGGGGCAAAGTTGCCCCGGATGAACTGATACTGCTGGTACTGCACCAGCAGGAGCCCGCCGGCCCGGACATAGTCCAGCAGCCGCTTGTTGTGCTGCACCAGCGCCGCGTCGATCTCGTACGCGCGCGGCCCCACCACGATCGCATCAAATCGCGAGAGATCGCCGTTCTCGAGCTGGCTCGGCGTGAGGATCGTGACCGGCACGCCGGCGGCGATGAGCGCCTCAGGCACCCGGTCCGCTGCGCCGCGGATGTAGCCTACCGCCTTGAGCGACGGCAGCGCGAGGTCGGCCAGCATCACCGAGACGGTGGCGGGCTGGGTCCACGCGCGGGGCCGCACGTGATTGTACGCCAGCGCGCGCAGCCCCTCGCTGAAGCGGCGGCCGTCCGTCGTCACCGCCACGGCGCGGAGGGCGTAGCGCCCGGGCTTGGCCGATGCGGGAATGGTCACGGTAAAGGCGTAGGCATCGCGTTCATCTTCCCGGCTGAACGCAAATGGCTGGGGCTCCGGTTCCCGCCAGCCGGCCGGGACCTCGATCGTCATGCGGCCGCGCACGGTGTCGCGCGCAGCGTGATCCACCGAGACCAGCAGGCGGAGCTGGTGCTCGCTGCCTGCCGCCAGGAGGACGGTGTCCCGGTCCACTCGGACATCGATGGCAGGCTGCACCACGACCGGGCTTCTCACCTCGCCGATGACCTGGTCATTGGTCCGCTCGGTCACCTCGCGCTCCACCGGGACGGCATCGCCCGGCAGGGAGAGCTCAGCGCGGAGCGATGCCGGCTCGAACGGGTCCCCCCACCAGGCACGCGCCGACGCGGGCCAGCGATAGATGTCACCGTCGCGCGGCTCACGCAGGAAATAGGGCGTGGTCGCTTCCGCGGACGCGGGTACGGTGACGTGGAATGACTTCGCGGCCACGGCGCCGGGCGCCGGCGCGAGCGGGTTGTCAGCCGAACCGTGTGACACGGTCCAGGCGGATGGTGCGGCGAGTGAATCACTGAGCCGCACGGCGGCGCTGCCACCGTTGGCGGCGGCAATGGTCACGGCCAGTGTCTGGCCGGGCGTCACCCGGTCATCATCGGCCACGGCGTCGTAAGCGAGACCAAGGGCGATCGCCCTGGCCTCTGAGAGGTGCCGTGCCTGATCCCTGACGACAGGCGACGTGAGTCCGGCCGATGCCAGGATGCGGGAGGCAGAGTCGAGTGCCGCCGATGAGAGCGAGTCGGGCTGCGAGCGGATGCGTGTCACTTGCGCGCTGTACGCGCGTGCGGCGGCAGCGCCGAGCGCCGGCACCAGCGTCGTATCGATGCCGGCAAAGAGCCCGCCGCTTCCCTTCCCCGTCCGGTCGGTGACCAGCGCCAACTTGATGTCGGAGGGGCCGAGCGACTGCAGCTGCCCCATGTTCTGGGAGCGGTGGCGCGAGCGGCTCGCCATGGCGAGCTGGTGGTACGTAAGCCCGGTGATGCGGTCGAGCGCGCCGCCCTCGAGCGTGAGCGTGGTGGGCAGGCCATTGAATCGGGTGCTCTGGTAGAGCTTGAGCGGGGTCCACGCGGCAAGGCCTTCTTCCTTCAGCAGCTCGGGGAAGCGCGTCGAGTCGCCGGCGATCTCGAACGCGGCCCGCGCAGCCCAGCCCGCCGCCTGGTGCTGGCCGTGTCCGTCGCGCGGCGTGCCGGTGAAGATCGTGACAATGACCTGGGGCCGGAATTTCCGGACGATCCGCACCACGTCCTTCAGGATGGAATCCTGGGGCCACTGGGCCCAGGTATCCTCCAGCGTCTTGGAAAAACCGAAATCGTAGGCGCGGGTGAAATACTGCCGAGCGCCGTCGAGCCGCCGAGCCGCCAGAAGTTCCTCTGTCCTCAGCAGGCCCAGTGACTCGCCCAGCTCACCGCCGACAAGGTTCTGGCCCCCTTCGCCCCGGTTGAGAGCGAGGTACGCCGCCTCGGCGCCGGCACCCCGGGCCAGCCAGGCCAGCAGTTCGGTATCCTCGTCATCCGGGTGGGCGCCGATGACCAGGACGCGCAGGTTGTGGCCCAGCATCCGGGTAGCTTCGGCGTACGCCACCAGCCCGCCCGCGCTGGCGGGCGCGAGCTGGGCAGCGAGCGGTGCGGTGGAAGCGAGGAGGAGAAGTCCGAGGACGCGAAGCGCCCGGCTCATTGGTGGCCGGGGTGAGGCGCGCTTTCGGTCTCGTCGCCCAGCGGCACGTCCCGGAACGACTGGGCGAGCTCGGGATGGGTGTACCAGAGGAAACCGCCCATGGCCAGCGCGCCGACCAGCGCGCCGCCCAGCACGGTCCAGTGCGGGAAAGTTTCGCCGGTCAATGGTCCCAGCATGTACGCGAGTCCCGCGATGAAGCCGAAGGTGATCACCAGGGCAAACAGCACGCCCATGCGCCAGGCGATGTCGCGAATGGCGAGATGGAAGAGCGC
The DNA here is from genome assembly GCA_035707845.1 of Gemmatimonadales bacterium. Lineage (GTDB taxonomy): Bacteria > Gemmatimonadota > Gemmatimonadetes > Gemmatimonadales > GWC2-71-9 > CAMLHP01. Next base: position 1,499 of record DASSTP010000063.1, on the reverse strand, counting down.
GGCGAGGCAGATCCCCACCACGATGAACACGGCAAAGTGGACCACGGTCACGACCGCGATGGTCCCGAACTCCCCGGCGTCGGAGCTGCCGTTGCCGAAGAGGAGCTGCGCGATGGCGTTCGGTGTGTGCAGCGGCATGCCGCGCAGCATGTCCACGATGAAGTACCAGATCGCCACGGCGGCGGCGCCGATGACGCCGGCGATGGCCCCTTCGCGTCCGGCAGAGTGAGAGTCATTCATGTATCGCTTCCCGGTTCAGTTCGGAATCAGAATCCGTCCCGGAGCGCCGCTCCACCCGCGGAGCCAGCCCGCGCAGGGCCGGATGAATCTCGGCGTCCTCGTCGTCCTCATCGCCAGCGACTGACGCCTGGTGGCGACCGGCCACGAAGGCCGCGATGAAGACGCCGAGCGCCAAGCCCAGCAGGCCGGTGGCCACGGTGGGCCACCAGCCATAAAGGAGGAGCAGCATGCCGACCGAGACCTGGGTGGTCCCGATGGCGCGAAGCAGCTCGTCCAGGTTCTCCCAGTGCAGCCGGCGGACCGAAGCAATGGAGGCCCAAAGCCCGGCCAGCCCCAGCAGGAGGATACCGTACCAGACGATGATCCAGAAGCCGCGGCCAAGCGTCATGCGTGACGTTACCACCTTCCGGTGCGGCGCACCAGACCGGCTGGTGCTATGTCCCGGTGCAGCGCGGACATCCGCATGCCGCACGCAACTGTTCAAAAGTATAGATGCCCGTGGCGTGGCCGTCACTCCAGGCCACCCGGATGCCGTATGCCCCGACCAGATCCACCCGGACCGGCCGGATGTCGTCGGGCACCCGGGCCGGGTCCAGCAGGGGCCGGCCGCTGAATTCATCCACGCAGGAGGCGCAGGGGCAGCCGAGGCGGAGCCCCCGGGCCGGGTAGAGCCAGGCGTGGCCCGTTTCGGCCCATTCGATGAGCAGGCCGTCGTCCTGGCGGGTAATGGCGCGGGGGCGCGGAATCGGCATCAGGAGGGCTTCCAGTCCGTTTATACTTGAACAGTGAGCAATTGACGATCCTCTCAACTATACCGTCATCATGACCAGACAGATCCCCGACCCGTTCCGCGTCCGTACCACCCTCCAGGCGGGAGGCGACCGCGGGGCGATCTACAGTCTCCCGGCCCTGGCCCGCCAGGGTGAGGCCAACCTCGACCGGCTTCCCTTCTCCATCCGGGTGCTGCTGGAGAATGCGCTGCGGTTTGCCGGGCACGGGATCGTCACCGAAGACCATGTGCGGTCGCTGGGGCGGTGGGCGGCCGCGACACAGGGCCGGGGCGAGATCCCCTTCATGCCGGCGCGGGTGGTGCTGCAGGACTTTACCGGGGTGCCCTGCGTGGTGGACCTCGCGGCCATGCGCGATGCCATGGCCCGGATGCACGGCGACCCGCAGAAGATCAACCCGATCGTGCCATGCGACCTGGTCATTGACCATTCGGTCCAGGTGGACCATTACGGATCGCCCAGTGCGTTCAA
>DASSTP010000062.1:0-4856 GCA_035707845.1 Gemmatimonadales bacterium | reverse complement strand
CGGCGGGCTCGGCAACCAGCGGGGCGATCTCCCGCTGAACGCCGATATCAACGTCACCTCGCTGGTTGATGTGGCGTTCGTCCTGCTCATCATCTTCATGATCACGGCCCCGATCATGCAGGGCGGCGTGGACGTCGAGCTTCCGCGTGCCGAAGCCCGTCCCCTGGAACCCAAGGAAGGGATGGTCGTCACCGTGGACCGGGGCGGGCGCATCTTCATCGATGAAACCGCGGTGAGCTATGAGGACTTCCGGATCACCTTTCCTTCGATCGTGACGGCCAAGAAGCCCAGCGGGGTGTTCCTGCGGGCGGACAGCCGTGTACCGTATGGGGACGTCGTGCGGGTGCTCTCGGTCATCCGGCTGTCGGGGGTGCAGAGCGTGGGCCTCGTGGCGGAGCAGGAGGAGCAGGGCAGGTGATGCGTCGCATGGGGACGGGCCGGTCCCGCGGGACCGGCGCCGGACTCTGCTGGACCGTCCTGGTGCATGGCGGGGCAGTGGCGCTGGCGATTGGCTTCGTTCGCCCGCCGCCGCCCTCACCGCCGGTCTATGCCATCGACCTGGTGGCGGCGCCGGCACCGGCGCCACGCCAGCGGCTGGCGCCGGAAGCGCAGCCGCCCGCGCCCACTCCCGAGCCGCCGGCGCCGGTCAAGCCGGCGCCCAAGCCGGAAGAAAAGACGGCGCCGGTCAAGAAGCCGGAGCCCAAGCCGGTGGAGCGGCCCAAGCCGACGCCACCGCGCGAGACGCCCTCGGAGGCCAAGCCGTCCGCCGAGCCGTCGCCCAGGACTTCGGCGCCCGAAGCGCCGGCCGAGGGCGAGACGCCGAGCACGGGCCGCGATGCGGCAACCGTGAAGACTCCGGGTCTCGATTTCCCGTTCCCGGAATATCTCCGGAACGTGGCCAACCAGATCTACCGCCGCTGGCGCCGCCCCACCGGCAACGTCAGGCTCCGGGCGGAAATCTTCTTCCTCATTCACCGGGACGGCACCGTGTCCGACATCCGTTTCGTCACCCGGTCCGGCAGCTTCTCCTATGATCTCGATGCGCAGGGCGCCGTGGAAGCGGCCGGCGGGGCGCGGTCATTCGGGCCGCTGCCGGACGGCTGGACCAACGACGTGCTGCCCATCAGCTTCTTCTTCGAGCCGCGGTCCGAATGACACGATCACTCCTCTTCGTCACGCTGCTCGCCGTGGGTGCGGCGGCATCCCTGCGGGCCCAGAATCCCGACCAGAATCGCGCACAGGACGCGATCCGGATCGGCATCACCTATCGGCCCGGCACGCGACCAGGGCTGGTGGTGGTGCCGGGCCCGGGCCTCGACTCGGTGCGCGCCATCATCCAGCGCGACCTCGATTACAGCGACCAGTTCCAGATGATTGCCGTGCCAATGGCCGGTGCGGGCGGGCAGATCAACTACGCGCTCTACCGCGATCAGTTCGGCGCCGACCATGCCGTGGAGCTGATCGGAGCGCCCGGCGGCGTGCTGGTGCGGCTGCATGACCTGGCGGCGGGGAAGGTGCGCAACCAGCAGAGCTTTGCGCTGCCGGGCGAGACGGCGGCGGGATTCCGGCTGGCAGTCCATCGCATCAGTGACCAGATCGTGCGCTGGGCCGCGAGCGCCGACGGGTACGCGGCCAGCCGCCTGCTGCTCCTGAGTGACGGCCGCATCTGGCGGATCGACAGCGACGGTGCAGGACTGACGCCGGTCACGCCCTCGACGGACCATGCATTGTCCAACGCCTGGGCGCCGGACGGCCACCGGATTGCCTACACCCGCTTCAGCGACGGCCGCGGCGCCATCATCGTGGAAGACCTGCTGACCGGATCACGCACCACGGTCGCAGGGACCGAGCGGGATCTCAACTTCTCGCCGGCGTTTTCTCCCGATGGGCGCACCATTGCGTACGCCCGGGCAGAGGAGAGTGGCGCGACCAACGTGTTCACCAGCAATGTGGCGTCCAACTGCTGCGCGCAGCGCTTGACCGTAAAGGGCTTCTCGGACAACTTGAGTCCGACGTATTCGCCCGACGGACGGCGGCTGGCGTTCGTGTCAACGCGCTCCGGACCGCCCCAGATTTACGTGATGAGCGTGGACGGCACCGACCAGGAGCTGCTCGCGCCGTTTGACTACGGCGCCACCGGCCCGTCGTTCGCGCCCGAGTGGTCGCCGGATGGCGCGAGCGTGGTGTTCCACCGCGAGGTCTCGCGCAGTCCGCAGATCTTCATCTTTGACGTTGCGTCGGGACGGGTCAAGCAGCTGACGTCGGTGGGCCGCAACGAGGACGCCACCTGGGCGCCAGACAGCCGGCACATCGCCTTCATTTCCGATCGCACCGGCCGGCGCCAAGTGTGGATCGTGGATACCGAAACTGGCCGCGTGCGGCAGCTCAATACCCCGGGCTCCGCCCGGCTTCCTTCGTGGTCCCCCCGGTTGGGTGGGGCCGGCGACGCCAACCCTTGATTCACGAGGTCCTGACTCATGAAGCGCATCTCTGGTGTTTTTGCCCTGATGGCCGCCACGGCCCTGGCTGCAGCCTGCGGCGGTGCGCCGGCGCCGGAACAGCCGGCACCGGTGACGTCCACGGTGGACAGCGCCGCGATCCGCGCTCGCCAGCGCCAGGATTCGATTGACGAGGCCAACCGCCGCCGCGCCGAGGAAGAGGCCCGGCGCGCCGCCGCGGAACGCGATGCCAGCGCGGCGGCCTCGGCGCTCCGGAACGACATGAACGCCATGATCCACTTCGACTACAATGTGGCCGACATCCGCAGCGAGGATCAGGCGGTGCTCGACCGCAAGGCCGCCATCCTGCAGGCCAACACCGCCGTGCGGATCCGGATCAGCGGCCACGCCGACGAGCGTGGCTCCGACGAGTACAACCTGGCGCTCGGCAACCGCCGCGCCGCCGCCGCCAAGCGCTACCTGATGAACCGCGGCGTGGATGGCTCGCGCATCGACGTGATTTCCTACGGGGAAGAGCGGCCGATTGCCATGGGCGGGACCGAGGACGCGTACGCGCAGAACCGGCGTGACGAGTTCGAAATGACCGCAGGCGGCGACTCGCTCGTCGCACCGCAATGAGGTCCCGGGTCCTGGTCCTCGCGTCGGTCGCGCTTCTCGGGGCCTGTGCCCTCAGGAGCGACGTCCGGAACGTCGAGGACCAGATTACCCAGCTCAAGGATGTCCAGGACCGGCGCGACCAGGAGCGGTCGCGCCAGCTGGCGGAAGTCCTCCGGCTGCAGCAGGCCATGATGGACTCGCTCAGTGCCACCCGCGCGGCTGTCTCGCAGCTGCGGGGCGACTTTGCCAACGACCTGTATGAGGTCCAGCGCCAGCTGGTGCAGCTGCAGGAACTCACCGGGCAGAGCCAGCAGCGGCTGAGCGAGCTTCGCACCCAGCTCGAGCGCCGGGCCGAAGAGTTGCAGCAGCCCGAGTCGGTTCCCGCACCCGGCACGCCGGACACCTCGCGGACGATGGTCAGTCCGTCGCAGGCGCAGCCGTCGGCCGACCAGATGTACCAGACGTCGCTGGGGCAGCTCCGGCTCGGCAGCGCGTCGACGGCGCGGCTGGGATTCCGGGAGTTGCTCAAGACCTATCCCACCAGCGACAAGGCTCCCGATGCGCTGTACTACATCGGCCAGAGCTTCGAGACGGAAAACGCCGACTCGGCGCTGTACTACTACCAGCAGGTCACCCGCGACTACGCCCAGTCGCCGCGGGCCGGCTCATCGTACTATCACATCGGCCTGATCAAGGAGCGCGCCAACGACCGGGCGGCCGCGCGCGATGCCTATCAGAAGGTGGTCCAGTCCTTCCCCAATTCGGACGAGGCCGCACTGGCCAGAGATCGGCTGAAGGCGCTCGGGTCCTGACCCCCGGGCGCCGCCCCGGCTTGTCATCATGAACGGCTCCGGCGCTGAAATGCCTTTCCTCGAGCATCTCGAGGAACTGCGGGTCCGCCTCATCCGCGCCTTGCTCGCGCTCATCGCGGGCTTTGCGGTCGGCTTCTTCGTCGTCCAGAAGTTCCAGCTCGTCGGCATCATCTCCCGGCCCATCCAGCCGTACCTGGGCAACGGCGGCAAGCTCGCCGTGCTCACGCCCACCGAGCCGGTCATGATCGTCTTCAAGCTGGCCTTCGTGGTGGGGCTGGTGCTGGCCGCGCCGGTCGTCATCTGGCAGGTGTGGGCCTTCATGTCCCCGGCGCTCTACACCAGGGAACGCCGCGTCATCATTCCGGCGCTATTCGTGGGCAGCGGGCTCTTTGTGCTCGGTGCCGTGCTCGCCTGGTACTTCGTGGTGCCGCAGACCCTCCGGGTGCTGTTCAGCTTCCAGACTGACGCACTCATGCCGATGATCACCTACGACGGCTATTTCTCCTTCCTCATCCAGGTGATCATTGCGCTCGGCATCTCCTTCGAGTTGCCGCTGCTCATCTTCATCCTCGCGTGGCTGGGCGTGGCCACCCCGGCCCGGCTCAATCATTTCCGGCGCTTCGCCATCGTGCTGGCGTGCATCGCGGGCGCCTTCCTGTCGCCGGGCACCGACCTGCTCAGCATGGTGATGTTCACCATCCCGCTGCTGGTGCTGTACGAAATCGGCTTCCTGGGCAGCGTGCTCATCAGCCGCCGCCGTGCGCGCACGGCGGCGACGTCTGCGGCGGTGCTCCTGCTCCTGATGGTGAGCGGCGGGCGGGCCCAGGCCCAGAACGTGCCCAAGCGTGCCCCACCGAAGCCGGCGGCCGAGAGTCTCCGGCCGCCCCGGGACTCACTCGCGCGGGACAGCCTCGGCCGCGAACAGCCGCGCGACAGTATCCTCGAGGCGCTGCTCCGCCGTCCCGGCTTCACCCCGATCCAGTACCAG
>DASSTP010000061.1:0-12080 GCA_035707845.1 Gemmatimonadales bacterium | reverse complement strand
AACTGCACTTTGTCGTGCTCCTGGCCCCGCGCTGAAATCACGATGATGGGGGCAGTCGTCATCCGCCGCAGCGCGCGGGTAACGTCCTTGCCATCCAGGTCGGGCAATCCGAGGTCGAGCAGGATGACCTCGGGATTGCGTCCCGACGCCTGCATGAGCCCTTCGCGGGCGCCACTGGCCTCGACCACCTGAAAGCCATTGCCGACCAGCGTGGCGCGGAGGGCGCGCCGCATGTGCAGCTCGTCTTCGACGATCAGGACCAGCGGCAGCGCTGCGGCCATGGCTCGCTCAGCCGGTCATCAGTTCTGCCGGCGCCGGAGCGGGGACGGCGATCAGGGGCAGGGTGAATCGCACCGCGGCGCCGCCGCCTTTCCGGCCCGCCACCCAGATCCGGCCGCCGTGGGCGGTGATGATACCGCGGCAGATCGTGAGGCCAAGTCCCGACCCGGCGCCACCATCGGCCGAGGCGGCGCGACCGCCGCGGTAGAATCGTTCGAAGACCCGCTCCTCCTCGCCGGCCGGAACGCCCGGACCGCGATCGCCTACTTCCACGAGCACCGCCGCCCCATCCTGCTGTGCGACAATCTCGATGGGGGTGCCCGCAGGCGCGTAGCGCGCGGCGTTCTCCAGCAGGTTCAGGAAGACCTGCTCGATGAGCAGCTCATCGATCGACACCATGGGCAGGTCGCATGGGATGTGCGTCGTCACCGGATGGGCCTTGAGGCGTTCCTCCATGCGCAGGAGAGCCACGCCCAGCACCTCCTCGATGGGCTGCCAGCTTTGCTGGACCACCAGCATCCCGGTCTCCACCCGGATCATGCTGAGCAAGTTGCCAATCAGGCGCGTCATCCGGCGCGATTCGTCCACAATGCTCGCCAGCAGTTCATGCCGGGTCACCGCGGGAAGCGGTGCCGCCTCGTCGAGCAGGGTGCTCGCCGAGGTTTCAATGCCGGCCAATGGCGTGCGCAAGTCGTGCGAGAGCGAGCTCAGGAGCGCTGTCCGCAGTCGTTCTGCCTCGACGTCGGCCCGGGCTCGTTCGTTCTGCTGTGCCAGCAGATGGCGGTCGAGCGCGTTCGCAATGGCGGCTGCCATTGCCAGCACGGTCGCCCGCTGCGCCGATGAGAGCGGCATTGCAGGGTCCGCTGGCCGGATCGTCACAAGACCCGCCGCGCCGGTCGCCCCGCCGGTCGCCGCACGGAGCGGCAGGAGCATCATCGGCACGTCGCCACCATGCGCCGTCCCCCATCCCGTCGCGATGCCGCGCGTCCACGCCCACGTGGCGGCGACGCGCACCGCAGGGTCATCGAAGGCCGGCACATCCGGGAGGGTGACTTCACCATCATCCGCCCGGGCAAGGGCGAAAATTGCCGCCGAAGCGCTCGCGGCTCGGGCCAGATGGGTCGCACCAGCCGCAAAGAGCGCATCCGCGCCGTCTGCCGCCGCGAGTTCAGCTTCCAGGGCATACAAGGCTCGGCTCTGCTGCTCGCGTTCATGCGCGATTTCCCGCTGTTCACGGATCCTTGCTGTCAGGCCGGACATTGTCAGGGCGACCACCAGCATGACGCCGAAGGTCAGGAAGTAGGAAGGATTGAAGACGTCGAACGTGTAGTACGGCGGCACGAAGAGGTAGTCGAATGCGGCGGTGCTGAGCAGGCACGCCAGGAGGGCGGGGCCGCGCCGGTAGCGCGCGGCGGCGGCCACCACGCTGAGCAGCAGGATCATGGCGATGTCCACCGTGGCCAGATGTGGCCGCACGGCGAGGCACACGCCGGTGGCGACGGCGACCATGCCGCCTGCGCCGAGATACTGTCCGGCTCCCCAGCGTGCCATGATGGTTCTCATACTCCGCGGGAAATCTAGCCACCACCAACCTCAAGAATGTGTCAGGATTTGCCTGCACCCCGTGACTCGCCGCGACCTGGTTCGCATACTTGGCCGCCATGTCCCATGCGAACAACTCCGCATCCGTCGGGTCTCGGCTGCGCCGAGCCCTGATCGGCCGCCCACGCGACCTGAATGACCAATCCATCTTTCACCGGCTCTCGCTGGTGGCGTTCCTTGCCTGGGTGGGCCTCGGTGCCGACGGACTGTCGTCATCGGCCTATGGGCCGGAAGAGGCGTTCAAGCAGCTCGGCGAGCACCGGTACCTCGCGGTGGCCCTGGCCGTGCTCATGGCGGCGACGGTACTGCTGATCTCGGCGGCCTATCGCCGCATCATCGAGGCCTTCCCGTCAGGTGGCGGGGGCTACGTGGTGGCGACCAAGCTCCTGGGTGAGCGCGCAGGCGTGCTGTCCGGCTCTGCCCTCCTGGTGGACTACGTCCTCACCATCACGATTTCCATCGCGGCGGCGGGAGACGCACTGTTCTCGTTTCTTCCACCGGGCATGGCCGGGGCGAAGTTCCCGGCCGAAGTCGCCTTCATCCTGGCATTGACCGTCCTCAATGCCCGCGGTGTGCGCGAGTCGGTCCTCACGCTGCTGCCCGTCTTCATCCTGTTCCTGCTCACGCACGTCCTGCTGATCGGTGGCGCGATAATCGGCCACCTGCCGGCCCTCCCCGAAACCGTGCAGCGGGTGAGCGACGGCTATCGCGATGGCGCGGCGACGCTCGGCATCGGTGGAATGCTGGTGATCTTTCTCAGGGCTTATTCCCTGGGTGGCGGTACCTACACTGGCATAGAGGCCGTGTCGAACGGCCTGCCGATCATGCGCGAGCCGAAGGTGGAGACGGGCAAGCGAACGATGGTGTACATGGGCGCGTCACTGGCCTTTACGGCTACCGGCCTGCTGCTGGCATACTTGCTGTGGCAGGTCACGCCCGTGCCGGGCAAGACCATGAATGCCGTGCTGGTGGAACGCCTGACGCAGGGTCTGCCGCTTGGCGGAACCGTTGTGGTGGTTACCCTCTTCTCGGAGGCGATGCTGCTGGTGGTGGCGGCGCAGGCGGGTTTCCTGGATGGGCCAAGAGTGCTGTCGAACATGGCCATTGATTCGTGGGTGCCCCACCGCTTCGCCATGCTGTCGGACCGGCTGACCACGCAGAACGGGATCATACTCATGGGCATCGCGGCACTGGCCGCGCTCACGTACACCCATGGGGACGTAGGCCAGCTCGTCGTCATGTATGCCATCAACGTCTTCATCACCTTCTCGCTCTCCATGTACGCCATGTGCCGCTACTGGTGGCGGCGGCGGGGCCGCAGCCCCGAATGGCGCCGACGGCTGATCCTGTTCGGCTTCGGGTTCGCCCTGTGCAGCACCATCCTCGGCGTCACCATCTACGAGAAGTTCCTGCTGGGTGGCTGGGTGACGGTCGCCATTACACTGGCCGTGATCGGCACGTGCCTGCTCATTCGACGGCACTACCGCTCCGCTGAAGCGAAGGTGAACCAGCTCTACCAGGAACTTGGCGACCTTCCGAGGGGCCAATCGGGCCGAGGCATTGAGCTGCGGGAGCCGGCCGTTGAGGACCGGGTGGCGGCGATCCTGGTCGAGCGGTATGGCGGGGTCGGCATTCATACCGTGCTGAATGTGCTCAGGATGTTTCCGGGGCACTTCACCGGCCTGGTCTTCCTGTCCGTTGGCATAATCGATTCAGGGGAGTTCAAGGGTGGCCATGCGGTCGAGCACCTGCGTCAGCGGACCTCGGAACTGCTGGCGCAGTACCGGAAGCTGGCGGCCGACCTGGGGCTGCCGTCCACGTCGCGGATGGAGATCGGAACCGAAGTAGTGGAGAGCGCGGAGGCGCTCTGTCTCAGCGTGGCGAAGGAATTTCCCAAGGCCACCTTCTTTGCCGGCCAGCTCATCTTCCAGCGGCCGAGATGGTGGCATGGAATCCTGCACAGTGGCACGGCGCGGGCGATCCAGGAGCGCCTGCAGTGGGCGGGGCGCGCAATGGTGACGCTTCCGATCCGAGTGCGGGAAACGGGCTGAGCGGGCCGTGGCCCGCGACCTGCGACCTGCGACAGCAGCGAACAGCCCCGCTTCTCGAATCCGAGAGGCGGGGCTGTTCGCTGGTCCGTACGGGCCCGGCGAGATTCGAACTCACGACCTCTTGCTCCGGAGGCAAGCGCTCTATCCAGCTGAGCTACGGGCCCTTGGGGAGCGGAAAAGTCGTCAGCAGCGGGCCTTTCCGCAAGGCACGAGCGGCCCCTCGGTGTTTCGGGGCGGCACGTTTTGGGCATCAGCCGCCGAGCCGCCCCCGCGCTGCGCTCGGGGCAAGCTACGCCGCCGAGCCGCCCCTTCGCTACGCTCAGGGCAAGCTACGCCGCCGAGCCGCTGAGCCGCCGAGCCCTGCCTGACCCCTCCCCCGGTGACAATTATCACCGCGATGCCACGCCATTTCCTGCACCTTCGACGCTTGTCCGGCCCCTGCGAGCCGGGCCCGCGGACTTCTCCTGCCCCCGAGGTGCACGATGCCCAATACATATGCCCGCTTCACCCTCAGTCTTCTCGCCGCCGCGGCGGTGGCCGCCTGCGCCGGTAACCCGTCGCCGGAGGAAACCGCTGCGGCCGACAGCGCGGCCGATACCACCGCCAATGCCAACGTGATGGCTGCCCCGACGCCGGATACGGCACGGGCCGACACGACCGCGATGCCGCCAGCCGACACTACCATGGCGCCACCCGACACCACCATGGCGCAGCCCCCTGACACCACGATGATGCCGCGGACCGATACCACGATGATGCCGCCCGCGATGCCGCGCGCCCATGACACGACCATGGTCATGCCCAGCGACACCTCGGCTGTGCCGCCCGCCGCGGATACCACGATGGCGCCCCCTGATACCACCAGCGCGGCCATGGCCGCCGGCGCCAGTGGCGCCGCCGCGACCGCGCAGATGCAGGGCACCGGCGGACGCGACCTCGGCACGCTGACCCTGACCGAGTCAGGCGGCGCGATCAGCATCTCCGGCCAGCTCACCAGCCTGCCCCCAGGCGAGCACGGTTTCCATATCCACACCACCGGCAAGTGCGAGGGCCCGTCATTCGAAACGGCCGGCGCGCACTGGAATCCCACCGGCAAGGGTCACGGTACCAACAATCCGGCTGGCCCGCACCTGGGTGACATGGCCAACATCACGGTCGGTGCCGACAGCACGGTGAGCGTGCAGGCCACGACCCCGGGCGGCACGCTGCATGGCGAGAACGCGCTGTTCGATGGGGACGGGGCGGCGATCGTGATCCACGCCAACGCCGATGACTACAAGACCAATCCGTCCGGCAACTCCGGCAACCGGATTGCCTGTGGAGTGGTGAAGGGTGGCTGATGCTGCGGCCCCCGCAATTCCGGCGTCGTGGGCGGCGCCGGATCGAATTCCCAAAGCCAGGGAGGTCTTCCCATGAAGCGGTTATTGCATGACCACCTGCCTGCCGCCGCGGCGGCACTGGTGGCAGTCGCGCTGGTCGCCTGCCAGAACAACGGACAGCGGGACACGGCCAGTCTGCCGGGCGACAGCGTGAGCATGGCAGCACCCTCCGCGGACAGTACCGCGGGTGCGCCGACGCAGGCGCTCACGGATGCCAGCATCGCGGACATCGCCGTGACGGCCGACGCCATTGACAGCGCGGCCGGGAAGTTCGCCCTCGAGAAGAGCAAGACCAAGGCAGTCCGTGATTTCGCCCAGACCATGGTGCGCGACCACTCCGCGGTCAACCAGAAGGCCGTGGCACTGGCCCAGCGGCTGGGCGTGACGCCGGCGGACAACGATGTCAGCAAGCAGCTGAAGGACGGTGCCGACCAGGCCCATGACCAGCTCGCCGACCTGAACGGCGCGGAGTTCGACCGGGCCTACATGGACCGCGAGATCGCGTACCACCAGTCGGTGCTCGATGCGCTCGACAATTCGCTGATCCCGGGCGCCCAGAACGCCGAGTTCAAGCAGTTCCTGACCTCGATCCGGCCCAATTTCGAGGCCCACCTGAAGCGTGCCAAGGCGGTACGCCAGGGCCTGGGCGGGGCGGACTCGACCGGAATGCAGTAGCGTCGGGTGTCATGCGTCTCGCGTCGAGCGCCAGGCGCTCGGCGCTTGGCGCTTGACAATCAATGTTACAACACCTATCTTCCCCGCATGCCCAGTCTCCTTCAGGCCGAAATCAAGCAGTCCCGCCCGTTTCCGAGCGCGGCCGCTGAGGCGCTGCTCAGCATCCTGCGGACCTCCGCCATGCTCGACCACGAGCTGGCAGATGCGCTGAAGCCCTTCGGGATTACCCCCACCCAGCACAATGTGCTCCGGATCCTCCGGGGCGCGGGGCAGGGCGGGCTCTGCGGCCGTGAGGTGGCGGAGCGCATGGTGGCGAGCGTGCCGGATGTGCCCCGACTACTCGATCGGCTGGAGGCGATGAAGTTCATCACCCGCGAGCGCGATCCGGACGACCGCCGCCACGTGACGGCCCGGATCACGCCGACTGGCCGGCAACTGCTCGCCAGGGTGACCCCCGAGCTCGAGGCGGTTCAGGAGCGCCGGCTGGGACACCTCAGCCAGCGGACCCTGGCGGCCCTGATCGAAGGGCTGGCCGCCATTCGCGAGGCGCGGTGAACTTTTTGCGGAAATATGTGTTATAACAGCAAACGTTATCACTTACAAGGAGTTGTCCCATGTTGTCCAGTCCTGGTCCCGATCTCCTGTCGCTCAGCGCCGGCCTCCTGATTGGCCGGGTGGTGCTTGGCGGCCTCATGATGGGTCACGGCGCCCAGAAGCTGCTCGGCTGGTTCGGTGGCTACGGGCTTCGCGCCACCGGCGGCTTCTTCGAGAGCCTGGGCTTCCGCCCCGGCCACCTCTTTGCGGCCATGGCCGCCAGCACCGAGATGCTGAGCGGTCTCCTCCTGCTGCTCGGGCTGTTCACGCCCGTGGCTGCCGCGCTCATGATTTCCGTCATGATCGTTGCCGCGGGCAGCGTGCACTGGAAGGGCGGCGTCTTTGCCGCCACCAACGGCATCGAAGTCCCGCTGCTCTACGGCGTGGGCGCCCTGGCACTCGCCCTCACCGGCGCCGGCCGCTTCTCGCTCGACGCGCTGCTGGGCACCGTCCGGCTCTTCACCCCAACGGTCACCTTGCTGGTGCTGGCCGTGGGCATCGCGGGTGGACTTGCCAACCTCGCCTTGCGCCGGCCCGCGCCCGCGCCGGCGGCCGCCGCGGCAACGCAGGGCGCGTAAGCTGGATTGTCGTCGGGCATCAGTCTTCGGTCGTCAGGAGCAGTTGACGACCGAAGGCCGATGACCGAAGAGTATTCCGCCTGAGCAGCACGTCGCCCGGCGGAACGCGCCGCGCATATTGCGACGCAACCGCCAGCTATTTCATACAAGTCTGTCCGCTCTGTCCAAGATTTTCGCCGCCTGGCCTCCCACTATTGCCTCACGCGTTGCGCGTCATGCATTCAGCTCGGGAGGTTTTCATGCGCAACTTCTGCTTTTCACTGGCCGCGGCAGGCACGGCCATCTTCATTGTGGCTTGCAACGACTCGACGTCGCCGGACAAAGCCGGCGACATGGCTGCGGACCAGGCTAATGCGGCGAATGCCGTGCCCAATGTGTCGGTGCCGCCCGGCTATTTCCTGGAGCCCGTCTCCACCGGGTTCGATTTCCCAACGGCCGTTGCAACATCCGACCACGGTATCTGGGTCGCCGAGGCTGGCATCCTGCCGGGCTTTCCGCCCAAGGTGAAGCGGGTCAACGGCGATGGCAGCAGCACCACCATCCTCAGCGGTGACGAGCTTGGGGGCCGCCTCATGGGACCGCTGACCGACGTCACCTTTCACGATGGCTGGCTCTGGATCACGCACCGGCAGGTCGGCAGCAACGGCTGGGCCGTCGGTGCCATCTCGAAATTCCAGCCCGACAATCCTGCCGGCACATTCACGACGGTCCTGACGGACCTGCCGTCGGCCGGCGATCACTACTCCGAGGAGCTGGTCTTCGGCCCCGATGGGCGCGCGTACTTTGCGCAGGGCAGCGCCACCAACTCGAGCGTCGTGGGAGCCGACAACTGGCTGATCACCGGCTGGTTGCAGACGGCGCCGACGTTCCACGACTTTCCCGCGAAGGATGTCGTGCTCAACGGCAGCAGCTTCACCACCCGCGTGGCGTTCCCCCTCGATCCCGAGGCGGACGACGTGACGGCGCCGTTCAGGCCGTTCGGCTCAGGCGCGGTGGCGGCCGGGACCACCATCCCGGCGGCAACAGCTGCGGCCCCGCAGGAAGGCATGATCATCGGCAACGGGGCGGTCTATTCATTTGACCCGGCGGCCGGCGCCTCGTCACTGCGCCTCGAGGGCTGGGGATTCCGCAATCCCTATGGCATCGGGCTGGACCCGCTCAACAGCGGCGTGCTCTTCGTCACCAATAACGGCGCGGACACACGCGGCACGGCGGGCGAGACCTCGGTTCCGGTGGATGAGGATGAGCTGCAGATCGTGGAGTCACGGCCGATCGACGAGGAGTTTGACGACCTCTTCCAGATTCAGCTGGGCGGAAGCGAGGAATTCTTCGGGTGGCCCGACTTCTTCCATGATCCGGAAACGGGAGCCGTCCTGCCCGTCAATGACGAGGAGTTCTGCGAGGAGCTGCCGGAGTGTCCCGACTTCGTGCTGGACGCGGCGTTCAGGCAGGGCCTGACGGTGCAACCCGCCGTCACCGAACTGGGCTACCACACCTCGGCCAACAAGTTCGACATAGCCACCAGCACGCAGTTCAAGCATGAGGGCGACCTGTTCGTCGCGGAGACGGGATCCTTTGTGCCCGTCACCGGCGCCACGGAGTTCACCGGCTTCAAGGTGGTGAGCGTCGATCGTGGCGGCCATGTGAGCGACTTCATCGTGAACACCGGGACCACGGCCGGAACCATTTTCGATCCGGCGGGCTTCAACAAGCCGATCGACGTCAAGTTTCAGGGTGACGCGATGCTCATCGTGGATTTCGGCGTCTTCGAGCCCGGCCTGCAGCTGCAGCAGCCGGGGACCGGAAAGCTCTGGGCCGTCTGCCACGGGCGGGCGGGCTGCAACAAGCTCACCTCCTGATCCGGCAGCGGATCGTCGAATGACTGGCTGAACACCAGTCATTCGGCGACGCCCCGGCAGCTAGTGGCGCGTGCGCAGCAGGGCGACGGCGGCCACGCCCATGCATCCGAGGGCAACCACGCTTCGCACCGGATGCATCGAGGCAGCGGTATAGAGACTCGTGCCGCGCACGTGGCCCGACCAGTTACGCCCTCGTTCGCCGCCGTCATGCGGCAGCGGGGCGTACAGGTTGTCGGGCCGGCCGCCGGTGGGCTGCTCCGTCATCTGCGACCGGAACGTCTTCCGTTCCATGTAGTGGTCGGCCAGGCGCGGTGCGCGCGCGGACAGGCTCAGCACTTTCCCCATCCCACCCGCGATGATGTCTCGATACGGATGGGTCGCCGCGGAAAGGATGGCGCGGGCCACGACTTCGGGCGCATAGACGGGCGGCACCGGCTGGGGCTCGACGCCCAGCATGGTGCGCGCCTTCTCAAAGAAGGGCGTGTCCACGCTCGCCGGCTTCACCAGCGTGACCGAGATGGGAAGTCCCGACGCTTCGAGTTCCATGCGCAAGGTATCAGTGAACGCCTTGAGGGCGTGCTTGGCGGCGCAGTAGTTCCCCTGCAGGGGGATGGCGCGGTCCGCGAGCGCGCTGGCAACGTTGATGATCGCCCCGCCGTCCTCACTCAGGTGCCTCACCGCGGCGCGGCTGCCGTGCACCTGGCCCCAGTAATTGGTGTCGAACTGGCGCCGCATGTCGTCCACGCTCATCTCGGTCAGCCGGCCGTACATGGCGACGGCAGCGTTGTTGACCCAGGTATCGATCCGGCCAAACTCCCTGAGCGCGGTGGCGGCGATCGCGTCCACCTGTGCCGGGTCGGCCACATCGGCCACCTGGCTGACGGCGCGTCCACCTCGCGCGCGAATTTCCGACACGGCCGCATCGAGGTCCTGGGCGTTACGCGCCGCCAGGACCACGCGAGCCCCTCGCTCCGCCGCCATGGTCGCCGTTACCAGCCCGATGCCACTCGAGGCGCCGGTGATGACCAGGACCTGCTCATGGAGGGGCTTGAGTTGGGTGGGCATGTTCGGATCTCCGTGATTGGGTTTGAGAGCTAGGAGCTTAGAGCTGAGAGCTGAGAGCTACGAGCAGTTTATCCGCGAAGCTCTCAGCTCTCAGCGCTGAGCTCTCAGCTCTCAGCTCCCAGCTCTCCGCTCTCAGCTCTCAGCTCCCAGCTCTCAGCTCTCAGCTCACAACACTCTCCACCAGCGCACCCAGCCGGTCCTTGATGCCGACACGCAGCGATTCCAGTGGCGGCTGGCGCAGCAGGTGCATTTTCCCGTCGACGTGCTCCAGCTCCGCGTGGCTGTCGCCGTGCTTGTCGCGCCAGAAGCGGACAGTGGCGCTGGCGTCGCCGAGGCGCAGTCCCCGCAGCCGCACCTCGGGGAGCCAGGCCGGGAGCACCGGATCAACCACCAGCAGGTGCAGCGGTGCCACCGGCTGGAGCCCGAGCAGCGTGTGCATGAGAAGCACGATGGCGGTGGCGTTCCACAGCTGCCATGGATTGGCGCGGGGATAGGCGCCGGGCAGCGATCGCTCGCCGCGCGAGTAGCCACCCACGCATTCGGGGATGACGCTACCTGGGTACAATGCTGCCAGTTCGAACATGGCCGTCGCCAGTTCGACCGCGCGATCATTGAATCCGAAGCGGCGGAGCCCGAAGGCGATGGTGGCATTCTCCACCGGCCAGACGCTGCCGAGGTGGTAGCTGAGCGGGCTGTAGGCGGGATGGCTCGTCGAGAGAGTTCGTATTCCCCACCCACTGAACAGGTCGGGAGCAAAGAGCCGGCCTGCCTGCGCGGGAAGGTGCTCGTCACTGATGATGCCGGTGGCAAGGCAATGACCGGCGTTCGAAGCCGGCACGTCGATCACCCGCTTGTCGGGCCCCATCGCGAGGCCCACGCACTGCTGCTCCTCGATCCACCAGTCCCGGTTGAATCGTTCCTTGAGCTCGCGCGCGCTCTCGCGGAGTGCCTTTGCGTCAGCATGCGCGCCCATAACCTCGGCGAGGATCGACATCAGCTGCTGCGCCGAGTACCAGTAGCCCTGCACTTCCGCGGTGGCGATCGGCGCCGGCACCGGCCGTCCCGCTTCATCGAGAATGGCGCGGCCGGAATCCTTCCACCCCTGGTTCTTCACCCCTTGCGGGGAGCGGGTGAGATACTCGAGGTAGCCGTCACCATCCAGGTCGCCGTCGGTGCGCGCCCAGTCCAGTACCCGGCGCGCCGTGTCCCAGTGCCGCTCGAGATCCTCTCGCTTCCCGCGCCAGGCATACAGGTGCGCCAGTGAGATGACGAACATCAGCGGGCTGGCGAAGTCCGCGTAGTAGAGCCCGAACGGATTGAGCCCGAGGCGCGCGAGCGGGCCGTCGCGTGCCTGCGCCGGGAGGCGGCCGGGCTGCTCATCGCGCCAGTCGTTGACTTCGCTGCCTTGCAGCCGGCCGAGCCGGGCGAGGCTCGCGTCCAGCAGCGCGCCCTGGTCCACGAATGCGGCCTGCCAGCCCGCGGTGAGGGTGTCCCGCCCGAACAGCCCCGGATACAGCGGCAGCCCCGCCTGGGCCGCGAGCCACTCGTCTTCCTGCCCGCGCAGCAGCGGCATGGAGCCGATGACCGCGACGTTGCGGTGCACCACCTGCTCGGCGGCGTGATTTCCCGGAATGGAGATCCGGGTAAACCGTTCCTGCCACGAGGTGAGGCATTGCTCGCGCCTCGCCAGTTCGGCCACGCTGAGCGTGTCGCTGCAATCGAGCGGCTGCACGCTCAGCGTGAGCTCGGCATGCTCCTGGGAGGCCAGCGTGAGGGTGGTGGCGAGGCCGTCGGGTGTGGTGCTCCACTCGGCCCCGCCGGCATGAATCACGGTACGGTACGGCAGCGAGGCATGGGCATAGGCCAACTGCACCCCGTTGACGGTGGCGATGCGTTCCACCTCTGCCTGCTGCTGCCGGTTTCCTGATGTCGTCTCCTGCAGGTCGGCGAAATCAGCCTGCAGGAGCCAGCCTACCCGGAGCTGCACGGTCTCCTCGG
>DASSTP010000060.1:0-2492 GCA_035707845.1 Gemmatimonadales bacterium | reverse complement strand
GGCGAGGGCGAGTCGGAGCCGGGCACCGTGGTCTTTCCCGATGATCCCCTCCGGCGCTTCGAGGTGGCCTGGGGCGACACGCTGCAGCGGCGCGCGCCCAGCTTTGTGCTTCTCACCGGCGACACCACGCTCTGGCACGGCCAGCGCGGGCTTACCCTTGGCGTGTCGCTGGCTCAGCTCGAGACGCTCAACGGCAAGCCGTTCGGCATGGCAGGCTACGGCTGGGACTACGGCGGCTCGGTGCTATCGTGGAAGGATGGCCAGCTGGCCGATCTCGAGGGCAGGGTGGCCGTGGCGCTGGCGCCCCGTGAGGCCAACCCCGATGTCTCGCATGTGCTGGGCGACGGTGAATTCCTCTCATCAGATTCCGCGCTGCGCCGCCTGCAGCCGCGGATCAATCGCCTGGTAGTGCGCTTCGAGTAATGGTCAATCCCGGTGCGTCGCTCCTGGTGTCCTGGAAGCGGCTCCAGCACCTGCCCGGCGGCACATGGCTCTTCAGCAAGCTGGTGAACCGGCTGGTGCCGTACACCGGCTCCGTCTCCCCGCGTGTCCGTGCACTGGAACCTGGTCACGCCGTGGTGACACTGCGTGATCACCGCGCCGTGCGCAACCACCTCCAGTCCATTCACGCGGTCGCCCTCATCAACCTGGGCGAATTCGCCAGCGGGCTCGCCATGCTGACCTCGCTCTCCGATGGCCAGCGCGGCATCGTGACCTCGCTCTCGGCCGACTACTCCAAGAAGGCGCGCGGCGTGCTGGTGGCGGAGTCGCGCGTGCCGCCCGCGCTGGCACTCACGGAGCCGGTGGACCGCGATGCCGAGGCCGAGATCCGCGATGCATCGGGCGATGTCGTGGCCATCGTGCGGGCGCGCTGGCGCATCTCGCCGGGGAGTGCATGACCCGGCGGGAGACGGCGCTCACGCATCACGCCGGCATCGAGATCCCGCTCATCTGCGGTGCCATGTATCCCTGCAGCAATCCCGAGCTGGTCGCGGCGGTGAGCGAGGCCGGCGGCATCGGCATCGTGCAGCCGGTGTCGCTCACGTTCGTGTACGGCCACGATTTTCGTGAAGGGCTGCGATACATCCGGACGATGACGGCCAGGCCGGTCGGCATGAACGCGCTGATCGAGCAGTCGTCTCGTGCCTATCACGAGCGGATGTCCCGCTGGATCGATATTGCGCTGGAAGAGGGAATCCGCTTCTTCGTCACGTCGCTCGGCAACCCCCGCTGGGTGGCGGAACGGGTGCATGCGGCGGGCGGCGTGGTCTACCATGATGCCACCGAATACAAGTGGGCCGCCAAGGGACGGGATGCCGGCGTGGACGGGCTGATCGGCGTCAACCGGCTCGCTGGCGGGCATCCGGGCACGAGGACGCCGGAGGCACTGCTCGACGAACTGGCTCCGCTGGAACTTCCGGTGGTGTGCGCCGGTGGCGTGGGAAGCGCCGAGCGCTTCGCCGCCATGATGCAGCTCGGCTACGCCGGCGTGCAGATGGGAACGCGATTCATCGCGACGACTGAATGCAAGGCGAGTGACCACTACAAGCGCGCCATCCTGGACGCCGATGCGGACGACATCGTGCTCACGGAGCGGCTCACCGGGATCCCCGTCGCGGTGATCCGGACGCCGTTTGTGGAACGCATGGGCACGCGGGCCGGTGCCGTGGCGCGCTGGATGCTCCGTCACCGGAGAACCAAGCGCCTCATGCGCAGCATTTATGCCCTCAGGTCGCTCTGGCAGCTCAAGCGCGCTTCGCTCGACGAAACCGGCGTGCGGGACTACTGGCAGGCGGGACGGAGTGTGGCGGAGATAGATGAGCTTGTGAGCGCGGGCCAGATTGTGCGCGCCTGCGGAGAGGCGTAATTTGGTCACCTGCGACCTGCGACCAGACACCATCCCTTTTGTTCACCGGAGCTCCCAGTGGTCACCGCCATCATCCTCTTCACCATCTCCCGCGGCCGGGTCAACGAAATCGCCGAGCGGCTGGCGGCATTGCCGGGGGTGGCGGAAGTCTATTCCGTGGCAGGTCGCTATGACCTTGCCGCCATCGTTCGGGTGCAGCGTAATGAAGACCTCGCCGACCTGGTGACACGCCACATGGTGGGCATGGACGGCATCGCCGCCACCGAAACGCTGATTTCCTTCCGCGCCTTCAACAAGAAGGACATCGAGGCGGGCTTCGCGCTGGGTGGCGAGGGGAGCCGGTGAGGGAGGCGGAATCACTCCCGAAGCCGCTCATCATCGGCGTGGCGGGCGGATCGGGATCGGGCAAGACCACCGTGGCGCGCGCCATTCATGATGCCCTCGGCGTGGAAGGCGCCTTCATCGACCAGGATGCCTACTACAAGGAACTGGGGCATCTCTCGCTGGAGGAGCGGAAGCGCGTCAATTTCGATCACCCCGACTCGATAGACTTCGATCTCTTTCTCGATCATCTCACCCGCCTCTCCAACGGCCAGCCGATCGAGAAGCCCACGTATGACTTCGC
>DASSTP010000059.1:0-17190 GCA_035707845.1 Gemmatimonadales bacterium | reverse complement strand
CCGCCCATCCCGCCCATCCCGCCCATCCCGTCATCCAGCCTTCCCGTCTTCCCGCCTGATCTCCACCCTCATCTCATACCACCCATCCAGCTGCAGGTGCACCGCCCGGATCGTGTGCGTGCCGGCGAGGGGCAGCTCCACTTCCATCACGTGTGAGTCGCCGGGCACCCAGTCGTCCAGCACCAGTCGGTCGTCAACCCAGACGCGGATGGCGTCGTCGGCGATGGTACGCAGGGTGTAGCGGCCCTCGGGCAGGGTAATGGTCGCGGTCGCCACTGTGAGAATCGATTCGGCCGGCACTAGCTTGATGGGTGGCCTCGCCCACATCAGGTCCACGTCGTTGGTGTCGAGCATGGCGACGGGCGGCCGGGCGAGCAGCGTGCGGAGTTGGGTGGTATCCGCGTTCCGCGCCGATGTGTCGGTGGGAATGAAGGTGAGGTGCCACGTCGTCGCGGGCTGGAAGCGTTGCCAGCCGAATCGCACCGGCTCACCGGCTCGATGCCGCTCGCCAAACTGCGAGACGGTCGCTGCGCCGCGGTATTCGAGGTCGAGTGAAAAATCGGTTTCGTGCCCGGCTGCCGGAATAACCGTGATCGTGTCGCCCATTGTGCCGCTCTCCTCCGAGAGCGAGGCGATGTCGGACCCAGCGAGCACCCGCCACCGCCCGGGAGGGCCCAGCACCCGGAGGCGCAACGGCACGGTATCGGATCGACCCACTGGCCAGAGCAGGGGATAGCGCCAGGTATAGGGGCCCCACTCCGTGATGATGATGGTCTCCCGGCCCCTGCGGGTGAGCGAGTCGCCCAGTACATCCTGGCCATCAGAGAGTGAATACGGTTCCAGGACGGGCGTGGTGGGACCCACGCTGTCGCGACGCGAGAGCAATCCCTGCCAACCACTGGTGTCGCCCTTGGCCACCACCAGCGTGTCAACATCGCGTACCACGTTGCTGTCCAGCGACAGCTCCTGCGTGTCCTGGATGCGGAGGGCCGTGCGCACGCCAAGGAAGCGATTCTTGCTGACCTGATAATCGCGCGAGCGGGTGTCGCGATGCTTCGGATAGCCCCAATCGGACGGCTCCAACTGGTTCCACCAGAGATGGATGGCGGTGGTGTCCTGGTCGAACGTGTTGCCCGTGATCTGGTTGTTCTGGCCATGTTCAATTGCGATGGCCTCGACATTCCGGGAAAACTGGTTGCCGATCACCTTCGATTCCCAGGAATAGCCGCCCCAGAGCCCGTGCCAGGCCCCTTCGACTCGATTGGCGTAGAAGAAGTTGCGCGAGAACGTCGCCTCCATCCCGTTGGTCGGCGCAAAGGAGAAGTCGTTGCCGAAGAAAAGATTGTCGTTGGATCCGCCGGTGCCGGAATCCATGGTGCTCTGGCCCGCCCAGAGAAAAAGCCCGTCGCCGGAGTGGGTCATCGAGTTGTAGAGCACCCAGTTGCCGCTGGCCTGCTCGAACATCAGCAGCGCCGCCGAATCCTGGCCGCGGTTGAAGAAGCCATGGGAATAGCCGCGCACATTCCAGTCGGCACGATTGTGCACGATCGTGTCCTGGGTGGAGCGGTCGAGCCCGATCCCGACACCGGAATTGAAGGAGAAGTTGTTGTCCCAGATCCCGATCCCGCTGGTGCGCGTGAGCATGAGCCCGTTCATGCCGCGTTCCACGGTGTTGCCGCGGATCTCCCCGCCGCTCACGCCCTCCAGGTAAATGCCGGCGCCATAGCGGAGCCATTCGCCATCTTCGTTATGGTGATATGAGAGCCAGTCCGCCAGCGACTCGTGCTCGATCCGGCTGTAGAGCCGGGGCCGGTAGTTGTCGGAGAGGTCGTTGCCGAGGAGCCGGAGGCCGCGGGTCCCGCGGGCGAGGATGCCCACCTTGAAGCCCCGGATCCGGGCGCCGCGCACCGTGACGGCGCTCCCGCTGTCCACCAGGACGGCAATGCCGGTGAACCGGTCCGGGCGCTGGCGGTCGGGATTGCCCACCAGCTCCACCCCGCGCAGGTCCAGCGTGACGCTGTCGCCCCGCACCGTGATGGCCGGTCCCTCCCCCGGCGCAACCTGATACGTCCCCGGCGCGATCCGGACGGAGCTGCTCACGATCATCCCGGGGCGAAACGGAGTTGCCTGGGCCTGGAGAGCGAGCGGCCAGAAGAGCAGGAGGCCTGAGACGAATCGGGACATGGAGATATGGGCTGAGGGAACAGGGACCGGAGAACCGGAACTCGCCTTGCCGTCACCCCAGCGAAAGCGGGGATTGCGCTGGAATGACGACCTTTTCGCCGAGCCGCCGAGCCGCCCATTACCAAACCCCAGATTCACCCCCATATTACCCACTCCTCCCTGGGTGAGTCAGACGTCTCGCATAATCTGCCTAGTCTGCGTAATCTGTGGATCAGGAGGGCCCCATGCAGCGACGCGACCTGCTGCGCGCACTCGGCGCCGTCGCCACCATGCCCGCCTTTGCCGGGCTCTCCGCCGAGCGGCTCTGGGCCCTCGGCGTGGCAGCGCACGGCCGCACCGGTGCACTCCGGACGCTGACGGCCCCGGAGGCCGCGAGCGTGGGGGCCATTGCCGATCTCATCATTCCGCGCACCGACACGGCCGGCGCGCTGGACGTCGGCGTCGTGGAATTCGTCGATCTCCTGCTCACCGAATGGTACACCGCTGACGACCGGGACAACCTGCTCTACGGCCTGGGCTACATTGATGGCCTGTCGGCCAAGTACGGCGCCCGGACCTTCGCGGAGCTGACGTCGGACAATCGCACCGCGCTGGCGACCACGCTCGACACTGCCGAGAAGCCGCCTACGCCCTCCGCCGCCTCCACCTGGCGCACCCTCAAGGGCCTCACCATCTATGGCTACTTCACGTCGAAGGAAGTGATGCAGGACGAGCTGAAGGTGAAGGTGTGGCCTGGGAGGTGGGATGGATGTGTGCCAGTGTGAGGGGTCACAGGTCGCAGGTCGCAGGTCACGAGACTTGAGACCTGCGGCCTGTGACTCGTAACCCATGACCCACGACTCATGACCCACGACCCATACGACGCCATCGTCATAGGCTCCGGCATCACCGGCGGCTGGGCGGCCAAGGAGCTGTGCGAGCATGGGCTCAAGACCCTCGTGCTCGAGGCAGGCCGCGACATCGAGCCGGCCCGTGACTACGTGGAGCATGTCCAGCCCTGGCAGATGCATTTCCGCGGCTGGGGCGACCGGAAGAAGCTCGAGCACGACCAGCCGATCCAGAAGAACTGCTACGCCTGTGACGAGCTGGGCTCGAAGTTCTTCGTCAATGACCTGGAAAATCCCTACACGTTCGACGAGGGCAAGCGCTTCGAGTGGCTGCGCGGGCGCCATGTGGGCGGCCGGTCCATCATGTGGGGCCGCCAGGTCTACCGCTGGAGCGACCTCGACTTCGAGGCCAACGCCCGCGACGGCGTGGGCGTCGACTGGCCCATCCGCTACAGGGATATCGCGCCCTGGTACTCCTACGTCGAGAAGTTCATCGGGATCAGCGGCAACTACGAGCATCTCGACCAGCTGCCCGATGGCGAATTCCTGCCACCGATGGCGCTCAACTGTGTCGAGCAGCAGACGCGCGACCGGATGGCCAGGGCCTACGGGCGGAAGCGGGTGCTCACCATCGGGCGCTGCGCGGTGCTCACCCAGGCGCACAATGGCCGGGCGGCGTGCCACTACTGCGGCCCCTGCGAGCGCGGCTGCATCACCGCTTCCTATTTCTCCAGCATCGGGAGCACGCTGCCCGCGGCGAAGAAGACCGGCAACCTGACCCTGCGTCCCAACAGCGTCGTGGAGCAGCTGCTCTACGATCCGGCCACCAACCGGCTCCGTGGCGTGCGCGTCATTGATGCCGAATCCATGGAGGCGATCGAGTTCGAGGCCAACCTGGTCTTTCTCTGCGCCTCCACCATGGAAAGCGCTCGGCTCCTGCTCCACTCCACCAGCAGCAGCTTCCCCGACGGCCTCGCCAATTCCAGCGGGCAGGTGGGCCGGAACCTGATGGACCACTGCATGGGTGGCGGTGCGCGTGCCAGCGTGGATGGCTTCCTCGACCGGACCACGTCCGGCCACCGGCCCAACGGCATTTACATCCCCCGGTTCAAGAACGCCACCGAGAAAACCAGCAAGTTCCTGCGTGGCTACGCCTATCAGGGCGGTGCCGGGCGATCAGGCTGGGGCCGCGGGTCCTCGATGCCGGGGTTCGGCGCCGCCTTCAAGCAGTCGCTGTTCGACGAAGGTCCCTGGGGAATCAGCTTCTACGGCTTCGGTGAATGCCTGCCGCAGGAAGGCAATTACATGACCCTCGACCCTACCGTGAAGGACAAGTGGGGGATTCCCGCGGTGCACGTGAACATGACGTGGGGACCGAACGAGCTCGCCCTGCTGGAGGACATGCAGGTGAGCGCCGCCGAGATGCTGGAGGCGGCGGGCGCGAAGGACATCACCACGTACAACGATCACTCCCCGCCAGGCCGCACCATCCATGAGATGGGCACCGCGCGCATGGGCAAGGACCGCAGGACCAGCGTGCTCAACAAGTGGAACCAGGCGTGGGATGTCCCCAACCTGTTCATCACGGATGGAGCATGCATGGCGTCAACCGCCTGCCAGAACCCGTCCATCACCTACATGGCGCTGACGGCCCGGGCCGTGGATCACGCCGTGGACCTCCTGGATCGCCATGAACTGTGACCGCAGGGAATTCATCGCGGCCGCCGGCGCCGGCGCGCTGGCGCTCACGCTGCCGGCTGTGGGGGCGGCCTGCGGTGCGCCCCTGCAGCGGGCCGACCAGCTGGGTGACATCGGTGTCCAGCTCTACACCGTGCGCACCCTGCTCGCCAGCGATTTCGACCGCACCATGGAGCAGGTGGCGAAGATCGGCTACAAGGAAGTCGAGTTTGCCGGCTACTACGATCGCACGCCTCAGGCCCTCCGCCGGCAGCTTGACGGGTTGGGCCTCCGGGCGCCGTCCGCCCACATCGGCCTCGACCTGCTGGGCGACAACTGGGCCCGCACCCTGGACGACGCCGAGACGCTGGGACATGACTACCTCGTAGTCGCCTGGCTGGATGATAAGGATCGCGCGACGCTCGGCGCCTTGCGCTCGACGATCGAGAAGTTCAATCACGCGGGTGAGGAAGCCACGAAGCGCGGTATCGGCTTTGCCTATCACAACCATGATTTCGAGTTCACGCCGGTCGAAGGCCGGATGCCCTATGAGGTCCTGCTGGCCGAGTGTGACCCGGAGAACGTCAAGTTCGAGATGGATCTCTACTGGATCACCAAGGGCGGGCAGGATCCGGTGGCGTACTTCGAGAAGTATCCCGGCCGCTTTCCCATGGTGCACGTGAAGGACATGGCGGCGGGGGAGAAGATGGTGAGCGTGGGCAAGGGCCAGATTGACTGGGCCCGGATTTTCGCGAAACACGACGACGCCGGCATCCAGCACTATTTCGTGGAGCACGACGAGCCGGCGGACCCGATCGCGAGTATTACGGAGAGCTATCGGTATTTGAAGGCGTTGAGATTCTAGACGGCTAGACGGCTAGACGGCTAGACGGCTGGACGGCTGGACGGCTGGACGGCTCGGCGCCAGCCTGGCATGTCATTGCGAGCCCCGAAGGGGCGAAGCAACCTTGCAGTCCGAAAGCGATCTCACAGGCGGGGCTTCGCCGAGGGCTCTGATGTCGGGCTGCAAGGTTGCTTCGCGCGCCAACGGCGCGCTCGCAATGACATGCCAGTGATAGCTTCGCGCAGCCAGCAGCCAGCAGCCAGCAGCCAGCAGCCAGCAGCCAGCAGCCAGCAGCCAGCAGCCAGCAGCCCTCGACTCTCGACCCTCGACTCTCGACCCCCATGCACCGACGCACCGCGCTCAAATCCCTGGCTTCCGCTGCCGTCGCGCTCAGCGCACAGCGCTCAGCGCTCAGCGCCGAGCCCTCGTCTCTTGTCCCTCGTCCCTCGTCCCTCTCCCAGTCCGTCACCTACTGGCCCTACGGCAACGTCCCGCTGGACGAATTCTGCCGCAGCGTCAAGGCGATGGGACTCACGGCAGTGGATCTGCTCCAGCCGGAGGAATGGCCGGTCGCGGCCCGGCACGGACTGGTCTGCTCCATGGGCTACGCCAGTAAGCGGAAGGATTTTCTGACCCGAGGGCTCTGCGATACCGCGATGCACGACGTCATCGCGCATGAGGTCGAGACGACCCTGCCGCTCGCGGCGAAGGCCCGGGTGCCCAACGTGATCGTCATGTTCGGCAACCGGCAGGGCCGCCCGGACGAGGATGGGAAGGCCAATGCCATCACCGGGCTCCGGCGCCTCGCTCCGATCGCCGAGCGCCACCAGGTCACCCTCTGCGTGGAGCTGCTCAACAGCAAGGTTGACCACAAGGACTATCAGGGCGACCATACAGCATTCGGCTCGGCCGTCATCCAGGCGGTCGGGTCCCCCCGGGTGAAGTTGCTGTACGACATTTACCACATGCAGATCATGGAAGGCGACGTGATCCGGACCATCCGCGATCACGCGGCGGAGATCGGGCACTACCACACCGGCGGCGTGCCGGGACGGCACGAGCTCGATGACACCCAGGAGCTCAACTACCGCGCTATCGCCCAGGCGATTGCCGATACCGGCTTCACCGGGTTTCTGGCGCACGAATTCATCCCGACTCGCCCATGGCGCGATTCGCTGCGCCAGGCGGTCCGGCTCTGCAACGTCCACGCACAAGGAGCGAACGCCGAGTGACGCAATCCCAGGGCACGCGACCGGTGTATGATGTGGCCATCGTCGGCTCGGGCGCGGGGGGCGGCATGGCCGCCTACGTGCTCACCCAGGCCGGCGCCAACGTGGTGATGCTCGAAGCCGGCGGGCCGTGGAACAACATGACCGACTCCGCCATGCTCACCTGGGCCTACGACTCACCCCGCCGGGGCGCGTCCACCAAGGAGCGGCCCTTTGGCGAATTCGATGCCTGCGTTGGCGGCTGGGATATCCCCGGCGAGCCCTACACCAGGGCCAAGGGCACCGAGTTCGACTGGTGGCGCGCCCGCATGGTGGGCGGCCGCACCAATCACTGGGGACGCATCTCGCTCCGGTTCGGGCCCGATGACTTCCGCCGCAAGTCGCTCGACGGCCTGGGAGACGACTGGCCCATCACCTACGACGACGTCTCGCCCTACTACGACAAGGTGGACGACCTCATCGGCGTGTTTGGCAGCGTCGAGAACTTTCCCAACGCGCCGGACGGCCATTTCCTCCCGGCGCCCAAGCCGCGCTGCTACGAACTCCTGGTCAAGCAGGCCGCCGACAAGCTGAACGTGGCCTGCATCCCGGCTCGGCTCTCCATCCTCACCAAGCCGATTCATGACCGCGCCGGCTGCCATTACTGCGGCCAATGCAACCGCGGCTGCCGCACCAATTCCAACTTCAGCTCCGCCAACGTGCTGATCCCGCCGGCGCTGAAGACCGGGAAACTCACCCTGCTCACCAACGCCATGGCGCGCGAGGTGACGCTGGGAACCGATGGGCTCGCCAATGGCGTGGCCTACGTGGACAAGGCCACCAACACCGACCAGCACGTGAGCGCCCGCATCGTGGTGCTTGCCGCCAGCGCCTGTGAGACCGCTCGTCTCCTCCTCAACTCGAAGAGCAGCAAGTTTCCCCACGGGCTCGCCAACTCCAGCGGGGTGGCCGGCAAGTATCTCACTGATACCACCGGTACCGACGTGGCCGGCTTCATTCCCAAGCTGATGAACGGCCACTCCCACAACGAGGACGGCGTGGGTGGCGGTCATCTCTACTGTCCCTGGTGGCTTGACAACAGCAAGCTCGACTTCCCCCGCGGCTATCACATCGAGCTCTGGGGCGGACGCGGCATGCCGTCGTACGGGTTCATGTGGGGGATCGACAAGTATCCCGACTTCGGCGGCTACGGCCAGGCACTCAAGGATTCCTATCGCCGGCTCTACGGCACCACCATCGGCTTCTCGGGCCGGGGCGAGATGATTCCGAATGAAAATTCGTACTGCGAGATCGATCCCGACGTGAAGGACCAGTGGGGGATTCCCGCGCTGCGCTTCCACTGGAAATGGACCGACCACGAGTACAAGCAGGTGAAGCACATGCAGGAAACCTTCCGCGCCCTGGTGGACGCCATGGGCGGCACCGTCTTCTCCGAGATGCCCACCAGGGCAGAGGGGTACGGCATTTCCAGCGGCGGGAGCATCATTCACGAGCTGGGCGGCGCGCGAATGGGGAAGGACCGCTCGCGCTCGGTGGTGAACGAATGGAACCAGGCCCACGACGTGAAGAATCTCTTCGTGGCCGACGGCTCGCCGTTCGTCTCCCAGGCCGACAAGAACCCGACCTGGACCATCCTGGCCCTGGCATGGCGCACCGCGGATCATATCGCCGAGCTGAGAAAGGCGGGCACCGTATGAGCAACCTGTCCCGCCGGGAGATGGTGGGCCTCCTCGGCCTTGCCACCACGGCCACCGCGTTCGGCTGCAGGGCCGGCGATGTCCAGCGCGCCGCCGAGCATGTGGCGAATGCCACAGGCGAGTATCACCCGGGGTTCTTCACGCCGGAAGAATGGAAGACGGTCAACACCCTGGTGGACATCATCATCCCGAAGGATGACCGTTCGGGCAGCGCCACCGACGCGGGCGTGCCCCAGTTCATGGATTTCATGATGCAGGAGAATCCCGACAGCCAGCAGCGGATGCGGCTGGGGCTCGCCTGGCTCAATCGT
This sequence comes from Gemmatimonadales bacterium, assembly GCA_035707845.1. GTDB lineage: Bacteria > Gemmatimonadota > Gemmatimonadetes > Gemmatimonadales > GWC2-71-9 > CAMLHP01. The sequence continues at coordinate 8,421 of DASSTP010000059.1, read as the reverse complement.
GAGTCGCATGCCCGCTACCAGGCGCCATTCTCCAGCGCGACGCCGGAGCAGCAGCACGCGCTGGTGGACGAGATCGCCTGGCCCGACAAGGCCAGGGGCAACGAGATGCTCAAGGAGCCGGCCAGCTTCTTCTCCAACTTCCGCAACCTCACCGCCAGCGGCTTCTGGTCCAGCCGCATGGGTGTCGAGGACATCGGCTACAAGGGCAACGTTTACCGGCAGAGCTGGGACGGATGCCCGCAGCCGCAGCTGGAGAAGCTGGGGCTGAAGGCGTAGGGCATGGGGCATGGGGCGTAGGGCTGCTGGTCGCTGGCGGCACACCACGCGCTGTCATTGCGAGGAGCGCCCGGAGGGCGCGACGAAGCAACCTTGCAGCGCTGCATCGGAGTCCCCGACGGAGCTATGTGCAGGAGATCCCGGTCGGGCTGCAAGGGTGCGAAGCAACCTTCGGGCGCTCGCAATGACACGTCAGTGACAGCTTCGCGCAGCCAGCAGCCAGCAGCCAGCAGCCAGCAGCCAGCAGCTAGCGACTGTTAACTCTCAACTCTCAACTCTCAACCAATGACTCCCCTCGGCATCGGCTTCATCGGCAGCGGCTTCAACGCCCAGTTCCACATCCGTTCCTGGACCGGCGTACGCGACGCCGACGTTCTCGGCGTCTGGAGTCCCAACCAGGAGCATGCCGCCGCCACAGCCCGCTACGCCCGGAAGCTGGATGTGGGGCGCGCCAGGCCGTATCGCTCCATCGCCGAGATGGTGGCCGATCCCGCCATCAATGCCATCTGGCTCTGCGGCCCCAACCAGGCGCGGATCGAGAATGTGGAAGAGATCGTGGACACCATCGCGCGCGGGAAGGGGGAACTCGCGGGGCTTGCCTGCGAGAAGCCGCTGGCGCGCAACGTGGCCGAGGCGCTGGAAGTCACGAAACTGGTGAAGCGGGTCGGCCTCAGGACCGGCTACCTCGAAAACCAGCTCTTTGCTCCTGAGGTGGAGCACGGCCGCAACCTGCTCTGGGCCCGCGGCGCCCGGCTTACCGGCCGCCCCTATCTGGCGCGCGCCGCCGAGGAGCACAGCGGGCCCCACATGCCCTGGTTCTGGCAAGGAAAGCTGCAGGGCGGCGGCGTGCTCAATGACATGATGTGCCATTCGGCGCTGGTGGTCCGGCACCTGCTCACCCGGCCCGGCGACTCCTATGACACGGTGCGCCCGGTCAACATCTCGGCCCACATCGCCAGTCTCAAGTGGTCACGGCCGGAATACGCCCGGAAGCTCCGCCGTACCATGGGAAAAGCGGTGGACTACCGGCGCCGCCCCTCAGAGGATTTTGCCAGCGTCACCATCGAATTCGAGACCAGTGACGGCCAGACCGTGCTGGGTGAGGCCTCCACGTCATGGAGCTTCGTGGGTGCGGGGCTCCGGCTCTCGGCCGAGCTGCTGGGGCCGGAATACTCCATGGCCTGGAACACGCTCGACACCGGGCTCAAGCTCTTCTTCAGCCGGGAAGTGAAGGGGAAAGCGGGGGAGGACCTGGTCGAGAAGCAGAACGCCGAGACCGGGCTCATGCCCGTGGTGGCCGACGAGGCCGTCGCCTACGGCTACGAGGCCGAGAATCGCCACTTTGTCCGGGCCTTCCTGGGCAAGGAAGAGCCCCGGCTCACCTTCAACGACGGGCTGGAGGTCGTGCGTATACTCATGGCTGCCTACATGAGTGCGGAGAAGGGCGCCACGCTCCAGTTCCCCCCGCGCGGGCTCGACCGGTTCCTGCCGGCCGTGGCCCGCGGCAAGTGGCGGCCCTGACTGAAACCTGATTACCTCGTTGTACGTCGCTACTGAACACCTCACCTTCAGGAGTCGCTCGCGATGATCATGCATGGTCGTAGTGGTTTTCTGGTCGCGGCGCTGGCTGCCCTGGGAACGGCCCCGCTGGCCGCCCAGGGTTACGGCTCCGCGGTCGCCATGGGCGACGGGGTCGCCTATGTCAGCCAATCGGGCAATGACTACGCGCCCGGATTCGTCTACATGTACCGGACGTCGGGCGCCGGGCAGTGGACGCCGGCGGGACGGCTCGCCGCTCCCGATTCGGCTCGCGCCGACGGCTTCGGCAGCGCCCTGGCGCTGGATGGCAGCACGCTGATGGTCAGCAGCAGCACCAGCGGCGACAACAAGGGCAAGGTCTACGTCTTCACCGGTTCCGGGACCCAGTGGAAGCCGGCGCAGCAGCTCACCATCACCGCCGATTCCGGGCGCTTCGGCCAGTCCATCATGGTCGCTGGCGACATGGCGGCCATCAGCGCTCCTTCCGTGGATGGTGGCAAGGGCGCCGTCTATCTCTTCAAGCGCACTGGCTCCCAGTGGACGCGCGACACCATGATCCAGCCCGCGGACGCCGATGCCAAGGCCGCGTTTGGCGCCAGCATCGCGATGCAGGGTGACCTCATGGTGATCGGTGCCATCGGCGCCGATTCCGGCAAGGGCACCGCGTATGTCTACCGCAAGGCGGGCACCGGCTGGACCCAGGAGGCCAAGCTCGCCCTGCAGGGCCTCGACGGCCGCGCTGGCATGGGCACCGCGCTCGCCATCAAGGATGGCAATGTCTATGTCGGAATCCCCCAGGGATTCGGCTTTGCGGGCGCGGTGGCCATCTTCACCCACGATACCGCCCGGAAGCGCTGGACCAGCCGGGAGCGGCTGCAGGCCTTTGACGCGGCGGGCGGCAGCCGTTTCGGCTCGTCCATTGCCTTCGTGGGCAATGAAGTGTGGGTGGGTGCGCCGGGCACCGGCCGCGGGATGGGCGCCATCTACCGGATGAGCTACGACGCCGACCACAACATCGCGTCGGCAAGCAAGCTGGCCCCCGATACCTCGTCGGGTCGCACCTTCTTCGGGATGGACATGCTGGTCGGCGCCAATGGCGGCGTGGTGACCATGCCGTTTGCCGACGGCGGTGACGGCAAGATTGCGGTGCTGAGCAAGAGCGGCAACAACTGGTCAGTGGGCACGGTCCTGGGCGGCCAGGTCTATGGCCTCGATGCCATGCTCGGCAAGAAGCGCGACTGCAGCAACAAGGTGGGCCTGTTCGACTGCGAGAGCATGGACCTCATGGCGTTCATGCCCAACAGCACCATCGGCGGCAAGCGCGGCGTCCACCTCAACGACATGTGGGGCTGGACCGACCCGCAGAGCAAGCGTGACTACGCGCTGGTGGGCCGCACGGACGGCACCTCGTTCGTGGACGTGACCGACCCGATCAATCCGAAGTACCTGGGCGACCTGCCGATGACGGCGGGCGCGAATGCGGCGGCCTGGCGCGACATCAAGACGTACAAGAACCACGCGTACATCGTGTCAGACGGGGCCGGCCACCACGGGATGCAGGTCTTTGACCTCACCCGGCTCCGCAACGTCAAGTCACCGCAGACCTTTACCGCTGACACCACGTTCATGGACCTGTGGAGCGTGCATAACATCGTGATCGATACGATCTCGGGTTATGCCTATGCAGTGGGCAGCAACGGCGGCGGCGAATCATGCGGCGGCGGGCTCTACATGATCGACATCCGCAGCCCCGACACCCCCAAGTTTGCGGGATGCTTTGCCGATCCCACCACGGGCCGTGCCGGCACCGGCTACATCCATGATGCCCAGTGCACCGTCTATCACGGTCCCGACAAGCGGTACGACGGCCACCAGATCTGCTTCAACGCCGCCGAGACCGCGCTCAGCATCGCCGACGTGACCGACAAGTCGAAGCCGGTGGCGCTCTCCCGCCAGGCCTATCCCAACGTGGGTTACGCCCACCAGGGGTGGCTCACGGCGGACCAGAAATACTTCTACATGGACGACGAGCTGGACGAGCTGCAGGGGCTGGTGGACGGCACCCGCACGCTCATCTGGGACGTGAGCAAGCTGGACGATCCGGTGCTGGCCGGCCAGTACATCTCCAAGGACAAGTCCAGCGACCACAATCTCTACATTGTGGGCAACATGATGTACCAGTCCAATTACGAGAGCGGGCTCCGGGTCGTGGACATCAGCGACCGCGAGAACCCGAAGCAGGTGGGCTTCTTCGACACCGTGCCGATCGGGACCGATGCGCCCGGCTTCGGCGGCAGCTGGAGCAACTATCCGTTCTTCCAGAGCGGCAACGTGCTCATGACCAGCGGCGCAGAGGGGCTGTTCATCGTGCGGAAGCATAACTCGCAACCGGTGCCATGACCCGACGCTTCCTGCTGGTAGCCGGACTCCTTCCGGTGCTCCTCGCCTGCATGGCGGGGGCACCGGCGGGATCGCCGCCGGCGCCCGCCCCCGACGGGGCGCGCCTCTATGTGGCGAACCAGACTGCGTCCACGATTTCCGTCATCGACATCAAGACCCAGCGGCTCCTGGAGACGCTGGACCTGCAGAAGCTGGGCTTCACCGACAAGGCCAAGCCCCATCATATCGCCGCCGAGCCCGATGGCTCGGCGTGGTACGTCTCGCTGGTGGGCGACGGCTATGTCGTCAAGTTCGACCGCAACAACAAGGTGGTGGGGAAGTCGAAGTTCGCGACTCCCGGCATGCTGGCGCTCGACCCCAGGAGTGACCTGCTCTATGTCACCCGCTCGATGACGGCCGTCAATGCGCCGTCGAGCATCGGGGTCATCAACCGCAAGACCATGGCGGACGCACAGGTGGTGGATGTCGTCCTGGGACGGCCCCATGGCGCCGCCGCGGACCCGCGCGGCACCTGGTCCCACATCGCCGGCATGGTGGACAACGAGATTGCCAACGTGAACGGCGCCACCGGTGACGTGACCCTCACCCAGGTGCCGGGCGACATGATGCACATGTTCGTGGGGCTCTCGATGTCGCCCGACGGCAGCCGCCTCGTTGCCACGACACAGATGACCGACAAGGTCTTCATCTACGACGCGAGCGTGCCGGGCAAGCTCACCCTGCTCAAGACGCTCGATTCGCCGGGCTGGCCTTGGGACCAGGCGTGGACCGCGGATGGCAGCGAGTTCTGGTTTGGCAACCAGAAGGCCAACACGGTCACCGTGGTCAATGCAAAGACCATGGAAATCAGCGATGTGATCAAGGGCAACGGCCTGGCCGAGCCCCATGGCATCGCCGTGAGCCCCGACCAGAAGTACGTCTTCGTCTCCAACCACAACCTGCAGGGGGTCTACACCCCCAAGGCGCCTCGGCCGGGTGGGACGGGCACGGTCATCGTCATCGACCGCAAGACCCACAAGATCGTCAAGATCATCGAGACCGATCATGACGCGGTGGGCATGGCCGTCCTGAACGCGCAGTGAAGGCACTCGCACTCGCCACGATCGCGGCGGCAGGGACCTTCCTTGCCGCCGCGCTGCCGAGCCGGCCAGCCGTCCTGCCGCCGAGCCGCCCCTTCGCTGCGCTCAGGGCAAGCTACGCCGCCGAGCCGTCGTTCCACCGGGTGCTCGATGCCTTTCCGGTCTACGACAGCACCGGGCAACGCTACCAGTTTCCTTTCCTCGGCGGGCTCAACAATCCCCGGCCCCAGCTGGTGGATATCGACGGCGACGGCGACCTGGACCTCTTCGTCCAGGAATTCACTGGCCGCATGATGTACTTCGAGAACACCGGCAGCGCCAGGGCGCCGATGTTCACCTGGCGGAGCGACGACTACGAGGGGCTCGATATCGGGGAGTGGAGCCGGTTCGTGGACGTGGATGGCGACAGCGACTGGGATATCGTCGCTGAGACGCCGTACAGCTACATCCGGTACTACCGGAACGAAGGCTCACGCACGAAGCCGGCGTTTGCGCTGGCCACCGACACGCTGCGGGATGACCAGGGCAAGGCCATCTTCAACGACCGCCAGAACATCCCGCAGATGGTGGACATCGACTGCGATGGCAAGCTGGACCTGCTGATGGGGCGCACCAGCGGCATGGTCACCCATTACGCGGCGACCCGCGTCGGCAGCGACGGGATTCCGGTGTTCCGCTTCGTGAGCGACACCTTCCAGCACATCCAGATCATCGGCGCCATCCCGCCGGGCGGGAAGCCGTCGCTCCATGGCGCCAACACCATGATCGTCACCGATCTCGACCGTGATGGTGATCCCGACCTGCTCTGGGGCGACTACTTCGAGCCCGGCCTGCTCTGGCTCGAGAACACCGGCACCTGCGAGCGGCCCATCATCGGGCAGGATTCGGTGTCCTTTCCGCCCGGGGCGCCGCTCGTCACCAGCGGCTACAACGCGCCTTTCATGGGCGACCTCGACGGCGATGGCGACCTCGACCTGCTGATGGGAGTGCTGGGTGGCGCCTTCAATGCCAATACCACGTCCATCGGCAATCTGTATTACCTCGAGCAGACCGCACCGATGAGCTTCACGGTGCGAAGCACCCAGTTTCTTTCCCAGCTCGATATCGGCGCCGAGAGTGCGCCGGCGGTGGCCGACGTGGACGGGGACGGGGATCCCGACCTCATCCTTGGGAACCGCATCGCCCAGCACAACCCGCGCACCGGGGCGCTGGAGTATTTCGAGAACCGGGGCACTGCGTCGAAACCCGAATGGCACGCGTCCGGTGCGCTCGACATCAGCGGTACCTTCAACTACGCCCCAGCGCTCGGCGATCTCGACGGCGACGGGAAGCCCGACATGATCCTCGGCACCTGGCAGCATGTGCTCGCCTGGTACCGGAACACCGGTGCCGCGGGGCCCGGACGCTTTGCCCTGGCCGACAGCGCCATCGTGACGCTCACCCGCGGCAGCAATGCCACGCCCACGCTGGCGGACGTGGACCATGATGGCGATCTCGATCTCTTCGTGGGCGAGGGCTCGGGCACCATCAATTTCTACCGCAACGACGGGACAAGGCAGCAGCCCAAGTTCGTGCTCGTGTCAGATGAGTATGCCGGCATCCAGGCCGGCCGCCGCAGCGCGCCCGCCCTGATGGATGTGGACGGCGATGGCGACCTCGACCTGCTGGTGGGCAATGAGTCGGGCGAGATGCAGCTCTACACCAACGCCGGCTCCCGCTCGGCGCCTGACTTCAGGCAGGATACCTCATTCGTGCTGCACGGATCGTTCAATGCCATTCCTGCCGTGGCCGACATGGTCGGCGACGGGACGCCGGAGCTGCTGCTGGGCGGGAGCGGGGGAGGGGTGCAGTTCTGGAGGATGGACAAGTAACGAGATGGGCAGGATGGGCGAGATGGGCGAGATGGGCAGGTGAGTCGTACGCCATAAGTCGTAAGGTGCCTCATCCTGAGGCCGCAAGGCGGCCGAAGGATCTACTGGCCCTGTTCGGAACCGGGTGAGTAGATCCTTCGCGTTGCTCAGGATGAGGCATCAACGAGCTTCGGCCTGCCCATCCTGCCCATCCTGCCCATCCTGCCCATCCTGCCTAAACCCTCCACCCATCCCTGAAGCCCGGCTTCACCCACTCCTCCGGCAGCTTCACGTTGGTGATCATCCCCGTCTTGCTGTCGAGCTCCAGGGTCTTTCCTGCGCGCACCGCCAGGCATCCCAGCAGCACCATCTGGGTCAAGGCGCCGGCGTGGCCGTCGAAGTTCGAGAGCGCCGGCGGGCCGCCCTTGGCGGCATCGATGATCTCGGCGTACACGCCCTTGGACCGCGGGTACTTCTGCGGCAGCGGGTTGGCCTCGAGTTCCTTCTGCTTCTTTTCATCCAGCAGTCTCGGCTTCTCAGCGTAGATGCCGGCCAGGATGCCGCCCTTGTCTCCCATCCAGAGCTGGCCGCCGATATCGGCAAAAGGCCAGTCGGCGTCGTCGGGATAGCCGGCGGGGCGGGGCGGACGGAGATCACCATCGCGCCAGACCACCTTGATCGGGCCGCGATTCCCCTTGGCGCCGAACTGGTACTCGATCCGTTCCGACTTGGGCGCCGTCTCGCTGTACAGCGTGGTCGACTCGGGAATGATGCGATCCGGGAAACCGAGATCGAGAATCCAGAAGGCCGCGTCCATCCCGTGGCAGGCCATGTCGCCCAGGGCGCCGGTGCCGAAATCCCACCACCCGCGCCACGTGAATGGCATGTAGGCCGGGTTGTAGGGGCGGTCGGGTCGGGGGCCAAGCCAGAGATTCCAGTCGAGTGTCGAGGGTGGCGCGTGCAGTTCGGTGGGGCGGTCCATTCCCTGCGGCCAGATGGGGCGGTTGGTCCAGTAGTGCACCTCGCGCACCGTGCCGATGAGGCCTGCCTCGACCATCTCGCGCAGCACCCGCATCCCGTCGCCGGCGTGGCCCTGGTTACCCATCTGGGTGGGAATCTTCCGCTTCCGCGCTTCTTCTCCCAACGTGCGCACTTCATAGAGCGTGCGCGCGAGTGGCTTCTGGGTGTAGGTCGGCTTGCCGGCCTGCAGGGAAAGCATCGAGGCAGGCGCGTGGCTGTGGTCGGGTGTGGAGACCGTCACCAGGTCGATATTGGCC
>DASSTP010000058.1:0-2471 GCA_035707845.1 Gemmatimonadales bacterium | reverse complement strand
CGCTTCGCCTGGGGCACCAACGCCGTCATCATCCCCCTCATCGCCATCGTCCTCGCCATCTGGTGGACAGCGGTCCACGGGCTGGACCGGCCACGGGTGGCGTGACCGCCTGATATCTGTCATCAGCACGAGGGCATTTTGCGTAACGGTTGTTGAGCAGGTTGCAGGAGAATACGGTACTGCGCCGCCTCGCGCGGCCGTAAACGGACCGCGCTCACTCCGCACGAAAGCCGGCTGAAGACCGGCTGGCAGGAGGGGACGGTCGTGCTGGCGAGACCCCAGAATGAATTCTGGGGCTGAACCTACAAAACCTCTTCGAGGTTGAGTCCGTGGCGATCGCGTAGGGGCGGACCGTTGTCCGTCTTGCCTCACCGACACCGCTTTTCCTCTTCGCAATCCCATCAAGGTGTCATTCCGAGTGGTCATGCCACGCGGTGGCGCCACCGGGGCATGAAAAGTGGGGGCCGTGCGGGCAGCGACGGCGGGGTCTGGTGGCCGATGTTCGCTGGTGCTGCGAGCCCGCTTCCGAGTGTGGTCCGAGGGACGCCACGGCACCACCGATTGTCGCGCCCGGGCGACCGGGCAGCACGCACAGCAGACGCTGACTGGCGCGTCCCTCCCTTGCCCGTCGCTGGCAGCGATCGGAGGAGGACCATGGACGTCATGTATCCCCGGTGTTGTGGCGTGGACGTGCACAAGGCGCAGGTCACGGCCTGTGTGCTGCTGTCGGAGGGGACGGCGGCCCCGCGCAAGGAGATCCGCACCTTCCCGACCGTGACCGATGGCTTGCTGGCGCTCGGGGACTGGCTGGCCGAGCTGGGGGTGACCCACGTGGCGATGGAGAGCACCGGCGTCTACTGGAAACCGCTGTGGAACCTGTTCGAAGCGCGCTTCACGTTGCTGCTGGTCAATGCCCAGCACATCAAGGCGGTGCCCGGGCGCAAGACCGATGTCAAGGACGCCGAGTGGATCGCGGACCTGTTGCGGCACGGCCTGCTGCACGGCTCCTTCGTGCCCGACCGGCCGCAACGCGAGCTGCGCGAGCTGACCCGCTACCGCAGCAGCCTGGTCCATGAGCGGACGGCCGAGGTGAATCGCCTGCAAAAGACGCTCGAAGGGGCGAACATCAAACTGGCCAGCGTGGTCAGCGACGTGCGCGGGGTCTCGGCCACGGCGATGCTGGCCGCCCTGGTCGCGGGGGAGACCGACGCGGCCGCCCTGGCCGACTTGGCCGTGGGCCAACTGCGCCACAAGCTGCCGGTGCTGGAACGGGCGTTGACCGGCCGGATGGAAGCCCACCAGCGCTTTCTGCTCGCCCAGCAGCTGGCCCACCTCGATTTCCTCGATGAGCAGATCACCACGGTGAGCACGGAGATCGCGGCCCGCTTGGCCCCGTGTGACGCCCAACTCGCCCGGCTGGATTCGATCCCCGGCATCGGCCGCTGGACGGCCGAGGTGGTGCTGGCCGAGATCGGCACCGACATGACCCGCTTCCCGACGGCGGGCCATCTGAGCAGTTGGGCGGGGATGTGTCCGGGCCAGGAGGTGAGCGCGGGCAAGCGGCGCACCGGGCGGACCCGCAAGGGGAGTCCCTGGTTGCGGGTGGCGCTGACCGAAGCGGCCTATGCGGCCAGTCGCCGCAAGGGCACGTGGCTCGCCGCGCGCTACCGGCGATTGATCGGACGGCGGGGCAAGAAGAAGACCGCGATCGCGGTGGGCCGCTCGATCCTGGAACTGTGCTACCACGTCCTCAGCACTGCCCAGCCCTATGATGATCGGCAGGCCCACCAGGTCGCCCAGCGGACCCCGCGCAGCGAGGCGGATCGGCTGGTCCGGCGCTTGGAACGGCTCGGCCATCGCGTCGTGCTCGATCCCGCCGCCTAGCGCGGAGTTTTTCACAGCAGCGCCCGAGGAATCTCTCGGTGAGCGGAGCGAACGCCGGCCGCGCGGGACGGGCGTGGCGGGTGAGCACAGGCGCGACGGGATTGATACCCGGACGAGGACGCCGCTGCGGCGGGAGATTTCTCCTGCCGTCGAAATGACAGCCGAGGGGATCGGCAGAAGCGGACGCCCGTCTTGGCGGGCGAGCGCTTCGCGCGGGGATGCTTCGGCTCTGCGGAGCCTCAGCATGACGGATGGTTACCCACGCCTTTCCACCGCTGATTGAGCGATCGGCGGCCTGCGCTGCCACCAGCCGGCCGCCTGCTCGTAGACGTGCGCGAGGGCGCACAGGTCCAGCTCGGCGTGCGGGCGGCCGATGATGGAGAGACCGATCGGGAGGCCATCGCGGTCGAAGCCGCCGGGGACGGAGATGACCGGCTGGCCGGTGGCGTTGAAGGGCATCGTGAAGCGGGTGAACGCGACGCTCACCTCCTCCTCGCTGCCGTCCTCATACCCGGCGAAGAGATGGTCAGCGCGGGCGGCCGTCGCGGGCAGCGTCGGGGCGACTGCCGCCGCCAGCCGGTGCTCGC
>DASSTP010000057.1:0-5822 GCA_035707845.1 Gemmatimonadales bacterium | reverse complement strand
AGGTGCTCACCCGCCGCGCCGATGCGCTCCCCGATCAGCTCCTTGCCTCGCTTGAAAATGCCGTAGGCCACCGCCCCGATGTCGTCCGAGGCGATGCCGGCCATTTTCGCATCCCCGATCGGCAGGGTGAGTGCCAGCGCGCCGTCAGGGCCGCGCTTTGGGCCCGACCCGAAGTAGATGAAGTTGTCCCAGTAGAACGAGGCCAGCAGGAAGGTCGTGGGCACGCCGAGGTCGGTGAAGAGCTGGTCCATCTCGCCCTTGACGTCAAAATGGGGCACCTTGTACTTGCCCATCAGCGTCGGCATGCGGTCATCGGAGAGCGGCACCCACCGCCGGGTGTCTTCCAGCGTGGACCAGATGACGTGCTCGACGCCGGCGGACTGTACGGCGTGCGCCAGGTTGGCTGCCTCGGTCTTTTCCTTGTCGGGCGACATGTGCGCCCAGTAGAACGTGACGCAGTAGGCACCGTAGGCACCATCGAACGCCCGCTTGAGACTTTCCAGGTCGTACACGTCGGCCGCGACTACTTCGGCGCCGAGCTCCGCCAGGGCCCGGGCCTTGGCCGAGTCGGGATCCCGTGTGAGCGCCCGCACGCCGTAGCCACTCGCCCGGTCGGCGAGAATGGCGCGCGCGAGCCCGCCGCCCTGGGCGCCCGTCGCGCCGGCAACCGCAATCATCTTCTTCTGCGCCATGGTCCCCTGCCCTCAATCAGCCGTTGCCAGCACCTGTGCTCACCGCGTCGAATCCGCCCCTGCGGTGGACGCCTGGTAGACGGGATGGCCGCCGAGGTATGTGGCGACGACATCCGTGCGGATGATCTGCTCCGCCGGCACCGTCATGATGTCCTGGCTGAGCACGGTGAAGTCAGCGTACTTGCCCGTCGTGATCGACCCCATGACCGAATCCTGGAACGCCGCGTGTGCGGGCCAGATGGTCATGGACTTGAGTGCTTCGTCCCGGGTCATCCGCTGGTCGGGATACCAGCCGCCGGCGGGATAACCGGTCGAATCCTGACGCGTGACCGCCGACTGGAAGGTGATGAACGGGTTGACCTGCTCCACCGGAAAATCCGTCCCATTGGGGACGATCACGCCAGTCTCGAGCAGCGACCGCCACGCGTACGCGCCCTTCACCCGCTCGGGGCCGAGTCGGTCTTCCGCCCAGCGCATGTCGCTGGTCTGGTGGCTCGCCTGCATGGAGGGAATGACCCCCAGCTTTGCAAAGCGCGGGATGTCGGCGGGGGACAGCACCTGGGCATGCTCGACCCGGAGCCGCGCATCGCTGGTGGGCACCGCCGTGAGTGCCGCCTCATAAGCGTCGAGGGCGTTGCGGTTGCCGCGATCCCCGATGGCATGCGTACTCACCTGGAAGCCATGGCGCAGGGCGTCCTCAGTGCGCTGCTCCAGGTGCTGCTCCGACGAGACCAGCAGCCCGCGATTGCCCGGGTCATCCGCGTAGGGCGCAAGCAGCGCCGCCCCCCGCGAGCCCAGTGCGCCATCTGCATACAGCTTGATTCCGCGGATCCACACGTGGCCTCCGTAGAGCGCCGACTGCGGCCCCCGCGCAAAGTAGTGCGCCAGGTCTGCCGAATCGTCCGCCACCATGACGTAGGTGCGGACGGGGAGCTTTCCGTCCCGCGCCAGCGCCTCGATCTGCTCGATGTTGCTGGCCGGTTCACCCATGTCCTGGATGGAGACCAGGCCCCACCGGTTGACGTCGTGCGCAGCGGCGATCAGTGCCGAGCGGATTTCATCGCCCGTGGGGGCCGGCACGGCCCGGCGCACCAGCGCCATCGCGTTGTCCACGAAGACTCCTGACGGCGCGCCACCCGGCAACCGCTCGATCCGCCCCCCGTCGGGGTCCCTGACCTTCGCGGAGATGCCGGCGGCGTCCATGGCAGCACGGTTGGCGAGGACGGCATGGCCATCGATGCGATCGAGCAGCACCGGATGATCGGGCACGGCACTGTCGAGCGCGGCGGAGGTCGGGAAACGCTTGCCAGGCCAGCGATTCTGGTCCCAGCCGTAGCCACTGATCCAGCGGCCGGCGGGGACGGCCTTGGCTCGCTCCGCCACCCGTCGCACCACTTCGTCGTAGCTATCCACCCCGCGAAGGTCCACTGATTGGAGCGAGAAGCCCAGGTCTACCAGGTGGGCGTGGGCATCGGCCAGGCCCGGCAGCACGACTCCCTCGCCAAGGTCGAGCACCCGTGTGGCAGGCCCACGCATTGCGAGGGCGCTGTCGCGCCCGCCGACAAACACGAACCGTCCATCTCGCACCGCGAACGCCTCAACCGTCGGGTGCGTGGAGTCGGCCGTGTAGATGTGCTGGGCAGTGACGATCAGGTCGGGGTTACCGGCGGTGGATGAGGAGGAGCAGGCCGCGGCGCACAGCAGCAGCGCGGGCGCCAGGAATCGGCCGGGCCCGCCATGGACAACGTGCATTGGAGTGGTCATGCCTTCAACGTGGAATGATGCGCTCGCCTTTGCAAGCGATCACGCCGCGCACCGGCATATCAGGCGTCCTGGCGGGCACGCCCCACGATGATGGTGATGTTGTCGCTCCCGCCGGCATCGAGCGCGTCCTGCAGCAGCGCTTCGCACCCCTCCCGGCTCGATCGCATCTCCTCCAGGCGCTGCCTGATGCGGTCGTCCGGCACGTGGCGCGTCAAGCCGTCGCTGCAGAGCATGTGCACGTCGCCCCAGTGATTTTCATATGCCGTCACCTGCGGGGCGGTCTGGCTCCCGCCGATCGAACTGGAGAGCATGCTGGCCCAGCGGGAGTTGGGCGCCTCGGCAGGCTTGAGCACACCGAGGTCCACCAGTTCAGCGGCCATGGTCTGGTCCCGCGAAATCTGCCGCAACATGCCGTCGCGCAGCAGGTAGCAGCGGCTGTCGCCCACCTGCAGCAGGTAGATCCGCGGCCAGACGCCGAGCCAGAGCGAGAGGGTGGTCGCCATGCCGCGCCGCTCAGGGTCGTGTGCGCTGTCCTGCACGATGTCCGCGTGCACCTGCATTGCCGCCTCGGCGAGCGTGGCGGCAAACCCGGCGTCGTCGCCGGCGTCGGCGGTGTAGTAGCACTGGATGCTCTGCGTCAGGTAGCGTGTCACCCGCTCCAGGGCCTGCCGGCTGGCCTCTTCTCCCTTGGCGCTGCTGCCGACTCCATCGGCCACCATGGCGAGGAAGGCCAGCCGCTCGCCGCGCTCACTGAGCGCTGCGTGATCGGGCAGGCTCGAGAGGCGGACGCGCACCTCGCGCTCGAGCGAGCACACAAGAAAATGATCCTGGTTGGACTTCCGCACCTTGCCCTGATGGGTCAGGCCGTGAACATCGATTTCGCTGTCGCGCGGCTTTCGAGTGGCAGCCGTCGTGGGATATTCGCCGGTGGTCATGGCCCGCGGCCTCCCTGCCGGGCATGGGTACAAGTTGAAGCTATGGCTCGGCGGGGAAACCGGACAGGGGGAGGGCGCTCTGCGCTAGCTTTCCCCCCATGCCCATCCTCTTCTACGACGGCAGGTGCGGGCTGTGTGCCCGCAGCGTGCACTGGGTGCTCGCGCACGAACGCGCCGACCGGTCGCTACGCTTCGCGCCGCTCCAGGGGCGGATCGCGGCGGCTGCGCTCGCGGGAGAGGCGGCGCTGGCGACGCCCGATTCGGTAGTCTGGCATGAACCGGGGGCGGACGGCGATCCGCCGCTCACCCTGGTCAAGTCTGATGCCGTGCTTCGGGTCTGGCTGTACGTTGGCGGGCCCTGGCGTCTGGCAGCATGGCTCGGCCGACCGATCCCACGAGTCCTGCGCGACAGGATATACGACCTGGTGGCTCGGCACCGGCATCGCTTATCACCAGGGCCCGCGTGTCTCGTTCCCACGCCGACGCAGCGGCCGCGCTTTCTGGAGTTGTAGTCGAGGGGTCGAGCGCCCAGCGCTCAGCTGCCATCCCGGCGCCGGTCGAGTGTCCGATACTGGATTGCCTCCGCCACATGTGAGGGCTGGATGTCCTCCTCACCCGCCAGGTCCGCGATGGTCCGGGCAATCTTGATGATCCGGTGATAGGCGCGGGCCGAGAGGCCCAGTCGCCCCATGGCGAGCTTGAGGAGCTGCTCGCTCCGCTCCCCCAGCTGGCAGCAATGCCGGAGGTCGCGCGGCGCCATGTGGGCGTTGGCGTAGATCCCGGGCCGGTCCCGGAAGCGCTCACGCTGGCGCTGCCGCGCGGCCTCGACCCGGGCCCGCACTGTCTCGCTCGGCTCCTCCGGCTGCATCCCCGCCAGTTCCCGATAGGCGACCGCCGGCACATGGAGGTGGATGTCGATCCGGTCGAGCAGCGGACCGGAGACGCGCGAGAGATAGCGCTCGATCGCCTGGGCATCGCAGCGGCAGGCGTGCGCTGGATCGCCATGATGGCCGCAGGGGCACGGATTCATGGCGGCAGCCAGCATGAAGCGCGCAGAATAGGTCAGGCTGATGGCAGCCCGTGAAAGCGTCACGACGCCATCTTCCATTGGCTGGCGCAGGACTTCAAGGACGTTCTTCCGGAACTCCGGCAGCTCATCCAGAAACAGCACGCCGCCATGCGCCAGGCTGACCTCGCCCGGCCGGGGATTCGAGCCGCCTCCGATGAGGCCGGCGTCGCTGATGGTGTGGTGCGGGGCCCGGAAGGGCCGGACAGCACAGAGCGACTGGCCCACCGGCAGTGTCCCCGCCACGCTGTGGATCCTGGTCGTTTCCAGTGCTTCGTCCAGCGACATGCAGGGAAGAATGGTGGGAAGCCGGCGGGCCAGCATGGTTTTCCCGGCGCCTGGCGGCCCGACCAGAATGACATTGTGCGATCCCGCCGCCGCGATCTCGAGCGCCCGCTTGGCGCCCGCCTGTCCCCGGACATCGGCGAAGTCCACCACATCGTGCGCGCGCTCCCGCATCAGCGCAGCGAGATCCACCTGCTGCCGCTTGAGCCCATCGCCCCGGCCCTCGAGCCAGTCACACACGTCCATCAGGGTGTCCGCGCCGAGAACCTCGATGCCCTCTGCGACGGACGCTTCCGCGAGATTGGCGGCCGGCAGGATGACACCCTTGCAACCGGCACTGCGGGCGCGCAGCGCCATGGAGAGCGCGCCGCGCACCGGTCGGAGGTCGCCCTCCAGGCCCACCTCTCCGAGAATGACGAATCCCTCCAGCAGCTCGCCGCTCGCCTGGCCGCTGGCGACGAGTATGCCGAGGGCGATGGGGAGGTCGAGCGCGGAACCGCTCTTCACGATGTCAGCCGGGGCGAGGTTCACGGTGATACGTCGGAGCGGGAAGGCGAAGCCGGCGTTCTGCAGCGCGGCATTCACCCGCTCCCGGCCTTCCTTGACCGCTCCCTGCGGCAACCCCACGGTGGCGAACGACGGCATGCCGCTCGCGATGTCGACTTCGACGTCCATCAGGTAGGCGTCCACCCCCAGCACGGCGGCGGACCGGATACGAGCAAGCATGCGCCGTCCGGAAACGAGACAGTGCTAAGCTGTGCGACGGTCACGTGCGATGTGGTACCGGATTCCTGCGGAGCGGTGCATTCTGTTTCATTGGCGATGCGCGCCCCCGCCTCGCGCGCTGCGAGCCCGTAACCGCCTCGATTGCTCTTCGTTCCGGTTCCATCCCGACACATCACAAGCACTTACGCAGGTGCGTCGACACGGCCCGCTTCCTGCACAGAAGCTGTACAGCACCCCGATCACTTCTCCTCGACCTTGAACGCCATGTCCGCTACGCCACAGGAAACCGACCACCGCGCCCCGTCCCTGGACGGGTGGATGCGCACGGTCGCTGCCTCGCTGGCCTTCCTGATC
>DASSTP010000056.1:0-6710 GCA_035707845.1 Gemmatimonadales bacterium | reverse complement strand
CCCGGCAGGGCAGGGGCCGCACGCACGGGAGTGCCGCGGTTGAATCCGGCACGTTCGGCTCGGTGCTTGGTCGCGCCGACGCCAGTGGCTCGGCCGGGTCCCTCGCCTGGTCACTGGGCGGGTCCTCATCGGCCACCAGCGGCACCTACGCGTTCAATAACAATTTTCGCAACTCGTCAGGAACCAGCCGGCTTGTCTGGCGGCCCGATGGCCGGAGCGATGTCTCCGCCACGGCCCGCTATGGCTGGAACACCTTCCATTTTCCGACTGACGGCGCCGGCGTTCCGTCGGATAGCAACCAGTTTTCCCGCGCCCGCTCGCTGGCGCTGGGGCTCGATGGCGGCCGGCAGCTGTCGGCGCGCGTAGAGCTGCGCGGCGCCGCAGCCTATGCGCGGAGCCGCTCCTACTTCGACGATGCGCCCGACGGCGCGTGGGACACCACCGGCTTTGCCTACGCCTCGTCGCGTGCCGCCGGGTCGAGCCGATGGAATCTCGATGGCCGCGCCATCATCCGTCCCACACTCACCAGCATGCTCTCCGCCGGCGCCCAATTCGAGCGACAGCTGGTCAACGCGGCGGCCTCGTACACGTCGAATTTCGGCGACGGCGCGAGCAGCGAGAATGATCCGGCGTTTGATCAGTCACGCAACGATGCCGCGGTCTACCTCGAGGCGCGGGCCGAGCTGGTTCGGGGGCTCATCGTCACGGGGGGCGGCCGTGTGGATGATGACGAGGCCTTTGGCACCCATGCCACCTGGCGCACCGGCATACGGCTGGGGCTACCCCGCGGCTTTGCCCTCAGGGCCGCCGCAGGCACCGGATTCAAGGCACCAACCTTCGCCGAGAACTTTGCCAATTCGCCGTTCGAGGTGGGCAATCGTGATCTCGATCCCGAACGCTCGCGCAGCTGGGAAGTGGGGATCGAACACGACCTGGCTGACGGCAGGCTGCACACGGCAGTCTCGTGGTATGACCAGCGATTCCGCAACCTGATCCAGTACGTGGCGGCGGCTCCGGGTGAGCCCACCTACCAGAACCTCGGCGCGGCGCTGGCGCGCGGGATCGAGGCTTCGACGACTGCCCGCCTCACTCGCGCGCTCTCGCTCGGTGGTTCGTGGAGCTGGCTCGAGACCCGGGTGACTGATGCAGGCGGGAGCGGTTCGCCAGGATTCAGTGAAGGTGACCGGCTGCTTCGCCGCCCGGCCAACACCTTGCGCTTCTGGGGTAGTGCGACGCCCGTCGCACGGCTGCACCTGGGCGCCGACCTGCTGTACAGCGGCAGCCGGGACGATGTGGACTTCGGCACCTTCCCCTCGGCACGCGTCACGTTGCCGGCGTACACCAGCGTGAACGCTTCGCTCAACCTGACGGTACTCGGTGGAGTGAGCCGGACACCCGAGGTGACCCTGACCGCCCGCGGCGAGAACCTGTTCGACACCGAATACACCGTCATTGCCGGATTCCCGGGACGGGGGCGGACGGTAATGGTCGGGGCGAGGGTGGGGTGGTAGAGGCGTGAGGCGTGAGGCGTGAGGCTTGAGGTGTCTGTCCTGTCCCCATGCCCCAAGCCTCAAGCCCCACGCCCAAGTATCCTTCCACCATGCTCACCACCACCCCCGCACTCATCCTCTCCACCCTTCGTTACAGCGAGAGCTCGAAAATCGTGCGGCTCGCCACGCGTGAGCACGGGGTGCAGAGCGCCATTGCCAAGGGCGCCCTGCGACCGAAGAGCCGGTTCGGGGCCTCACTGCAGCTGCTGAGCGAAGGCACGGCACACATCATCATCCTCCAGCGCCGGGAGCTGCAGCTGCTCACGGCCTTCGATGTGGGGCGGGTGCACTTGGGACTCGCCGCCGACCTTGCACGCTATGCGACGGCCACGGCGATGGCCGAAGTCATGCTCAAGTTCGCGCCGCCCGATCCGGATCCCGGTGTCTTCGACTTCCTGGTCAGCGCGCTCGGCGTGCTGGAGGAAGCCGGTGCGGTTGAAGTTGACGCGCTGGGGCTCCGGCTCCTCTGGCTGCTGGTCTCCGCCCTCGGCTTTGCGCCGGCGCTCGAGGCATGCGTCCTCGACGGCAATCCTGTTCGCGAGACGGGTGAACTCGCCTTCAGTACCCATGAGGGTGGAGCCCTTTGCGCGGCGTGCGCCACCCGCTTCACCGCGGCCCGGTTACCCGAGCAGGCCCGGCACGACCTGGCCGCCTTGCTCGACCCCGGTTCACCGTTGCCGGTGCTCGATGCGCCCAACGCCGCGGCACACCGGCGGCTGCTGGCGCGCTTCATCACGCACCATCTGGGTGAAGGAAGTGCCCTGCCGGCGCTGGGTTTCTGGGAGCAGCGAGGCCGGGAGGCGGGGTGAGCGACGCTGGGGACGCGTGAGGCATCCTCTGGACGTCCAGCGTCAGGCGTCCGGCGCGTGCCGCTCGACGCTTGACGCTAGGCCGTTGACCGATCAGCGGTCGTCCTGCATCTTGCCGTACGTGCAGTTCAGTTCAACCGTATCCCGGAGGTACCGCCAGGCCTCACACCCAGTCTGAGAGGAACGCCAATGGTCCGCTTCGCGTGGCCGGGGTGGTGGCTTGGCTTGTTGCTGGGGGTGGCTTCTCCGGTCGCGGCACAGCAGGTCCGGGATCCGCTTCCGAGCGTTGAGCTCGAGCAGAACTACCCCAACCCGTTCTTCCCGTCCACGACCATCCCCTTCGTGATTCACGAGGAGGTGTGCAAAGACGGCCATCGGCCCATCGTCACGCTCAAGATTTACAATGTGCTGGCCCAGGAGGTGGCGGTCGCCACCTTCGCCAATGACTCGACGGTACGGTTGGACCGGGTGCGGATGGGATGTGGGGAGTTCGAGGGATACTGGAATGGGCAGTTCAGTGACGGAGAACGAGCGGTGACGCCAGGAGTCTTCTGGTACGGGCTCACGGTGGATGGCACGCGATACGTGCGGAGCATGATTGCCGCCCGACGCGTGACCAGCGAACGGTAGGGCAAGGCCGTTCAGGAGGGGCAAAGGCTAGTCGTTGCCCCTCCCGAACGGCCCTTGTCATTTCTGCCAATCCGGCAGAGCCTTCGGGTATATCGCTTGCCCCACAGCTCGCGACCTGTGGCCTGCGACCGGGCAGCGGCGCTATCCAGTAGACGGAGCAAAGCATGATTCGCCCAGAACGACTGACCATCAAGGGACAGGAGGCCTTCCGGGACGCCGCGGCCATGGCGCGCGAGCGTGGCAACCCGGTGACCAACGATGCCCATCTTTTTGCCGCCCTGCTGGCCCAGCCGGAAGGGATTGTCCAGCCGCTGTTGCAGAAGGCGGGCCTCAACGTCACCGCCCTGACCGAGGGCGTGTCGCGCGAGCTCGCGCGTTTCCCCAGCCAGAGTGGCGATGCGGAGCCGAGCTTCAGCCGGGAACTCAATCGGGTCTTTGACCGCGCCGAGCAGGAAGCGAAGACGCTGGATGATGCTTATGTCTCGACCGAGCACCTGCTGCTGGCGCTCGCGGACGAGAAGGGCACCACCGCGCGCCAGCTGCTGACAGATGCGGGCGTCAGCCCGGATGACCTGCGGGAGGCACTGGAGTCGGTGCGCGGCTCGCACCGCGTCACCGACCAGTCACCGGAAGAGAAGTACCAGGCACTGGAGCGCTTCACCCGCAACCTCACGGAGCTGGCTCGCAGCGGGAAGCTCGACCCCGTCATTGGCCGCGACGAGGAAATCCGTCGCGTCATGCAGGTGCTCTCGCGCCGCACCAAGAACAACCCCGTGCTCATCGGCGAGCCGGGCGTGGGGAAGACCGCCATCGTCGAGGGGCTGGCCCAGCGGATTGTCAACGGCGACGTCCCCGAATCGCTCCGCAACCGCGAGCTGGTGACGCTCGACATCGGGCAGTTGCTGGCAGGCGCCAAGTACCGGGGTGAGTTCGAGGAACGGCTGAAGTCGGTCATCAAGGAGCTCGTCGAGGCCGAGGGCCGCTACATCGTGTTCATCGACGAGCTGCACACCATCGTGGGCGCCGGCGCTGCCGAAGGTGCGGTGGACGCCTCCAACCTGCTGAAACCGGCGCTGGCGCGGGGCGAGCTGCATGTGGTCGGCGCCACCACGCTGGATGAGTATCGCAAGCACATCGAGAAGGACGCGGCGCTCGAGCGTCGCTTCCAGCCGGTGCTGGTGGGGGAGCCGAGCGTGGCGGACACGATTGCCATCCTGCGAGGGCTCAAGGAGAAGTACGAAGTCCATCATGGCGTGCGCATCACCGACAATGCCATCGTGGCGGCGGCGACGCTCTCCGATCGGTATATCGGCGACCGGTTCCTGCCCGACAAGGCCATTGACCTGGTAGATGAAGCGGCGAGCCGGCTGCGCATCGAGATTGACAGCCTGCCGCAGGAGATCGACGAAGTCGAGCGCCGCATCACCCAGCTCGAGATCCAGCGCGAGGCGCTGTCGCGCGAGAAGGACAAGGCCGGCAGGGAAGCGCTGTCCCGGGTGGAGCAGGAAATCTCCGCGCTCAAGGAGCAGAGCGCCGGCATGAAGGCGCAGTGGCAATCCGAGAAGGACGCCATTCAGGGCATCCGGCAGAACAAGGCGGAAGTCGAGTCACTCCGCAACGAGGTGGAACTGGCGACCCGTCGCGGCGACCTGCAGAAGGCGGCGGAACTTCGCTACGGCCGCATTCCGGAGCTGGAGCGGGAGCTGGTGACCGACGAGGCCCGGCTCGCCGAGGTGCAGGCCAAGGCGCGCTACCTCAAGGAGGAAGTGGACGCCGAGGACATCGCGGAGATTGTCGCCAAGTGGACCGGTATCCCGGTGTCCAAGATGCTCGAGTCGGAGCGTGAACGCCTGACTCGGCTGGAAACGGAGCTGGGCCGCCGGGTCGTGGGGCAGGAAGCCGCCGTGACCGCAGTGGCCAACGCCGTGCGTCGGAGCCGTGCGGGCCTCCAGGACATCAACCGGCCCACGGGCTCCTTCATTTTCCTGGGACCGACCGGCGTGGGCAAGACGGAGACGGCGCGGGCGCTCGCGGAATTCCTGTTTGACGACGAACGCGCCATGGTGCGGCTCGACATGTCGGAATACATGGAGAAGCACACGGTGGCGCGCATGATCGGCGCCCCGCCGGGCTACATCGGTTACGAGGAAGGGGGCCAGCTGACCGAGGCCGTGCGCCGTCGCCCCTACAGCGTGGTGCTGTTCGACGAAATCGAGAAGGCGCATCCCGATGTCTTCAACCTGCTGCTCCAGATCCTGGACGACGGCAGGCTGACGGACAGCCAGGGGCGCACCGTGGATTTCCGCAACACGGTCATCATCATGACCTCGAACATCGGCAGCCAGTACATTGTCGAGGCCGGCGCCGAGGCGGGTGACGAGGCATGGGCCGGTGTGGAAGAGGCCGTGCGCGGCGAACTCCGGGAGCATTTTCGGCCGGAGTTTCTCAACCGGGTGGATGACGTCATCGTCTTCCATCCGCTCTCCCGCGCCGACCTCTCGCACATCGTGGGTCTCCAGCTCGCGCACCTCGAGAGGATGCTGGACGCGCGGAAGCTGCACCTGCGGGTCACTCCCGAGGCGCGCGCACTCCTGGCGAACCGCGGTTATGATCCAGTTTATGGCGCGCGCCCACTCAAGCGCGTGATCCAGCGGGACCTGCAGAACCCCATCGCGCTGGCGGTGCTGGAAGGGCAGTACCGGGAGGGCGACACGATCGTCGTGGACGCCAGGAGTGGGGAATTGGCTTTCGACCGGGAGGCGACCATGGCTGAGGCAGCGAGTGCGTAGGGGCACACCCTCCCCATCGGACCTGACGGGCATGACGGCGGCGCTCCGGCTCGCGCGCGCGGCCGCAGTCAGGGACGAGGTGCCGGTGGGGGCGGTCATCATGCGGGATGGAGCGATCATCGCCGAGGCGCACAACGAGACGATCCACCGGCACGACCCCACCGCGCACGCCGAGCTGCTGGCCATCCGCCGCGCGCTCGAGGCCGGAAGCGAAGACCGGCTTCCCACCGCCACCCTGTATGTCACCATGGAGCCGTGCGCCCAGTGCGCCGGCTCCATCATCCTGTCCAAGGTGGAGCGCGTCGTCTTCGGCGCCTGGGACCCCCGCGCCGGCATGGCCGGCTCCGTCTATGACCTCCTCCGGCATCCCCGGCTCAACCATCGCCCCGAGGTGATCGGCGGGCTCATGGCGGAGGAGTGCGGGGAGATGCTGAAGCGGTTCTTCATAGGCCGCAGGACGTAAGTCATACGTCGTACGACCTCTGACTTACGACGTATGAGTCTTCATCCACTCCAGCGCCAGCCGGGCCACGTCTTCCAGCGCACCCGGCTCGGGAAAGAGATGTGTCGCGCGGGGAATGACCGCGAGGCGCTTCTCGCACTGCAGCGCCTCGTAGGTAGTCCGGTTGAGGTCCAGCACCGTTTCATCTGCCCCACCGACAATCAGGAGCGTCGGAGCCTGGACTCGCCCCAGCACTGATGCCGCGAGGTCGGGCCGCCCGCCGCGAGACACGACTGCGTGCACTGCTGTCGGTCGCTCCGCCGCGGTGATGAGCGCGGCAGCCGCCCCGGTGCTGGCACCAAAGAGCCCGAGCGGGAGCGCGGCGGTGTCGGCCTCGTGCGCCAGCCAATCAGCGGCGAGCACAAGCCGCCTGCCGAGGAACGGGATGTCGAAGCGCAGCTCGCCCGTGGCCTGGTCCACCGCTTCCTCG
>DASSTP010000055.1:0-5720 GCA_035707845.1 Gemmatimonadales bacterium | reverse complement strand
ACCTCGGTGCCGGTGAGCACGAGGCCGGCCTCCCACGTGTCCAGCACGTGGTAGTCGTGGGTCGCCTTGGGATTCCGGGCGACGGACTGCCTCTGATCGGCCTCGGGAGACGTCGGTCGGGACACGCTGGAGTTCCTTTGCCAAGAATAGAAAGCGGCATCGGTCAGGTCAACGATTCCCGCTTGATTATGGACCATCGGGGCCGTACTTTACGCGGCTCGCCGAAGTGGTGGAATTGGTAGACGCGCTGCGTTCAGGGCGCAGTGGGCGCAAGCCCGTGGGGGTTCGAGTCCCCCCTTCGGCACTGGCAGTACCCTGGAGGGCGCCGGCCCCGGGCCCTCCACTCAATATCGCGGCAGGCCGGGTGCCACATCCCGGGCCCAGGCATCCACCCCACCTCTCAAGCTCCGCACATCCGCAAAACCTGCTGCCCGCAGCAGCTCGAGCGCACGCATCGATCGCGTGCCCTTGTGGCACATGGTGACGATGGGCCGGGCCGGATCCAGTTCGCCCAAGCGTGCCGGCAGGGTGCCGAGCGGGATCAGGGTCGCGCCCTCCAGCGCCACGATCTCCCATTCATGCGGCTCGCGCACATCGAGCACGACCGGCGGCGCACTGCCCTCGAGCGACGCAGCCAGCTCCTGCGCCGAAATCTCCGCCTCCTGCCCTGCCCCGCTCTCAAGGCCACAAAACGCTTCGTAGTCCACCAGCTCCCGCACGCTGGGATTCTCGCCGCACACCGGACAGCCGGGATCCCGCTCGATGGCCAGCTCGCGGAAGCGCAACCGCAGTGCGTCAAATACCAGGAGCCTGCCGCTGAGTGAGCTCCCGATGCCTGCCACGAGCTTGATGGCCTCCAGCGCCTGGATGCTGCCGAGGACACCGGGCAGCACTCCGAGGACACCAGCTTCAGCGCACGTCGGTACCAGGCCGGGCGGTGGCGGCTCGGGATAGAGGCATCGGTAGCACGGCCCGTCCGGCTGGGCGAACACCGCCGCCTGCCCCTCAAACCGGAAAATGGCCGCGTAGACCAGGGGCTTGCCGCTCAGCACACACGCGTCGTTGACCAGGTAACGCGTGGGGAAGTTGTCCGAGCCATCCACGATGACGTCGTAGTTGGCGAGAATGCCAAGCGCATTCTCGGACGTAAGTCGTACGTCGTGCGTCGTGACGGTGATGTCGGGGTTCAGGTCGCTGAGCCGCTCCGCCGCCGAGGCGACCTTGGGTTGGCCGAGGCTGCTTTCCCCATGCAACACCTGACGGTGAAGGTTGGACCGCTCGACGTTGTCAAAGTCCACCACCCCAACGGTGCCAACCCCGGCCGACGCGAGATAGAGCAACGCGGGAGAGCCCAGACCGCCAGCGCCGATCACGAGCACGCGCCCCTGCTTGAGGCGCGCCTGGCCCTCGGCGCCCAGCTCCGGCAGGGTAAACTGCCGAGCGTAGCGCATCATCTCGCGCTGGGTGAAGGGGGAATCGGGAGTGGACATGGTATATCACGGTCGCAGGTCACTGGTCGCAAGTCGCAAGTCGCAGGTCGCAGGTCGCAGGTCGCAAGTCGCAAGTCGCGAACCTTCAGCGCATAGCGCAGAGCGCACAGCGCATAGCGCATAGCGCACAGCGCACAGCTCACACCGCCGACTGCAGCGTCACCAGTTCCTGCACCTGCGGCTCCTGCTTCAGCAGGTCTTCCAGTGTGATGCTTTCGAGCAGGCCATCGATCCGCTGCTGCAGGGCCTGCCAGACCGGCCGGATGCTGCACGACGCGGCGGTGCCGCACCGCTCGGCGTTGACCGGGTGGCTTTCGCAATTGACCTCGAAGGTCTGGTGCTCGGACGCGGTCATGACGTCGCGTACCGAGATCTGGCTGGAGGGCCGGGCCAGGCGGTAGCCACCGCGGGCGCCGCGCATGCTCTCGACGACTCCCGCGCGGCGAAGCCGCAGCAGGATCTGCTCCACGTAGTCCCCGGGCAGGCGCTCCGCCTCCGCCAGTTCGCGCGCCGCCACCGGCTCCGCGCCGTCGCTGGTGCGGCGGGCGAGGTGCAGGACGATGATCAGGCTGTATTCCGTCCATGTCGTTACGCGCACGGTTTCCGTCCCCGGCGCCGGTCGAGCCGGCACCGCATTGAAGGTCAGCCGCCCAGGGGCGCGCCGGCGCCCGGCACACCGAGCTCGGTCATCGCGCGGAGATCCAGCACCGCGTCCATCTCCCTCGGATCCAGCACACCCTTCTTCGTGACCAACTCCCGCACGGTGAGGCCCGAAGCCACCGCCTCCTTGGCGAGCTTGGCCGCCTCGGCGTAGCCGATCTTCGGCGCCAGCGCCGTTACCAGCGCCGGTGAGCGCTCCAGCCAGTAGGCGCACTGTCCGGCATCCGCTTCGATCCCCTCGACGCAGCGCTCGGCGAAGACCCGCGTGGCGTTGGCGAGGATGATGAGCATGAAGACGACGTTGTGGGTGATGACCGGCATCATCACGTTGAGCTCGAGCTGGCCCGCTTCCGCAGCCATCGCCACCGTGGTATCGAGCCCCAGCGCCTGATAGCAGACCTGGTTCACCATCTCGGCGATCGACGGATTCACCTTGCCCGGCATGATGCTCGATCCCGGCTGCACCGCGGGCAGGTTGATCTCGGCCAGGCCGGTGCGTGGGCCGGAGGCAAGCAGGCGGACATCGTTGGCGATCTTGGCCAGGTCGATCACCCAGGCACGCAGGGCGCCGCTGAAGGTGGCGATATCGCCCATCGACTGCATGAGCTGGATCCGGTCATCCGCCTCCCGGAGTTCCATGCCGGTGATGCGCGAAAGGTACTCGACCATGAGCGCGGGATATTCAGGCTCCACATTGAGGCCGGTGCCCACGGCCGACCCGCCGATGTTCATTTCGCGGAGCCATTCCGCGGCGTCAGCGAGCTTTTCCCTGTGCCGGGTCACGGTGCGGCCGTAGGCCCTGAACTCCTGGCCCAGGCGGATCGGGGTGGCGTCCTGCAAGTGCGTCCGGCCGCTCTTGATGATGTCGTCGAACGCTTCGCCCTTGCGGGCGAACGCGGCGGCCAGCCGGTCCATGGCGTCGATGAGGCCGGGCAGCGTGGCCAGGGTGGCGAGCCGCATGGCCGTGGGGATCACGTCATTGGTGCTCTGTGCCATGTTGACGTGATCATTGGGATGCACCGGCTGGTAGCTCCCCAGCTTGCCGCCCAGCAACTGGTTGGCGCGATTGGCGAGGACCTCGTTGCAATTCATGTTGTGCGACGTGCCCGCACCCGCCTGGTAGACATCCACGATGAATTGATCGCGATACTGCCCGCCAAGCACTTCGTCGGCGGCCTGGATGATGGCATCGGCCAGCCGAGCATCGAGCCGCCCTGTCTTCCGGTGCGTCTCGGCCGCGGAGCGCTTGATCCAGATGACCGCATCCACGAAGGCGGGCAGCGGCCGCAGGCCGGAGATGGGGAAGTTCTGGTGCGCGCGCAGCGTCTGGATGCCGTAGAGCGCGTCGGCGGGAACCGGCATCTCGCCGAGAGGGTCACGTTCGGTGCGGGTAGCGTCGGTCATGGAGCGATCGTTTCCTTGCGATTTGGCCATGGGAATCTAACACGGCGGGAGGTCCCGTCCCGGAGCCAGGCCCGCGCCACGATTGCCGCGCCCAGCAGCACGCCGACGCCGCTGGAATAGAGCCGCCACCAGAGCAGCGTGGCGCCGCCGAGCTCGCCGGCGGCGCCGCCCAGCAGGCCGAGATCCACCACGCCGGCGCCGGACGGGGTAGGCAGGATGAGCTGGGCGTACAGCAGCACGAAGGACGCAAGGAAGAGCGGGCCCAGCGCCATCCCGGACGACGTCGCTGAGGCCAGCGCCACCAGCATGCCCGTGCGGGTCACCAGATTGATGGCCGTCATCGGCACGCTGGCCGCCACCGGCCAGCCCGGCATCCGGCGCCAGTAGACGCGCACGCGCCGAATCGAGCGGCGCGCGTGGGCCACGGCCGCATGGCCCGCCGCCCGCCGCGCCGCCAGCCATGCCGCTCCACTCGCGAGCACCACCAGCACGATCCAGATCCACGCATCCGCTGCTGCCGCACGCAGCCGCGGCAGCGCCGCGGCGACCCATTCCGGCGCGAAGAGCCAACCGAGGACGCCGGCGGCTACCAGGATGACGGGCCAGGCGGCCAGGATTTCGATACTGACGGCCACAAACGCAGCGGTCGTGGGAACGCCAGCCCTGAGCATGCCCCAGAGGCGCGCCGGCTCGCCGCCGATGCGCATGGGCGTCACCGCGCAGGCGGCGTCTCCCACCGCGTTGATCGCGATCGCCTGGTTGAAGGTGATCCGCGTTCCCGTGCCCCGGAGCAGCCACTCGATGCGCCAGGCGCGCGCGGCCATGTCCAGCAGGACGAAGAGCACGCACAGCAGGTGCGCGTCGAGCACGGAGATCATCCGTATGCCCCGTCCCTGAGCCGCGCGTGTACGGCAAAAAGGCGGTCGAACACGGTGCTCCACTGGTGGTGCCGCTCGACATGCGCCCGCGCCGCAGCACGCATGTCGGGACCGGCCTCCAGCAGCTGGTCCACCATGGCCGCCATGGCGACCGCATCGTCCAGGGGCCAGGTCCCTCCGAACGCCGCGTGGCGCACTGCGTCGGCCACGGCGCCGGCGTCCACGCTCAGTACCGGCGTACCCGTCGCCATCGCTTCGTGCGCCGAGAGCCCGAATGTCTCGGCCGGGCCGGGCGCGAGGTAGAGGTCGGCGGCGGCATAGAGATCGGCGAGGCGGTCGCGATCGGTTTCAAATGGCAGGATCCTGACGCGAGTGCCGCCGGCCGCGCGCAACGCGTTCCCGCGCGGGCCGGCACCGGCGAGGACGAGAATGGCATCGGGCGTCCGCACCTGGTGCCATGCCGCCACCGCCGCGTCGAGCTGCTTCTCGGCGGTGAAGCGCCCGGTGTAAAGCACAATCGGAGCATCCGGCAGGGAGAGACGGGCCAGCGTGGCAGCGCGCGCGACGCGCCGGCAGGGATGAAAAGTCTCGGTGTCGACACCCAGCGGCACCACTTCAACGTGAGCGATGCCGTAGCCGTGCAGGTCGCGACGGACCGATTCGCTTCCGGCAAGCACCAGGTCCACCCGTCGCGCTATAGCGCGAACGTAGCGCACCGCCGCACGGGCGGCACCGCGACGGCCCGCGGGCGAACTGCCTCCTGACGGCGCGATGATGCGCGGCAGGTGGGCATGGAAGTACCAGGCGAGCGGAATCCCGAGCCTGCGGGCTGCACCGGCCGCCACCCAGGGCGCGCCGTACGCGCTCCCCACTTCCACCACATCCGGGCGTTCGTGCGCCATGACTGACGCGACTGCGGCGCGATCGAGGAGGAGGCGATAGGTCTCCTGGAACGGGATACGGGGCGAGCGGATGCGATACACGCGCACGCCGGCATCCGAATGCACTCGGTTCGTCTCGTGGGGGAGCACCACCGACAGGCGCAGCTCATCGTGCCGCATGATGTAGCGCGCCTTCTCGTGCAGGTAGGTCCGCACGCCGCCGCTGTCTGGACCGTAGTACTCGCTGATGTCCATTGCCGCGAATCGGGCGGACGGACGCTCGAGCGGTGGCAAGTGCCGAGGGTCAAGCTGGGCTGCCGCACTGGTCGCGAACACGTCAGGCGCTGAAGCGACCATGGGCATCAGTCGGAGCAGTCGCCCAGCGGATAGACGGTGCCGCAGTTGGG
>DASSTP010000054.1:0-3582 GCA_035707845.1 Gemmatimonadales bacterium | reverse complement strand
CGGCACTTTCGTTGAGTCGCAGGTACGCTCACTGGGCAGCATGAACGTCGAGACCGAAGTGGAAGTCATCCGGGGCGACCGCTCTGCTCTCGCATACGCCGGGGCCATCCAGGCAATCCGTCGGGTCGTCACGACCTGGCGGCCCGACCTGATCCATGCCCACTTCGGACTGGCCGGCTGGAGCGCCCGGTTCCAGCCGGCGCCACTGGTGCTGTCGGTGTGCGGCGACGATGTGCTTGGTGCCGTGAATTCGCAGGGGCGCCTGACGATCAAGTCTCGCCTCACGATGGCCATGACCCGGGCAGCGGTGCGGCGGGCCGTCGCGGTGATCTGCAAGTCGCCCAACCTGCTGGCCGCCCTGCCGAAGGCCTCGCAGCAACGGGCGGTGGTGATTCCCAACGGTGTGGACCTCGCGCGCTTCCATCCCGGCGATCGCTCCGCGGCCCGCGCCGCCCTGGGACTCGACCCCGCTGCCGAATACGTGCTCTTTCCGCATGACCACCGGCAACCGCTGCAGAAGCGCTTTGCGCTGGCAGCAGAAACCATGCAGGCACTCCAGGCGCTGCGCCCGCAGGCCCGCCTGCTGCAGGTGAGCGGAGAACCCGCCGAGCGGATGCCCGATTATTACCGCGCCGCCAACTGTCTGCTGCTGACGTCCCGTTCCGAAGGTTCGCCCAACACCGTCAAGGAAGCGCTGGCCTGCGAGCTGCCGGTGGTGAGCGTCGATGTGGGTGACGTGGCCCACTGGCTGCGCCGTTGCCTGAACTGCCGCCTGGTGAGCGCCGAGCCCACGGAGCTGGCGGCGGCGCTGGCCGACGTGCTCGCGATCGACCAGCCGGCAGGTTCGGCCGCCGTGCTGGCTGAGCTCGATCTTGCCAGCGTGGCCCGCCGTATCAGGGCGGTGTATGACCGCGTGGTCGAGGCCGCATGACAGGCCGCAAGCCGATTCTCGCGCTGTGCTACGGCACCCGGCCGCAGATCATCAAGGCGAGCGTGCTGCGCCGCACCCTTGCAGACGCCTTCAATGTCATCGCGGTCGATACCGGGCAGCACTACGACTTCGTGCTCAACGAACTGCTGTACCGCCAGCTCGAGGTGGCGCCGCCCGATCACTACCTCGAGGTGGGTTCCGGTTCTCACGCGGCCCAGACCGGCGCCATCCTGGAGCGTGTCGAGCGATTGCTGACGCAATGCCGGCCCGTCGTGGCAGTCGTCATCGGGGACACGAATTCCACGCTCGGCTGCGCCCTTGCGGCGTCCAAGCTGCGGATTCCGGTTGCGCACGTGGAGGCGGGCCTGCGAGCCGGTGACCGGCTGATGGCCGAAGAGCTCAACCGGCGCGCAACGGATGCCCTCGCCAGCATCCTGTGCGCGCCATCAGCTGCGGCGGCCCGGCGGCTCGAGCGTGAGCATCCGGACGGGTTCGTCCGGGAGACGGGTGACATCGCCCGGGACGTACTGCTCTCCCAGTTGGCTTGCATTCCTGCGCCGGAATCGGTCGTCGCGTGCGCGACGGCGCCTTACCTCTTTGCCACGGTGCACCGGGCGGAACTCACCGACCGACCCTCAGTGCTTCGCTGCGTGCTGGATGCGCTGGGCGCCTTGCCGCTGCCCACGGTGCTCGCCATGCATCCGCGTACTCGCGCCGCCCTGGAGCGCAACGGCCTCTCGGCGGAAAGCACTGGTCGGCTCACGATCATTCCTGCCGCCGGCTACCGGGAGGCGCTGGCGCTCCTGCGTGGCGCCGCGGCAGTGCTCACCGACAGCGGAGGCATCCAGCGGGAGGCCTACTGGCTGGGGGTGCCCTGCATCACGCTCCGTGCCGAAACCGAGTGGGCCGAAACGCTGGCGCTCGGTGCCAATCACCTGCTGGATCCAGCCGAGGCTGCGCAACGGCTTCCGGCGCTTGTGGATCAGGTGCTCACCGCCGGCCCTGGCACATGGGACCGCAACGCCTATGGCGATGGCCAGGCCGGACAGCGGGTGGCCGCAGCCATTCGCGAAGGATTGGCCTGATGTGCGGGGTCAGTGCACTGCTGCTGCGCGATCCGCAAGCTGACGCGGGGCCGCTGCTGGAACAGCTCTCGGCGGGCCTCACGCACCGCGGTCCCGACGGCCAGGGGCTGGTACTCGCGAGCGGGCGGTCGGCAGGCCTGGCCCACCGGCGGCTGAGCATTCTCGACCTGCACAGCGGTGGCCAGCCGATGGCCAATGAAGACGGCAGTGTGCACGTCTCTTTCAATGGCGAGATTTACAATTACCGCGACCTGCGCGACGAGCTGGAGCGCGCTGGCCATCGATTCGCTTCGCAGGCCGATACCGAAGTCGTGGTGCACGGCTGGGAGGAGTGGGGCACTCGGCTGCCAGAACGGCTCAATGGCATCTTTGCCTTTGCCATTCTCGACGCGCGGCATGCTTCGCGCGGCCCCGAACTCTTCCTCGCCCGCGACCCGGTGGGCGCCAAGCCGCTTTATGTCGGGCGGTTCACCGACGGCTGGTGGGTTGCGAGCGAACTGGATGCTGGCCAGGGCGCCGGCCTCGTGGATGGCGACCTGTCGCCGGAGGCACTCGGCGAGTTCCTGGTCTATCGCTTCATTCCGGCGCCGCGCACTCCATTCCGGCAGGTCTGGAAGCTGCCGCCCGGCTCGTTCGCGCGCATCGATCGTTCGACCCCTGCGACCATGCCCGATTTCAGCCCCTACACCTACGCTGCTGCGAGCCGGGAGCTGCCGCGGAATGACGCCGAGTGGGCCGAGGCGCTGCGGGCTGGCATTCGCAGCGCCGTCTCCCGGCAGTTGATGAGCGATGTGCCGGTGGGCAGTCTGCTGTCCGGCGGAGTCGATTCAGTGCTGGTTACCGCGCTGATGGGCGAGGCCTCGGGTGGTACCATGCCTGACTGCTTCGCCATCGGATTCGAGGCCGCGGATGGCGGCGACGAGCTGACGGCGGCGCGCCGCGCCGCCGGGGTGCTCGGCGCGCCGCTGCACACGGTGGCCGCGGACGACGACGCCTACCTGCAGCTCTGGGCCCGCCAGGCGATGGTAGGTGAGCCGATCGCCAATTCCGGCGTGCTGCTGGTGGGATTGCTGTGCCGCGAGGTGCGGCGTAGCCACAAGGTGGTCCTGTCGGGGCAGGGCGCCGACGAGCCGCTGGGCGGGTATCCTCGCCATGCTGCGGCACGCCTCCGCGGAGTCGCGCGCGGCCTCCGGCCGGTGCTGCAGGCACTGCCGGACGGCATCCTGGCCAGTGATCGGCTTGATCGTCTTTGCCGGATCGGGCGACGGCAGGAGGAGGCGCAGTGGTTCACCGAACTGCTCGCCGTATTCGGGCCGGATGCTGCCGCCAGCCTGCTGCGCGCGCCGCTCGATCGCGAGTCGCTGGTCGCGCCGATGCAGGCCGCGCTTGCCGCGGGAGGCGGTGACGACTGCCTCAACCGGCTCCTGCTGGCCGACGCCCGGCTTTCGCTTGCGGACGACCTGCTCATGGTCGCCGATCGCATGTCCATGGCGCATTCCGTTGAGCTGCGCGTGCCCTTCCTGGATCTCGAGCTGCTTGCGCTGGTGACCCGGATGCCGAGCCGGC
>DASSTP010000053.1:0-21454 GCA_035707845.1 Gemmatimonadales bacterium | reverse complement strand
TCACCGGCTTCCACGGCACCCACGTCTCGATCGGGGTGCTCTGGCTCGCCACGCTGCTCATCCTGGCGTTCCGCGGCAAGATCACGCCCGACAAGGCCATCAACCTCGAGATTGCGGCGCTCTACTGGCACTTCGTGGATGTGGTCTGGGTGGTGATCTTCCCGGTCGTGTACCTGATGAAGGACTGGAAGCCCTGAGGAGACCCGAATGGAAGCGCATGTAGCCGAGGCGGAAGCCCACAGCCATCCGACCGCGGGGCTGTACGTCAAGATCGCGTTCGTGCTCTTTCTGGTGACCTTCCTCGAGGTGGCGGCCTACGAGCTGTCGCACCGCGGCGGGAACGCCGAAGCGATCATGGGCCCGATCCTCATCCCGGTCCTGCTGGTGCTGAGCGCCGTCAAGTTTGCCTTGGTGGCCATGTTCTACATGCACCTGAAGCAGGACAGCAAGCTGTTCACCGGGCTGTTCGTGTTTCCGCTCATCATCGCGGCGGTGATCGTGGTCTCGCTGATGGTGCTGTTCTCCTATCACCTGCACTACAACGCGGGGCTGGTGTGACCCTGCTGCCGGGCCTGCTGCTGCACGCGCGGGCGCCCGCGACGGTGCCCTGGACGCCGGCGTTGTCACTGCACTGGAGTACGGTACTGGGCACCGCGGTCTTCGGTGCCCTTTACGGTTGGGGGGTCACGGCGGCGCGCCGCCGCTGGAACCTGGGCCCACCGGCGGGACGGCTGCGGATCGCCGCCTTTGCCACCGGCCTGCTGCTGCTGCTTGTGTCGCTCAACGGCCCCATCCACGACCTGAGCGACGACTATCTCTTCACCGCGCACATGCTGCAGCACCTGGTGCTGACCATGGCGTTCCCGCCGCTGATCATCTTCAGCATGCCGGGCTGGCTGCTGGAGCCGCTGGTGCGGCCGCGCTGGGTGCAGCGGACCGGGCGCTTCCTGGCCCACCCGATCATCGCCGGCGTAATTTTCACGGTGGTGCTCTCGGCGTGGCACCTGGTGCCGGTCTATGACCTGATGATGCAGAACCACGACGTGCACATCGTGGCGCACCTGCTCTTTATCATCGCCGCGTTCATCATGTGGTGGCCAGTGATGAGCCCCGTCAAGGAGGTACCGGCACTGCCGCACGGTCTTGGCATGCTGTACCTCTTCCTGGTAAGCGTGCCGATGCAGATCCCCGCTGCACTCATCACCATGGCCGACACGCCGCTCTACCGGTGGTATGTCCAGGCCCCGCGCACCTTCGGCCTCACCCCGCTGGAAGACCAGCGCATCGGCGGGCTCCTGATGTGGATCCCGGGCAACCTCTGGATCTTCGGTGCCATCGCTGTGCTGTTCTTCCTGTGGAACCGGGAGCAGGAGCGGGAGGATGTGGGGGAGTTGCGGGTGGGAGCGGTGGCGTAGCTCGGCGGCTCGAGGGCTCGGCGGCTCGAGGGCTCGGCGGCTCGGCGTGAGAAGGTCACTGCTTCGTCGGAGGCTGCGCCCCCTCCTCGCAATGACAGGTCAGGCGAACTTCGCGACTCCGCTCCTCCTCAACCACGAACCCCATGCGATCACTCCGCGCCTGCTGCCTCCTCCTGCTGTGTCTCGCCCCCATATCCGTCAATGCCCAGGCCGCCCGCACGCCTGACTTCGACGCGCTGGCGAAGGAGGCCACGAGCTGGCTTGCCGGTTACCTGAAGATCGAGACGGTCAATCCGCCGGGGAACGAACTGGCGGGCGCGCAGTATCTGCAACAGCTGCTGGCCCGGGAAGGAATCGAGAGCCAGATCTACGAGTCTGCTCCCGGGCGCGGAAACATCTACGCCCGGCTCAAGGGCACCGGCAAGGCTCGGCCGATCATCCTGCTGCATCACATCGACGTGGTGCCGGTGGATACCGCCGAGTGGACCGTTCCACCCTTCAGCGGGGAAGTTCGCGACGGCTACCTCTACGGCCGAGGGGCGCTGGACGACAAGGGCTCCGGCATCGTGGACCTGGCGGCGCTGGTGGCCCTCAAGCGGCGCGGCATCCTCCTCTCGCGTGACGTGATCTTCATCGGCAACGCCGACGAGGAAACCAGCTCGACCGGCGCCAACTGGTTCACCACCGAGCACGCCGACCTGGTGCGCGACGCCGAGTTCCTGATCAACGAAGGCGGCGACAACCGGGCGGACTCCGCCGGTCACACCGTGTACTACGGGCTTGACGTGACCGAGAAGGTGCCGTCCTGGATCCGGCTCACGGCCCACGGCGCCGGCGGGCATGGGTCCATGCCGATCGCCGACAATCCGGCGGCGCGGATTGCGCGGGCCCTGGGGCGGCTGGCGGCATGGGAGACGCCGGTGACGCTCACGCCGCCGGCGGAGAGCTTTCTCAAGGCCGTGGCACCGATGGAGGCGGACGCTCAGCACCGTGCCTGGCTGGCCGACCCTTCGCGTGCCCTGACGGACTCGGCTGGGCGTGCCTGGCTGCTGTCGGATCCCTACCGCAATGCCATCCTTCGGAATACCGTGTCCATCACGGTCATGCAGGGCTCGAACAAGACCAACATTATCCCGTCCCGTGCGTCCGCCGAAGTCGACATCCGACTCCTGCCGGGAGTCGACCACGACGCCTTCCTGGCGGACGTGCGGCGGGTGATCGATGATTCGCTGGTGGAGCTGACGCTGCTCTCGGCGCGGCGAAAGGCGACGAGTGCGCCGCTTGGCGGTGCCCTGGTGGATGCGCTTCATGCGACGGTGGCCGAGATGGACCCGGGCGTACCGATCACGACGCCAATGCTCACCGGCTTTACGGACAGCTACTATTATCGCCGGCTGGGCATCGGCGCCTACGGCATCGATCCTTTCCGGCTCACCGAACAGGAAGGGGAGACGGTGCACGGCAACGACGAACGAGTGAGTCTTGAGAATATCCGGTTCGGGGTAGAGTTTTTCTACCGAATTGTGGAGAGAGCGGCGAGATGACGGCGTAGGGCATGGGGCTTGAGGCATGGGACCACACGCCTCACGCCTCACGCCCCTCGCCTTAAGCCCCAAGCCCCAAGCCCCATGCCTCATACCCCTAATTCCGACCACCGCCTCCTCGCCACCGGCGGCCTGCTGGCCGGGCTCGGCGTCGTCATGGGTGCCTTCAGCGCGCACCTGCTGCGTGACCGGCTCGCAGCCGACATGCTGGAGGTGGTGCGGCTGGGCGCGCACTACGAGCTGCTCCATGGCATCGCCATCGTCGCCGTGGCGGGGGCGATGTCGCACTTCCATCGGGCCCGGCTCCGGGCCGCCTGCTGGCTCTTCATCGCCGGCATCGTGCTGTTTTCGGGGAGTCTCTACGCGCTGGGCCTGACGGGCACGGGCGCCTTTGGCGCCATCACTCCCCTGGGCGGACTT
Source organism: Gemmatimonadales bacterium (assembly GCA_035707845.1). Classification (GTDB taxonomy): domain Bacteria; phylum Gemmatimonadota; class Gemmatimonadetes; order Gemmatimonadales; family GWC2-71-9; genus CAMLHP01. The sequence goes on along the minus strand of DASSTP010000053.1, from coordinate 18,075 downwards.
TCATTCATCGCTGGGTGGATGATGGTGGTGGCAGGGGCGAAGCCCCGCGAGAAGACGAGCCACAAAGACTGATCCACAGATTTCGCAGATTGCGCAGATTATCCGAGGTGATGGGAAGTCTCGGCGTGCAGCGGCTCAATCGGTGTAATCTGCGAAATCTGTGGATTGTTCTGGCTACAAGAGGCAAGTCCGGTGAGATTGGGACGGCAGTGGGGCGGCCGCAGGCCGCCGCGGTAATGCCTGGTGAGATCGGGGGCGGCCGCAGGCCGCCCCTACATGGGACTGGGAGGATCGTCTCACCTTTCGGTTCACTGTCCGTCTGTCCGTCTGTCCTCCTGTCCGTCTCCCACTGCCATCCCCATCGCATGATACCCGTTGTCCACGTACACCACCGAACCAGTGATGGCCGCGGCGAGCGGGCTCGCAAGGAAGGCCGCCGTGTGGCCCACGTCATCGGCCTCGAAATGACGGGTGAGCGGTGAGTTGGCCTCCGAGTACCGGATCATCGTGTCAATGAACCCGATGGCGCTCGCGGCGCGGGATGCCCAGGGACCGGCGCTGATGCTGTTGACCCGCACGCCCCAGCGGCGCCCCGCTTCATAGGCCAGCGTCCGGGTATCCGACTCCAGCGCGGCCTTGGCGGACGACATCCCGCCGCCGTACCCGGGAATGACGCGCTCACCGGCCATGTACGTGAGCGAGAGAAACGAGCCACCATCCCGCATCATCGGCGCGAGCGTGCGGACAAGCGAGATGTTGCTGTATGCGCTCACGCTCACCGCCTCGAGGTATCCCTTCCGGCTGGTGTCCACCAGCTGCTTCTTCACCTCGGGACCGTTGGCCAGGCTATGCACAACGATGTCGAGCCCATGCTCGCCAAAATCGGCCCGCAGCCGCTCGGCCAGGCCCGCGATGGTGAAATCCCCGCGCTCGGCGTAGCGCTTGTTGCTGCGAACCTCTTCCGGCACGTCGCCCAGGGCGTCGAAGGCGGCGTCGAGGGGATAGATCTTCTCGAACGCCATCTTCCGCCCGTCCCGTAGCGTCATGGACGCATCCATCTTGCCGCGCTCGAGCAGCTTCTCGAAGATGCCCATGGCCGGCGGCCAGGTACCGACACAGACGGACGCACCCGCCTCCGCGAGCGACTTGGCAATGGCGAATCCAAACCCGCCATCATCGGCGACACCGGCAACGAGGGCACGCTTGCCTTCGAGATTGATAGGGAGCATGGGCGCTTGGGGCTTGGGGCTTGGGGCTTGGGGCTTGGGGCCTGAGAGTTGCTCGCTGAAAGCTAAGGGCATGACGCCGATTCCCTAACCCCCCACGCCCCACGCCCCACGCCCCATGCCCCATGCCCCACGCCCTACTCCAGCATCCCCCTCAACACCCCCAGCGGCGTCTGCCGGGCGACGTCGAGTGCGGTCCAGAGTCCCACCACCATCGTCACCAGCGCGGTGGCCGCGACCAGGATGACCGCCGCGCCGACGGGGACACTGAAGGGCACCTGGAAGATCCAGTGGCTCAGCGACCACGCGGCGATTCCGCCCAGGAGAAGTGCGGCCAGTGCCGAGACGGCGCCAAGGGCGGCATACTCCGCCAGTGCAACGGCGGTGAGCTGGCCTCGGCTGGCGCCCAGGGTGCGGAGCAGCGCTGCCTCGCGGACCCGCTGGAAGCGGCTCGTGGCAATGGCGCCCACTAGGACCACGAGTCCGGTGATCAGGCTGAACAGGGCCATGAAGCGGATGGCCAGCGTCACCTTGCCGAGCAGCGACGCAATGGCGCCCTGGATCAGGGTGAGGTCCAGTGAGGTGATGTTGGGGTAACGTTCCGCGATTTGCCGGGAAAGGAGGCCGCGGGACTCGGGACGCGGGACGCGGGCCAGCACCACCCACGTGTGGGGCGCTTCTTCCAGCGCGCCGGGTTGGAAGACAACAAAGAAGTTGGGCTCGAAGCGTGCCCAGTCCACGCTCCGGATGCTCGCCACGACCGAGGGGATCCGGCTGCCCTGCACGTCCCAGACAATCCCATCGCCCACCGAGACGCCCAGCTCCCCGGCAACGTCCTCTTCCACGGAGATCCGCGTGGTGTCGCCCGCGGGGCCGCTCCACCAGTGGCCCGCCACCAGTTTTTCCGACGCCACCATCGTGTCGCGCCAGGTGGAGCGATACTCACGGCGGAGCGCCCAGCGTCCTTCCCGAAGCGTATCTGCCTGCAGGGTGGATACCGGAATGCCGCGCACCGAGGCGATCCGCATCGGGACGATCGCCACCGGCGGCGCGGCCACCACCCCGGCGGCACGCAGCATGGAGTCGGTTCCCGCCAGTTGCGAGGGCTGGATATCGAAGAACACCATGTTGGCATTGCCGGACGACGGCGACGACACGTCCAGCGTGCGAAGGAGCGTGTGCTGCACCAGCAGCACCGTCGCCAGGAGAAAGGCGCCGAAGCCGATGGCCAGGATCACGGTGCTCGTCTGGTTTGATGGCCGGCGGAGATTGAGGATGCCCTGGCGGGCAGCGAAGGGAAGCGCTGGCGCCAGGCGCCGCGCCACTGCCATGAGGAGGAGCGCCGTGAGGCGGAGCAGCGCCAGCACCACGAGTGCCGCCAGCGCGAAGACGATCCCGGTGCGCACGCTTCGGGACTGCCAGATGGAGAGCAGCAGGATGGTGAGCCCGAGCGCCGCGAGCGTGCCGAGCCGCCACCAGTCGCGACCGGGACGCGCACTCACGTCCTGGCGCAGCGCGGCCAGGGGCGGCACTCGCCGGACTTCCAGCAGGGGCAGCAGCGCGAACGCAATCGCCACCCAGAGCCCCATGACGGTACCGACGGCAGCCGCACTCCAGGACGGATGGAACGCGACATCCACCGGCACGAAGTCGCCCAGCAACGCCGGCAGCGCCTTCTGCACCAGCAGCCCGATGGCGGCACCGGCAAGACTGCCGATGAGTGCCAGCAGGCCCGCCTGCACCAGGTACACGCCGACCATCTGGCCGGACGTGGCCCCGAGGCAGCGCAGCATGGCCACCGAAGGAAGCTTGCCGCGGATGTGCACGTGCACCGCGCTGGCCACCCCGAGTCCGCCAAGGAGGAGGGCCACCAGCGCCACGAGCGCCAGGAAATTGCTGAGGCGCGTCAGGGCGTTGTCGAGCCGGGCCTGGTCATCCGCCACGGTGCGGATGCGGACGCGCAGGTCCCTCAGCCGCAGTCGCCACTTCTCCGCGATGGACTGTGCATCGGCACCAGGTGGGAGTTGGACAAGGACTGCATGCTCCACCCGTGCGCCGAAGCCGAGCAGCCCGGTCGCATCGAGGTCCGCGCCGCGCATGAATGCCCGGGGACCGAAGGCGTTGCGGACGCCCACGTCGCCCGGCACCGCGGCGATGGTGCCGATGACCTCGAGCCGGGTTGCTCCCACGCTGATGCTGTCGCCCACCTGCACTCCCAGCGACGACAGCAGTGAGGGATCGACAATGACATGGCGGCCGAGCTGGAGCTGGCTCCAGGCGCCGGCGGGCGTGGTCTCGATGGCGCCATAGAACGGCCAGCCGCCGGTGACCGCGCTCATCTGCGTGAGGCGCGCCGTTTCGCTGCCGCCGGCATAGGCCATGGCGCTGAAGCTGGTGACCTCCGACTCGGTCCCGCCGATGGAATCGAGCGCGGTGCGCGCGAGCCCGGGGAGGGGAGCACGTGCTTCAAAAGAGAGGTCGGCACCGAGGAGTTGCCGAGCCTGACTGGCGATGGAATCGCGCAGGTTGGAGGTGAAGCCATTGATGGCCACCAGCGCGGCGACGCCGGCGGTGACACCGGCCGCGAGCAGGGCCAGCCGCCGCGCGCCGCTGCGGGTGTCGCGCCGGGCCATGCGCAGGATGAAACCGACGTTCATGCGGCGCTGTCGCTCACGATTTCGCCATCGGCCAGGTGCACCGTGCGGCGGGCCTGGCGGGCCAGGTCCTGGTCGTGCGTCACCAGCACCAGGGTGGTGCCATGAGCCTCGTTGAGCTCGCGCATGAGCGCAATGATCGTGGCGCCAGTGGCCGCGTCGAGATTTCCGGTGGGCTCATCGGCAAAGAGAATTCCTGGCGTATTCACGAAGGCGCGGGCCAGCGCCACGCGCTGCTGCTCCCCGCCCGAGAGCTGCGCGGGATAGTGCTGTTCCCGGCCACCGAGCCCGACCGATGCAAGCAATTGCCGGGCGCGGTCCGGGTCGGAGCGTCCCCGCAGCTCGAGCGGGACCAGCACATTTTCGATGGCGGTGAGCGTCGGTACCAGCTGGAAGGACTGGAAGACAAAGCCGACCCGTTCACCCCGGAGCCGGGCTCGGCCATCTTCCGTCAGCGTGTCGAGCCGCACGCCGTCGAGCATCACGTGGCCCCGCGTCGGCTGGTCGAGCCCGGCCAGCAGGCCCAGCAGCGTGGTCTTGCCGCTGCCGCTCGGACCCACGATGGCCAGGAATGCGCCGGCCTCCACGGAGAGGGTGATATTCTTGAGCACGGTGAGCGGCTGTCCGCCCGACTGATATTCCCTGCTGAGGCCTTCGCACCGGATCATCATCAACCCTGGGGTTTCGGAATCCTGCAAAGATACCTGACCATGGCGCTGGTGCTGCTGGCCGCCGGATGCAACGAACGAACACCCACTCCAGGGCACGCTGCCGCACCTGCTCCCGATTCTGCCGACGCCCGTCCGGTCATCGTGTTCCTCGGCACCAGTCTTACGGCCGGACTTGGCCTCGATCCATCGCAGGCGTATCCCGCGCTGATCCAGCAGAAGCTCGACTCGGCGGGCCTGGCGTATCGCGTGGTCAATGCCGGCGTGAGTGGCGAGACGTCGTCAGATGCACGTGCCCGCCTGGCGTGGCTGCTGCGCATGAATCCGGCGGTGCTGGTCGTGGAAACCGGCGCCAACGATGGCCTGCGCGGACTGAGCGTGGACGCGCTGCGCGCCAATCTCGATACGATTCTCAGCGTGGCCCAGCGCCACCAGCCACCGCCTCGGCTCGTCGTCATCGGCATGCAGGCGCCACCCAACCTGGGCTCGCGCTACACCGCGGGGTTCCGTGATGTCTTCCCGGAAGAGGCGGCAAGCCATGACGCGGCGCTGGTGCCCTTCCTGCTGCAAGGTGTGGGCGGTGTGGCTTCGCTGAACCAGGCCGACGGAATCCATCCGACGGCAGCAGGCCAGAGGGTGCTGGCGGAGAACGTGTGGGTCGTACTGGAGAAGACGCTCAGCGCTCGGCGCTAAGCGTTTAGCGATCAGCGCTCAGCGTGAGAACTCCAAACCGCGCCTCCGGCGTCCTGGCATAGCGAAGATCCAGGATGCGCACCGCGGTGCCTCCGGCTCCAGAATCCATGACGAACACGGGAAACCGTGCCCAACTCAGGAACTCGCGTCCTCGAAGCGACGCCGCGGCCCGGGCGACAGCCGGATTCGATGGCGGGATGGCAGGAAAACTCTGGACCGACGCCGGCGCGATGTGCGGCTGGTGCAGCCAGTCGAAGCGTGCGGTGCGATACAGGTCGCCCTGCTGCACCACGACGTCGCGGCGCAGCGGATTCAGGAAGACCGGCGCGGCCATGACGCGCTGGATGGTGCCGGGAAAGCGCGCCTGCAGTTCGCGCGCGGCGGCCTGCTCGGCTGCGCGACTGCTGCCAAGCATGGCCACGATGTAGGCCAGCGTCACCGCGAGTGCCAGGCGGGCCGGCCGCTCCGGGGTAACGTTGCGCTGGCGAGAGTGGCGCTGGGTCCGGCTGGCCCACACACCGAGGCCCAGGACCAGGATGATCCACGGATCCACGATGAACAGCGCGTCGCCGTAGGTCCACTGGCGGCTCCACGGCAGCAGCCAGTGCACGCCATAGGTGTTGAGGGTGTCCAGGAGCGGGTGGCTGAGCATGCCGGCGTAGGCCAGCAGCAGGATCTGTCCCGGGCGCATCCGGGACGGGAGCACCGCCGAGCTGAGCTTGCGGGAGATCGTTTCCAGCAGGAGCAGCGCGAGGGCCAGGAGCAGCGGGAGCACCACCAGCGCCACGATGCCGTGGGTCCAGCCACGCCGCCAGTACAAGGCGGCCTCCGGCCCGTTGAGGTACGAGAGTACATCTATATCGGGCAGGTTGGCGGCGATGAGCAGCGTCGCGTAGCCCATCGCGGTCCGGCGGGCGAGGCCACTCTCGGCCAGGGCCGCGCCGGCCAGCGTGTGACAGAGGTTGTCCATGCGCTTACGCGCCCGGCAGGGGCATCATTCCAGGGCCGCGTCCAGCTCCATGGGGACGTTGTTCTTGAGCGCCTGGGAGACCGGGCACCCATTCTTGGCGTCTTCGGCGGCCTTCCGGAACCCCGCCTCGTCGATGCCCGGCACCACGCCGCGGACCTTCAGCTTCATGCCGGTGATCCGGAACCCGTCGCCCACCTTGCCGATGGTGCATTCCGCGTCCGTCGTGATGCGGGTCGGCGGTGTGCCGGCCGACTCGAGGCCGAGCGACAGCGCCATGCTGAAACAGGACGCCTCCGCGGCCGCGATCAGTTCTTCCGGATTGGTGCCCTTGGCGCCCTCGAAGCGCGTGGCAAATGTATAGGGACTGCTGAAGGCGCCCGATGCTCCCTCGAACCGGCCCTTGCCGGTCTTGAGCCCGCCCTCCCACACCGCCTGTGCCTTGCTGGTTGGCATCTCTTCTCCTCGCAGAGTGAACATGGGAAAGTAGCCGCCTCCTTGCCCGGGAGCATCCCTTCCGGGCCAGCAGGGACCCGGGATAGCTTGTCCAGCGTGAGCATGCCCAGACTCCATGGTGGCACCAGCCTGATCATCCTCCTGTGCAGCGTCGCAAGCTGCCGGGACGGACACCCCACACTGTCGGGCGGGATGGTGGTGCGTGACAGCGCCGGTGTGCATATCGTCCTCAACACCGCACCCGCGTGGGCGCGTGAGTCGGCATGGACGGTGGTGGACACGCCGTTCTTCGACACGGGCAGCTCCCCGGGCACCGACTTCCAGGATGTCGTGAGCGTGGTGCACACGCGGGATGGGGCGCTCGCCGTGGCCGACGGTGGCGATCAGCGCATCCGGGTCTTCAACGGTGTGGGTGAGGTGGTGCGCATCCTGGGTGCCCGGGGATCGGGTCCCGGTGAATTCCGCAGTCTCTCATGGATGAGCGCCGCCGGCGATTCCCTCCTGGCGTACGACGCGGTTGAGCGCCGGCTCACCCTCTTCGGTGCCTACGGCCGGGTGCGGACGGCGGCACTGGACGTGGGCAACGCGCTCTTCAGCATGCCGGTCGGCCGGTTCCGCGACGGCACCCTGCTGGTGGAGACGGGCGGGCCGCGCTTTCCCTTTCCGGGGCAGCCGGGACAGGTCCGGCGTGACTCTGCGCTGCTGCTGCGGGTTGATGCCGAGGGTCATGTACAGGACACACTCGCCCACGTGCCCTGGAGCGAGAGCTTCGGCGTGGCGCTTGGCAGTGGCGACCGCCGCTTCATGGCGCCGATGCCCCGGCCCTTCGCGCGGCGCACCAGCGCCGTCGTCCTCCACAATGGCTTCGCGGTGGGCGAGGGCGGCGACTACGTGATCGACGTCTATGCCCACGATGGCACGCTGCAGCAATCGATGCGGCGCAACCGGAACGGGGCCCCGGTGACGCCCGAGGCCATCCACGCCTTCACTGATGCGCGCCGAGCCATGCCGGCCGGCACCGGCCTGCAGGGATCGCTCGATTCTGCCCTCGTCATGGCGCTCGACAGCGCGCCATTTCCTCGCACCATGCCAGTCTTCGAGCGCGTCCTCGCGGACGAGGCCGGCAACCTCTGGGTGGAAGATTATTCCATTCGTGGCGGCCAGCCCCGCCGCTGGAGCGTCTTCAACGACTCGGGGCGATGGCTGGGTGACGTCACCACGCCGGCGGGCTTCGATCCCCATTACATCACGGCGGACGCCCTGTACGGCGTGTGGCGAGCGGGGAATGATGTACCGCGGGTGCGGGGGTACGCGTTGGTGAAGTAGGTCACAAGTCACAGGTCGCAAGTCGCGGGACCTGCGACCTGCGACCTGTGGCTGTTACTTCCGCCTCACCACCATCACTCCCAGTCCCGCCAGCGCCAGCGCCAGTGCCGCGTTCCGTCCATCAGCCGGCGCCTCTTCATCGGCCACTGCCAGCGCCTTCAAGGCCTGCTCCACGTCGGCCTGGGTGACCTTCCGCCCGGTGGTAAAGCCGTTCTTCGTGACGGTCGGCACGTTGACGTTGCGGACCACTCCATCCGAAATGCTCACCAGCGCCGTCGGTCCGATGTCGCCACCGGCGTTGATGGCGAGCACCCACGTGCCTTCTGCCGGCCAGGTGCGGCGAACGGCCGAGACGCCGTTCACATCGGTCTGTTCAAAGACGAGCGCGATGACCTGGCGCTTGCCGTTCGCCATGCCGGTGGCTGTCCCGGTAAGGGGAATGGGCGCCACCTGTCCCACGTGGTAGCTGTGTACCAGCAGGTAGGCGCCGTTCATGCTTCGGTTCATCGGATTGGCCGGGAGCTCGATGGAAACCCAGGGGGGCTTGGCGGAGGCCGTGGTGGTGACCAGCGCGAGCATCAGGGCGGCCAGCAGGGTGGTGCAGGGGGTGCGTGACATGATGTCCTCCGGTGACGGGGCGCGAACGGGTTGACATGCCCATTCGACGCCGCCCGCTCAGGGAGCGTTTGAAGCCCCCGCGCGCTCGAGGCGGCGGATGGTCACGCCACCCTTGAGCGACCGCACCGTGATGCGCGCACCGCCGCTGCCTAGCGTGTAACGCACCGGCTGTCCCGCGACAGCACGGCGGCGCGCCTCCGGGAATCCATTCATCACCTTCCCGCTGAATGCCACGACCTCCAGCGTGGCGCCCTGCTCGCCGGGCAAGGCCAGCGTAACCGGCGCCTCGTGGGTCTGGATGTCGAGATTGCCTTCCTGCGCCACGGGGCCCTCGAACGTGACCCGGCCCGTGACGCTCTCGATGCGGGCAGAGATGACATCCCGCGTAGCCCGGATGAGGATGGCACCGCTCACGCTGGACACGGTCAGGTCGCCGCCCCGGCCGATGATGCTGATCGGGCCATCGGCGGTCTTGATCCGCGTGATGGCGGCGTCGGCTCGCACGTCGATCGTGCCGTCCATGGACTCCGCCGTGATGACGCGCGGGGCACCTGACACCCGTATGTCACCGCTGACGCTGGCGAGATCGAGCTCGCCGGTGACATCCTGCACGGTGACGCGCGCCGATGCGGACTTGACCCAGACCCGCGCCCGGCGAGGCACCTGGATGTCGAGTTCGGCACCGGGTGCGTCGAGCCGCTCGTCCGACTCCACACCCAGCTTGATGCCGGCGTGCGCCCCGCCCATGAAGAAGTGTCCCGCCCCTTTGGGAATGGTGGCGCGGACCCGGACGCTGTCGCCATCCCAGCCGGTGATGTGCGTGCCCCCCGTCAGGTTGAAGATCCGGATCGAGACATCCGGATCGGCCGGTACCACCCGGGTGACGGTTTCCTGCGCCTCGAGAGACGTCACGGCGGGCAGGGCGAGCAGGGCGAGCAAGGCGAACCAGCCGGGTCGCATGTCAGAGCTCCCGCGCAATGCGGGCCGCCTGCTCGAGCAGGGCAACGCGCTGCGCCTGGCTGGTGCGGAACAGCGCCCGCAGGTCCGGATCGGAGGGATCCCGCGCCAGGGCCTCGCGTGACTCCGCGATGGCACGGTCGATCACCGCGAGGTTGCGCTCGATGGTGGCCACCGTGGCCGGGTCCAGCGTGGCACGTTCCTGCGCCAGCAAGGCGCTCAGCGCCTCGACCCGTGGCGCGTATTGCGCTTCGATGAGCTGTGCGACGGTGTGGTCGCTCTCGACCGGCGGGTGCGTCCCGTTCCGCTGAAGCAGAATGGCCGTCAGCGCTGACGAGCCCGCCATGAGGAGCAGCACCGCCGCAACCGCCACCGCGCGACGACGCCAGGGGGCGGGACGGATCCGGCGCGCCACGTCCGGCCAGAGATCCGTTGGCGGCTCCACGTTACGGCCGAGACCGGCGAGGGGCGCCACCAGCGCCTCGGCGGCCTCGAGATCGGCGCGGCAGGCGTCGCAGGTGCGCGCATGCTGCGCGATCGCATCGCGTTCGCCGGGGGTCAGCCGCCCGGCGACGTAGCCGTCGAGAAGCTCCCGGCAGGTTTCACAGTTCATGCGCCCAGCATCTCCCTGAGAAGTCGGCGCGCCCGGAACAGCTGGGCCTTGGACGTGCCCACCGCGATGCCCCCGCGCGTTGCAATTTCCTCATGGGTGTACCCTTCCACGTCGTGCAGCACGAAAACGGTCCGGGCGCCGGCCGGAAGCCGCGCGATGGCCGCATCGAGGTCCATCGAGTCGAGCGGTTCCTGCATGTCCCCGCGTTCATGGCGCTCAGGCGCATCGGTGCTCAGGAGCCGCCGCGCCCGGCGGAACGCCGACCGCCGGTCGGTCAGCACCACATTGACGGCGAGCCGGTGCAGCCAGGTCCCGAAGCTGCTCTCGCCCCGGAAGGTGCGAAGCCGCTCCCAGGCACGCACGAAGACGTCCTGGGTCAGCTCGCCAGCCCGGACGGTGTCGCCCTCCAGCCGGAGGCACAGCCCGTAGATCCGCGCCACGTGCGCGCGATAGAGCAGCGCGAACGCGTCGTGGTCGCCGGCCTGGGCCCGGCGCAGTGGCAGGTCGGCCACGGCGGAGGGCTGGACGCCAGGGGCGGCGAACTCGAGACGGGCGGCGAGAGCGTGCACGTTGATTGGATGCCGGTGGGTGGGTCCAAGGTTGAAAGAGGTCACAGGTCGCAAGTCACAGGTCGCAGATGGTCAGGCCTGCAACATGTGACCAGCGACCTTCTTGCCTAGCGGCCAGCCCCGAATCCGCCTACACTCCTGCCTCATGGCGTTCTTCGACACGGACAAGCAGCGGGCCGCGGGCCTGATCGCGATCCTGGGCGTGGCGCTTGCCGTCGCGCTCTGGCCCTTCGCGGTGGGACTGATCGGCGCGCCCGTGCTCTACGTGACCTTTGCGCCGCTGTACCGGGTGCTGACCCGCCGGCTGCCCGACGCGGTGGCCACGTGGCTCATCATCATCGTGGCCCTGCTGCTCATTGCCGGTCCGGTGGCGTCCATCGTCTCGCTGGTGGCCACGCAGGGGCCGGAGATGCTCCGCAGCGTCGTGAACAGTCCGTTGCTCGACCGCCTGACCAGCATCCGCATCGGCTCCTATGATGTGGGCGAACAGCTCAGCCAGCAATTCCGCACCGTCGGCTCCCAGCTGTTGAGCCGGGCCGGCCCGGCGGCGCTTGCCATCCTGGGCTCGGCCACCCGGCTCACGCTGCAGCTGACCATTGCCTTCTTCGGTTTCTATTACCTGCTGCGCTCTCCCGAGCGGTCCTGGGCACGCATCCGGCCCTTCGTGCCGTTCAGCGCCGAGAATGCCGACTCGCTGCGCAAGCGGTTCAAGGACGTCACCATCTCCACGCTGATAGGCACCTTCCTGACGGCGGCGGTGCAGGGCGCGCTGCTGGGAGTGGCGTTCAAGCTTGCCGGACTGGCCAATCCGCTCTTCTGGGGAGTGATGACCACGCTGTTTGCCATCCTGCCCGTGGTGGGCAGCGGCATGATCTGGGTGCCGGCCGTGGTCGTGCTCTTCCTGCAGGATCGGCTGGGCTGGTCGATCTTCCTGACCATCTGGGGCCTGTTCGTTGTCGGTGGCGTCGACAACCTCATCCGGCCGTGGGTCTATCGGCGCTACGCGCGGATCCACCCCTTCATCACGGTCATCGGCGCCTTTGCGGGCATTGCCTACTTCGGGTTGCTGGGACTGCTGATCGGCCCGCTGGCGATTTCGTATTTCTTCGAGCTGATCCGGATGTACCAGGAGGAGTACCTGGCGCATGTGCTCCCCCCGGCACCCGAACCCGCGCCTCCGCCCGCCAGGCGGCGGTTTTCGATTCCGGGATTCCGGAGGGCGGATGATCCCAAGCCTGATGAGTCGTAAGTCGTAAGTCGTAAGTCATAACCCCTATGACTTACGACTTACGACTCTCCAGTACGCATAGACCGGCACCCCCAGCATCAGGATCCCTCCGCCCCGCAATGCATTTGCCGGGTTCGACGCCACGGATCCCACCACGACATAGGCGGCCGCGAGAATGAAGAGCACCGGGAGCACGGGGAAGCCGGGCATCCGGTAGCCGGCATCGCCCGAGGGAAGGCCCGCGCGTTCCCGTGCGCGATAGACCAGGAGCGCTCCTGCGGCGAGGCCGAAGAAGATCCAGTCCGCAAACACCACGTAATCGAGCAGCTGGCCGTAGCGATTGGTCTGGACCAGCAGGAGCGCCCAGAGCGCCTGGACCACGATGGCGGCCGCGGGCGTGCGATAGCGGGGGTGCAGCCGGGCAAAGCGCGCGAAGAAGAGCCCGTCCGCCGCCACGGCCTGGTACACCCGTGGGCTCACCAGGATCACCAGGTTGAGGAAGCCAAACGTGGACAGCACGATCCCGAGCGCCACGATGGTCCCGCCCACCGGTCCCACCAGCGCGAGCATTGCATCGGAGGCCGGTGCCTCCGACGCGGCGAGGCCGGCCGCGCCGAGCCCGTGCAGGTAGGTGACATTGGCAAGGATGTAGACCAGCACCACCCCCGCCACGCCGATAATCAGCGCCCTCGGCAGGTTCCGCTCCGGGGCGATCATCTCCTCCGCGACGAAATTGGTCTGCTGCCATCCGCCATAGGAAAAGAGCACCGGCACCAGTGCGGCGCCCACCGCCAGGATGAGTGATGGGGGCGCCGACGGCTCGGGCAATGCCGCGGCGGGCGCGGGCAGCAGGCCCAGGATCGATCCCGCGCCGGCGGCAATGATGATGGCGAGCGCCAGCAGCTTGAGCACGGTGAAGATGTTCTGCGTGACGGCACCCCATCGCACGCCGACGTAGTTGATGACCGAGAGCAGGACGATCGCCCCGCCCGCGACCGGGATCCTCCAGCTCGATGGTGCGTGCAGCAGTGAGAGCAGGTAGTCGGCGAAGGTGACCGCCACCGCGGCAATGGCGCCGGTGCCGATGATGAGCAGCAATGCCCACGCGTAGAGAAAGGCGGGCAGCCCGCCGAAGGCGTCGCGGATGTACACGTAATGCCCGCCCGCCCTGGGTGCTCGCGCGCCCAGCTCGGCGAATACCAGTGCCCCGATCATCGCGATGGCGCCGCCCAGGACCCAGGCGCCGAGCGTCAGCGGCGCGGTCAGGACGCGCTGGGCCACCACCTGCGGGTTGCGGAAGATGCCCGCGCCGATGATGCCGCCCATCACCAGCATCACGCCGGAGAAGAGGCCGACACGCCGGGCGTAGGACACCGGCCCGTCAGCCACGCTCACCGTCCACTCGCATGCGCACCTCCTCGAGTTCCTGGAGAAATTGCCGGGTGAGGGTCACCAGTCCGGCGGCATCGGCAGTGAGGGTTTCCCACTGCGCCGCCGGCGCGGCCAGTTCGATGCGCCGCGCCAGTTCCGACACCTGGAAGGCGCCGAAGTTTCCCGTGGTCGAGATGAGACTGTGCGCCGCCGGCGCCAGCCCGGCGGCGTCGTGCGCGGCCACGGCTGCCTCGACACGGGCAAGCCGGCCGGGCAGTTCTTCCAGGACCAGGCGCACCAGCGTGCGCACCAGGGCTGGTCCTCCGATTTCCTGCAGCCGCGCGACCGCGGCCGGATCCATGATCATGCGTGTCCCTGTGTGGGCTCGCCGCGGTAGCACCCGCGGCTCGCCTCCGCTATCATCCGCGGCGTATGAATCGTCCCGACCCGTCGCGTACCCTTCTGCTCGGTGCCTTCGGGATCGTCTATGTGGTCTGGGGTTCCACCTACCTCGCCATCCGCATTGCCATAGAAACCATCCCGCCACTGCTGATGGCGGGGACGCGGTTCCTCGTGGCTGGTGCCGTCCTGTACGCCTGGGCACGGGCGAACGGGGTGCCTCGCCCCCGGGCCCGCGCCTGGCGGGACGCCGCCCTGCTCGGCGCGCTGTTCCTGTTCCTGGGGAACGGAGGCCTGGTCTGGGCCGAGACGCGGGTGCCGTCCGGCCTCGCCGCCGTGCTCGCCGCAACCACTCCACTCTGGACCGTACTGATCGAGCGACTCCGCGGCCGCGCGGACGCGGTGCGGCCTGCCGTCTACGCCGGACTGATCCTCGGCCTTGGTGGTGTCATCCTGCTGATGATTCCTGGTGGCCACGAAGAGGCGGTGGACCTGCTGGGTGCCGGGGTCATCCTGGTGGCGGCGCTGATCTGGGCGTATGCCATGGTCATCTCACGCTCGCTCACGCTGCCGGAATCGGGGGCGATTTCGGCGGCCATCCAGATGCTGGCCGGGGGCACCCTGCTGGTCGCGGCGGGCAGCCTGGGCGGCGAGTGGTCCGGCTTCGCACCCGCTGCCGTCAGTCTCCGCTCGCTGCTGGGTCTCGGCTATCTCATCGTGTTCGGCTCGCTGGTGGCCTACAGCGCCTTCACCTGGCTGCTTCGCGTGGCTCCCGCCGGCCGGGTGTCCACCTACGCGTACGTGAACCCTGTCGTGGCCGTGCTGCTCGGATGGCTGCTGGCGTCCGAGCCCTTTGGCGCCCGGGAACTCGCCGCTTCCGCGGTGATCATCGCCGGTGTGGCGCTGATCATTTCCGGTCGGACGCGGTCATCGGGCACCCGTTCGCATTGACCCTGGCGCCCGCCGGGGTGCCCGGGCAGACGTCATTGATATCAATCACGCCATCGTTGTCGGAGTCGCTTCGCCGTACGCAGCCGGTCGCATCCACCTGTGAGCCGGGCGGCGTGCCGGGGCAGGCGTCGTCGGCGTTGCGCACGCCATCGGCATCTTCATCGCCCTCGGCTGCCGGTCCGGCGGACCGTCCAGGGAAGAAGGAGATTCCCAGCGTCGCGCCGAGATTGGCGTAGGTCGGTGCATCCGCTTCCGTGATGGTCATCCAGTCCCACGTACCGCTCGCGCGCACCATGAATTGTGACGTGATGCCGATCCGGGCGCCGACCGTCGTGCCCAGGCCGGCATTGGTCGCCGAGAGGTCCTTGCCATAGATCTCGAGCACCGGCCCGGTGCCCGCAAAGAGCGACAGCCGGTCGCTGAAGGGGAGGTTGAGCAGGACTCGCAGGTGCACGGGAAGGTGCGAGCCTTCGAGCGCGCCGAGGTTGCTGGTGGAATAGGAAGCATCGGCGTCCACCGACAGGACCGGCGAGAAATAGTAGCCTGCCGTGACCCCGAGACCGAGTGCGTCATCGAGGCCAATATCGTCGGAGTAATGGGTTCCCCGGCCGAACAGGCCTGCTTCGATGGCGTGTGGCTGCTGGCCCGCGAGCGGAAGGGCGGCGACGCTCAGCGCCATGAGGGCCTGGATGCAGTGTGCGGACACGTGAGTGCTCCAGCGCAGGTCTACGCAAAAGTAGCCACGCACGGACTGGAAAAGCGAACCGCCCTCCGGCGTGAGCCGAAGGGCGGTTCGAGTCCCGTGGTGCGCGATGAACTACTGGAGGCGCACCAGCTCGGTGCGGCGGTTCCGGGCCCGGCCAGCCTTGGTCGAGTTGGAAGCCACCGGACGATCCCAGGCATAGCCGTTGGCCGTCATGCGGTCGGCGGAAATGCCCTTGCTGATGAGGTAGTTCCGTACCGACTCGGCGCGCTGGAGCGAGAGCCGCTCGTTGAGCGCACGCGGGCCGGTGTTGTCGGTGTGTCCCGCGACCTCGACCCGGACATTCGGGTTGTCGGCCAGGGTGGCCGCGACTTCGTCGAGGATGTAGCGCGAGCTCTGTGTCAGCGTCGCGGTGCCGGTGGCGAAGTTGACGCCCGGCAGGGTGACGTTGGCGTTGGCGCTGGCGGTCAGCTTGTTCAGGCTGTCGCGCAGGGCCTGGATCTGGGCTTCGCTGATGCCGGCTGCCATGGCGGCGCTGTCACGCGCGGCCTGGGCCGCTGCCCGCTCGGCTGCGGCGATGGAATCGGCGCGGGCGCGCTCGGCGGCTGCGATGGAATCGGCGCGGGCGCGCTCGGCGGCCGCGATGGAATCTTCACGAGCCTTGGCCGCGGCGGCGGCAGCCGCAGCAGCCTGCGCCGCGTTGATGGAATCCTGGTTGACCGGCGGGCAACCCGAGGCGTTCACGGTGCTGCCGCGCGGCGAGTCGGGGCACTGGTCGATGTCGTCCTTGACGCCGTCCTTGTCGGCGTCACCCACCCGCCCGATCCCCGCGTTGTTGCCGAAGAGCCACGAGAGGCCGGCCGTGAAGCCCCAGTGCTGGTCGGTGGTGTCGGGCGCCGAGTTGAGGGCGAAGTTGGGGTCGCCCATCAGGCCCATGAAGTCGAGGGTTCCATCCAGCCGGAGCGAGAGGCGGCTTCCCAGGCCGAAGCGGAAGCCCGCGATGGCGCCCGGTCCCGACTCATCACCCTCGGCGCTGATGCCGGGAATGTCGTTGCCGCGGTCCCAGTACTTGTTGAAGACGTACCGGCCACCGAGGAACATGGCCGCGTGCTGGCCCATGGGGATGTGGCCGAGCAGCTCGGCCGCCGCGTTCAAGGCGTCCACACGGCCCTCACGCAGGGCATACCGCGTCGGAGTGTATGCGGCACTGATGTCGAGCTCGATCTGGCTCACCGGGAAGATGCCGAGGCGCAGGCCACCGCCGGTGCGGTCTGCCAGACCATAGCTGTCGCCGAACCAGTTCTTGCGGGCGAAGAGCCCGAACTCCACGGTGCCCGACCCCTGGGCACTGGCCGCGGGCGCGAACAGCACCGCCAGCAGCCCGGACAGTACAAGGCCTCGAAGCTTCATCATGCACTCCGCTGGAAAAGTTGAAAAACCCTGGCGGACACGCCCGCCCTTGATCAGTGCTTCCGCAACTTGCGCCGCCCACTGATGCTTCGCGGTGAGGCGTCTCACGTTCGCACACCGCACCGCACTGCCATGCTGCCAAGGAACACCGGGGAAAGCGACAGCGTCGAATCACGCAAAGGGCATGACGACAAGGGTTTCCCCGCCGGGTACTAAGATACACGTCCAGTGCGGAATGTCGAGATTTCCGGCCCTTTCGGTTTTTCTTCTCTGACGATTCCGGCGCGAGTCCCCAATATGGTGATGGCGGAACCGGTCCGGGTCGTGGCCCGTGCTGGTGGTGGCGCCGTCTGGTATCCTTCCTGTTCGCCGGTGGCCTGCCACCCGCCGGCCCGGCCGCATGAGGGACTATGTGATGACCACCATTGCCCTCGAGCAGGAGCGCCTGCTGGTTGCCGAGCGCATCCTGCACGAAACTGAACGGCGACACGGCCTTCCCTTTTCCGACCACCCCGACCTTCAACCTGCAGTTATCGACCGCTTTCTCGTCGCCTATCTTCCGGAGATGCGGGAAGGCGAACCGGCGCCCATGACCGTCGAGTACGCCTTCACCAATTCCATCAGTGACGCCATCGAGCTGCTGCGGCGCGTCGTGGACGAAACCCCCGATGGCTGGGGCAGCGCCGCGTACGTGCACGATCTCGATACCGGAGCTGGAGCACACTGAAGAGGGTCGCAAGTCGCAGGTCGCAGGACCCGAAACCTGCGACTTGTGACCTGCGACCTGCGACCTGCGACCTCAACCCTCGACCCTCGACTCTCGACTCCAATGCGAATCTCCCTCCTTGCCGTGGCACTCACATGTGCCGCGGGTGGAAGCCTCGCGGCGCAGGCCGCATCCCAGGGACCGCCGGTGCGGCGATTGGCCAGTGTCCCCGCGCCCATCGGGCATGAGCAGGCGCTCGCCGATACGCTCATGGCCATGTTGCCCGGCGCCACCCGGGACCGTGCCGGCGACGTGACCCTTACGCTCGGCCGCGGCACGCCCCGGCGCCTCGTGGCGTGTCCCATGGATGAGCCGGGCTGGATCGTGGGTGGCATCAGGGACGACGGCTACCTCACGGTGCGCCGGCTTCCCGGGCGCACGCCACCGCTGTTCGACCAGCACGCCGAAGGGCAGCGGATCGTGCTGCTGGGCGACAAGGGGCCGGTCCCTGGCGTGGTGGGCGTGCGTTCGGTGCACCTCACGCGCGGGCGGTCGAGCAG
>DASSTP010000052.1:0-5000 GCA_035707845.1 Gemmatimonadales bacterium | reverse complement strand
GAACGATGACTTCATCGTCCGAATCAAAGTCAGAGTATTAAACCCGGTCCGGGGACCTCTGCGCCCACCGAACCATAGGGTCCGCACTCCGCACTCACTCACATCACTTGTCAAAGAGCAGTCCCTCGATGCGGCTCCCACCCGCTGCCTTCATCCTGCCGCAGCCGGCATTCACCGCGAGCCCAGAATTGTAGTCGGGTGCGAACGGCGAGTCAAGACCTTGCGAGTCCCCAACTTCCCGCCCCACTGTCCCAATTGCTACGATTCACTGAGCAGCCTTGAAGTATAGACCGTCGAGCGCCGGGCGTCAAGCGTCGCGCGCGAGACGCCAGACGCGAGGCGCCCTCCAGTGATCCACCCCACAGGTCCCGCCCCCACCACTGCATAAATTGGCAGCAGCCGGCCGACTCCACCCGGGGCCGCCCTGGCTCTCCACCCCCGCCCGCCGGCCTACCCGGTCGGCCGGGCCCCACTATCCCCTCGTGGAGGTTCCATGAGCACCACTACCGACACCGAACACGCCGTGGACGTTCTCAACCAGCTGCTCGAGACCGCCCGCGATGGCGAAAAAGGCTTCAACGAGGCCGCGGAAAGCAGCGACAACCCCGACCTGCGCGCCACCCTGCAAGGGTTCGCCGCCCAGCGCGCCGCGTTCGTGACCGAATTGACCCAGCTCATCCGCTCCGTGGGCGGCGATCCGCACGACACCGGCCACATCGCCGGCGCCGTCCATCGCGGCTGGATGAACGTCAAGGAGGCCTTCAGCAAGCGGGACGACAAGGCCATCCTCGAGGAGTGCGAGCGCGGCGAGGACTACGCCAAGAAAACCTTCACCGAGGCGCTCGACGAACCGCTGCCGGAAAACGTGCGCACCGTGGTCCAGCGCATGGCGTCCGAGGTGAAGATGGCGCACGACCGGGTGCGCGGCCTCCGGGATCGGGCGAGGGAGTCGAAGTAGTCGAGAGGTCGAGGTGGTCAAGGAGTCGAGGCGGCCGCGATGCCTATTCTCGACCCCTTGACCCCTCGACCCCTCGACCGCCTGATAGCAGCCGCTCCGCAAAATCCAGCCGCTCGGCGAGGTCGGTGACTTCCTGCCGCAGTGCGTCGAGTTCATCCAGCACCGCATCGAGATCGCGCCGGCCGCCCAGGTCGGCGGATGACGGATCCCAATCGGTGACGAGCCGCCCGGTGGCGTCATGAAAGCCACCCGCCGCCACCACAATCACGTCAAAGAACCACCAGATGCCCAGGCCCCCAAAGGTGAGAAGCATGGCGATCGCCGAGCCGGTGCGCCCGGCATAGAAGCGATGCGCGCCGAAGACGCCCAGCAGGAATGCCAGCGCCAGCGTCACCGTACGTGATTTGTCCGAGGGGCCACTCGGCCGGTCCGGCAATGTCACTTGGACTCCCCCTTGTCCGTAGAGATGCGCCCGGGTGGATTCGAACCACCGGCCAACAGCTTAGAAGGCTGCTGCTCTATCCAGCTGAGCTACGGGCGCGCGCCGCGAACAGTGTCGCCGAACCGGGCGCCGGTCAAGAACCGGGTACCGGCCTGGTTGCCAAGCGGCATGGCCGGACCGATGCTTCCAGCAGTGCCTTCGTAACCCGCAGCCCCGAACCCTGGAGTCCCGATGAAGAGTCCGCTCAGGTTGACGCTGTTGCTCGGGATCGCCGCGTGCGGTGGCCACGGTCCCGCCGCCGCCCCCCTGCCGGCGGGCCGGCAGCTGCCCGCCCCCGGCGATGGCGTGGCCCTGCTCCAGCAGATGCACGACGCTTACCGAGGCCGCTGGTACCGCACGCTCACCTTCGTCCAGACAACCTCGTTTCCCGATGGCCACCAGGAAACCTGGTATGAGGCGGCGGAGCTCCCGGGCAAGCTGCGCATCGACGTCGCACCGATCGACAGTGGCAAGATGAGCCTGTTCCGGAATGACAGCATCTACTCCTTTGACCACGACACCCTGGCCCGCGCAGGCACCCTGGTGCACCCGCTGCTGGTGCTGGGCTTCGATGTTTACGCCAGCGATCCCGTCAGCAACGCTGCGAAACTCAAGGCGCTCGGGCTGGACCTGGCCGTGATCCATCCGGACACGTGGCAGGGCCGCCCGGCGTGGGTGGTGGGCGCCGCCAAGGGCGACAGCGTGACGCCCCAGTTCTGGGTCGACGCGGAACGACTCATCTTCGTTCGCCTCATCGAACGGCGTCCGCCGCCACCCAATAACCCGGACGCGCCCGGCCGCCGGCTGGAGACGCAGTTCAACAGGTATCAGCAGCTGGGCGGCGGGTGGATCGCGCCAGAAGTGGTCTTCCTGGTGGATGGCAAGGAGCGGCTCAGGGAGGAATACCACGACATGAAGGCGGACGTGACGCTGCCGGCGGAGCTGTTCTCTCCAGATCAGTATCGGAAGCCGGGGTGGGTGGAATAAGCCGACAGTTGGACAGATGGACAGATGGACAGTAGGCATTGCTGTCCACCTGTCCAACTGTCCAACTGTCCAACTTCATCGGGGCGCCGGGATTCGAACCCGGGACCTCCTGCTCCCAAAGCAGGCGCGCTACCGGACTGCGCCACACCCCGCGGTGCTCATGACGGGCAGAGAATAATCGGCCGGTCCAGCCCGACGCTAGTCGGACAAGTGGACAGTTGGACAGGTGGACAGGTGGACAGTTGGACAGTTGGACAGTCAGAGGGCTGGATGGGACTCGCCGGGCCGTCAACGGTCCATCGGTCCAACCGTCCATCTGTGCATCCTCCTGTCCATCTTCATTCCGCCAATGCCAGCAGCAATTCCGCAAACGCCCGCCCACGATGGCTTACACGATTCTTTTCCTCGTGCGTCGCCTCGCCAAATGTCTTGCCCAGGTCGTCACTCAGGAACAGCGGATCATAGCCGAAGCCACCGGTACCACGCGGTTCGGTGACGATGGTGCCGGCGCAGACCCCTTCGAAGATGCGGGGCGCGAACTGCCCCGGCTCGGCCAGCGCCAGTACGCACCGGTACCGCGCGCGCCGGCGTGCCTCGGGTGCGCCCAGCAGGCGCCGGAGCAGTTCCCGATTGTTGGCCGCGTCGACCTCGTGAGCGCTGCCACTGGCGGCTGCCCACCGCTTTGAGCGCACACCCGGCGCGCCACCCAGCGCGATGACCTCGAGTCCCGAATCATCGGCCACGGTGACGAGGCCCGTCCGCCTGGCAAAATATTCCGCCTTGGCCCTGGCATTGCCCTCAAACGTCTCGGCCTGCTCCAGGAGGTCTTCGGCCGCGCTCCAGATGACACCGGCCTCATCGGGCGACATCACCGGGAGCCCCGACGGCTCGAGCAGCTGCCGGGCTTCGGCGAGCTTGCCAGGATTCCGCGTGGCCACCAGCAACTTCATCCGTTGAGCACCGATCGCTGGGCATCGAAGAGCTGGCGGATCCCGGCGTGGCCGAGCTCCAGCAGGCGGTCGAGCTCCGGGCGGGAGAAGGTGCCATGCTCGCCGGTGCCCTGCACCTCGACGAACTGGTCCGGCTCCAGCATGACCAGGTTGGCGTCCACGCCCGCGTCCCTGTCTTCCAGATACATGAGGTCGAGCCGAGGTTCGCCCTCGATGATGCCGACACTGACGGCGGCGACCAGCTTGCCAAAGGCGGACGGCCGGCCGGTCCGATCGGCGAGCCAGCGGCAGGCGTCCGCCAGCGCCACGCACCCGCCGGTAATGCTCGCCGTGCGGGTGCCGCCATCGGCCTGGAGTACGTCGCAATCGATCCGAATCGTGTATTCCCCGAATTCCATGGTCCCCATCGCGGCACGCAGCGAGCGCCCGACCAGGCGCTGAATCTCCTGCGTCCGCCCCCCGGGTCCATGGCGTTCACGGGAGGTGCGCTCGGTGGTCGCTCGCGGCAACATCGCGTACTCGGCGGTGACCCACCCGAGGCCGGTGTTCTTCCGGAAGGGCGGCACGCCCTCTTCCACGCTGGCGGTGCAATGCACCAGTGTCCCTCCCATCCGGATCAGGCAGCTGCCTTCGGCGTAGGGATTGGCGCCGCGCTCCAGCACGACGGGGCGCAGCTGGTCAGGCGCGCGCTGGTCTGGTCTGCTCATTGAGTTGCCTGGTCGAGATGATCCCCGTCAGAGGCCTTCTTCGGCGCGGGGATGCAGATGGAAGGTCGGGGTCACGAGCGGAAGATGCAGCGTTTCGGAGTAGCGGGTTTCGATGACGATGCGCGCCGGGCGGGCGGTCCGCGTGACCGACACGTTCTGCGCTTCCTCGGGCAGGTCGAGTTCGTCGATCTTGTCCAGGATGCGCCGGCGGATGACTGCGTCGGACAGACTGGGGGCGAGGCGTGCCTGCGACTGCATCTCGTCGAGGAGCTGGTAATACTTGATGTAGACTTCGCCGATGTTGATCCCGTAGTAGAGCGCGGCAACAAAGAGCGCCAGGGAGACGAGGCACCCGAGGGTGCTGCTGCCGCGCCGGGAGCCTACCACTGGGATTGCGCTCCCTCGACGATCGTCAGCGTCAGTTTCTCGAGCGCTTCGTCCCGTGCCTGCTGTTCCGTCTGGCTCCCGGGTTCGTAGTCGCCTTCCACCAGCAGGCCGGACCGCTGCCACAAGGTGCGGTTCCGCTTCTGGTCCACGATCTCGACGTTGACGGTGAGCTGCACCAGCCGGCGCGTCACATTCACGGAATTGCCGACCTCATTACCACTATAGGCAACCGGCACGTCGGGCTCGTAGCGCTGGATGCTGCCGCGCACGATCGCGTCGGCCTGGTCCTCACCTGCGGCGCGCAGGCCCAGCCGTCCCTCCACGGCGTCCCGGACGGCGGCGTTGACTTCCTGCGTCAGCGTCGGCTCCGGTGTCCGGTTGTCGAAGGGGAGAACCGCGACGGTGTGGATCTCCGGAGGAAACCCGCCCCCGGCGAAGCCATAGCACGCGCCAAGCAGCCCGATGCTAAGGCTGAGGAGGACGCCAGAGATCCGACGGGAAAGTTGCAGAGGACTCGCTCTCGCTGAAGG
>DASSTP010000051.1:0-8135 GCA_035707845.1 Gemmatimonadales bacterium | reverse complement strand
GGAGAGCGCCATTCCGGCGTTCCTCGACCTCTACAGCATCCCCTGCACCGGCGCGCCACCGCTCGCGCTGTCCATGTGCCGCCGGAAGGGGCTCACCAAGCGCATCCTCGAATCCCACGGCGTGCCGACGCCGCGCTACCTGAGTCTCTGGAAGCCCAAGGTGGCGGTGCGGCACGGGCTCAAGTATCCGCTTATCGTGAAGCCGGCACGGGAGGACGCGAGCGCCGGCGTGGACGCCGCCTCGGTGGTGACCGACCGGCCCCAGCTGCTGGCGCGGCTGGAGCACATGTTCGCCGAGTTCCAGCCGCCGATCCTGGTGGAGGAATTCATCGAGGGACGCGAGCTCCACGTGGGCGTCTTCGGCAACGACCCGCCCGAGGTCCTGCCGCCGCTGGAGTATGATTTCTCCGAGCTCCCCGCCGGCGAGCCGCCGATCATCAGCTACGCGGCCAAGTGGGACCCGCTCGCGGAAGTGTTCCACCGCGTGGGGACCCACTGCCCCGCCCCGCTCACCAAGCGGCTGGAAAAGCGGGTGCGCGAGGTCTGCATCCACGCCTACCAGGTGATGGGGTGCCGGGACTACGCCCGGCTCGATATCCGGATCTCGAAGGACAACCATCCCTACGTGCTGGAGATCAATCCCAATCCCGATCTCACCGAGGGCGTGTCATTCATGGAAAGCGCCGAGGCCGCGGGCCACAGCTTCGGCGAGATGCTGGCGACGATCGTGGAACTGGCGCTGGAGCGGACGCCGGCCGAACCGGGCGTCACGCCGCCACCGCCGCTGCCGGACATGACGTCGGCATAGAGAGATGGACAGATGGACAGATGGACAGTTGGACAGTTGGACAGTTGGACAGTTGGACAGTTGGACAGTTGGACAGTTGGACAGTTGGACAGTTGGACAGTGTTGGTCGGTGTGAGGGCCGATGTCCCCCGTTCGTCATTCCAGCGCAAGCTGGAATCCATGAGGGCTCACCCGGTCTGAAGTGGCATGCCCGAAGCCCTCATGGGACCCCGACTTTCGTCGGAGTGACGATCGGGCGACTTTCGGTCCAACTGTCCACCTGTCCATCTGTCCATCTCATTACCCAACCGCCAATCTCAAGAACTCGTCCCTCGTCCTCGAATCATCCCGGAAGCTCCCCCTGAGGGCGCTCGAGATGGTCTTCGAATTCTGTTTCTCCACCCCGCGCATCATCATGCAGAGGTGCTCGCACTCCAGTACTACGCCCACACCACTCGGCGCCAGCGCCTCGTCGATGGCATCGGCGATCTGGTCCGTCAGGCGCTCCTGCACCTGCAGGCGGCGCGCGAAGATTTCCACGATCCGCGGGAGCTTCGAGAGGCCGATGATGCGGCCGTTCGGCACATAGGCGATATGCGCCCGGCCGTAGAACGGCAGCATGTGGTGCTCGCAGAGTGAATACACCTCGATATCGCGCACCATGACCATGTTCTCGTGCTCCTCGGCGAACACCGCCCCGTTCACCACCTCGGCCACGTCCATCTCGTAGCCGCGGGTGAGCCAGCGGAGACTCTCGGCCACGCGATGCGGCGTGCGCACCAGCCCGTCACGCGCCGGATCCTCGCCGATCAACTCGAGCTGGCGATGGACCAGCGTCTCCAGTTCATCCGGCATCGAAGGCATCTGCGCAATCGGCGAAATCTGCGGATGCATCCGTATCATCTGCGTCATCTGTGGATCCTTACCAGTCCTTCGAGTGTGGCCTCGTCGTCCTCGGCCATGGCGCGTTCGGCGCGCAATGCATCGAGATCCCGTCCCAGCGTCGCCACGGCGAGCAGCTTGCCGTCGCTCCAGTAGCCGACGGTGGCGGATCCCTCCTCCAGGCTGCCCGACAGGTCCGCCCGGTCCCACCTGTCCGCATGCCCGGTGTAGCTCACCGTGGTGCCGTAATGCGTGCTCCAGAAGAAGGGCACGTCGGTAAAGGGCGACGCGAGCCCCAGCATGTTCCGCGCGGCGCACTGCCCCTGCCGCTCGGCCACCACCCAGTGCTCCACCCGCATGGGCCGGCCGGTGCGGCCATTGGGCACCCGGGCGATGTCGCCCGCGGCGTAGATGCCGGGCACGCTCGTCTCCATGTGCTCGTTCACGATCACGCCCTTGTCGAGCGCCGCTCCCGCCGATTCCGCCAGCGCGACGCGAGGCCGCACCCCGATTCCTGCCACGATCATGTCGGCGGCGAGGTCGGCACCATTGTCGAGATGCACCGAGCCACGGGCGATGCGCTCCACCTTCGCCTCGAGGTGAAACTCGACACCATTCTCCTCATGCACACCGCGGAGGAAGGTGCCCACGTCGCGCCCCAGGACCTTCTCGAAGGGCACCACCTCGGGCGCCACCACCTGCACCGCGACCTTCCGCATGCGGAGCGCAGACGCCACCTCGAGCCCGATGAAACTGGCCCCGATCACCACGGCTCGGCTGGCCTGCCCCGCCGCCTTGATGATGGCCCGGCAGTCGTCCAGCGAGCGCAGGTAGAAGACCGGCGCTCCCTCCTCGACCGGCACCGTGAGCTGGATGGGCTCGGCGCCAGTGGCCAGCAGGAGCCGGTCATAGGAAATCGCGGCCCCGCCCCGAAGCACGACACGCCGAGCCGGCGCATCGATCCGCTCGACAAAGTCACCGAGGTGGAGGGTGATCTCGTGCTCGGCGTAGAACTCGGGCGTGCGAAGCGGAATCCATTCCTCCGGCGCATTCCCCGCCAGGTAATCCTTGGAGAGGTTGGGCCGGTCGTACGGCACTTCCTCTTCCATCCCGATCATGGTGATGCTGCCCTGGTAACCCTGGGCCCGTAACTCCTCTGCTGCCGCATTGCCGGCGGCGCCCGCACCCACGATCACGATGGACGCCGGCGCACCGGCCGGCTCCTCGGGTGGCACGGGCGCGTCCCGCCGCCCGGTGACACGGATCCGGCCGTCGCGCCGTTCCACCGCCCAGCAGCTCACCGGGTTGAGCGCCGGCGCCCCGACGGCCCGGCCGGTTGCCAGGTCAAAGCAGGCGTGATGCCAGGGGCAGTGTACCGTGCCCTGGGCCAGCAATCCTTCCGCGAGCGGCCCGCCATAGTGGGTGCAGGTGGCGCCGATGGCGTAGACCGTCCCGCCCTGACGCGCCAGCAGCACCGGCTCTCCGTCGGCGTGACCGGCGAGCATCGCGCCGTCGGCAAGATCCGACTCGGCGACGCCGGCCATCAGATCGGGGCCTGAGAGTTCGCTGGCATCACTGCTCATGGGATGCTCCATTCCGATGGTCGCAAGTCACAGGTCGCAGGTCGCGCGACTTGTGACCTGCGACCTGCGACCTGCGACTTGTGACTTGCGACCTGCGACCTGGCTCTCTCACAGCGACTTCAGGTACTCAACCAGATCCTGCTGCTGCTCCGGCGTAAGGTTCAGCTGGAAGAGATCGTCGTAATGCTTCACGACATCATCGAGCGTGGCCGCGCTTCCGTCGTGGAAATAGGGCGGATGCTGCCACACACCATGCAGCGGGGTTGTACGATACAAGCCGGTCGTGGCCCGCTGGGCAAGCGTGGGGTCGGTCCCGACCTCGGACGGCGCATGCAGCCGCTTCCCTGCATCGGTCAGGGCATTGCCGGTGTGGCACTCGCTGCAGCGGCCCTGGCCAGTGAAGAGCGCCTTGCCCCGGGCCGCGGCGGCCTCGTCGAAGCTGCCTGCTGGCGGCGGCGGCGCGGCGATCGAGTGCTGGTACTCGCGCAGGGCCGGGAGCTTGGATGTGACCAGGTCGGGCGACTGCTCGATGTGTATACCGAGCCGGGGATCGTCAAAGTTCCCGTGCCCGTGCATCTGGGTCACGGCCACATAGGCATTCCAGTAGGAAACCGGGCCCTCGCCGGTGAAGGTCTCCAGCGCCACCTCGTGCAGGCCATAGGCCGGCGGAATGACGGTCGGGTTGTTCTGGCCGTCGTGATTCCAGTACGCGTCGTACTTGCCGGGGCCCCACGACGTGAGCACCGCCTGGGTGGCCGGATCCTGGAGTGCGGGACTCAGCGCCACGATCGCGCCGACGTTGAGGTCCCGGTTGGGCCAGCCATCGAGCCGCTGGCCGATCCCGTCTGCAACCGAATTGTCCACCGTCGAATGGCAGAGCGCGCACGTAATGCCGACACTCATGAGTGAATCCTTGCCATTCACCGTCTCGACCACGCCCTTCACCCCGACCACCGCATTGAGCTTGAGCAGGGCGACGGTCGTGGCCGGGTCGTTGAGGTCGGCACTTTCCAGCAGGCCGGCCGGCAGCACGCTGGCATCCACCTTGAGCCCGACGCTCAGCGCCGTTGCCGGGCTCACGCCCGACTGGATCACGCGGTGAAGGCCGAGGGTATCGGTCCAGAAGGAATCATCACCGAACGTATCGAACCGGAAAATTTCCCTGCCCTGGGCGACGAGCTCGGGATCGAGATCCTCGCCGGGCCCGTTGTCGCCGCCGCACGCGGAGAGCGCTGCGAGAAGCAGCGCCACTCCACCGCGCAGGCATTGCCCGGCGTTCATGCGCCCATCTTGGCGCGGAGCGCCTTGGCACCGGCAAGGTGCCCCTGGAAGGCCGGCGCCACCGACTTCACGAACGCCTTCAGCTCATCGTTCTGGATGGCGGGAAGCAGCGTGCTGCTCACCGCATCGAGCACGGCCTGATGGAAGGCGATTTCGTGATCCAGGAACGCCTTGTCGAATTCCTTGCCCTTGAGGTGCTCCAGCTTGCTCATGGTCAGCGACAGCTCGGCGACGCTCTTGTCACCCTTGGGGGGCGTCGGGGTCACCTTGAGCTTGGCGGCCAGGTCGCGGGCCATCTGGCGGACCTTGGTGTGGTCGTGCACGAAATTCTTGGCGAGCTCGCGAATCGCAGGATCAGATGCCTTCTGGGCGCCGAGGCCGGCTGTCTGGATGTCGGCGGTATTGGCGTTATCGAAGATGGCCACGATGGTGGCATCATCGAGTTTCGGCGCGGGCTTGTTGGCCGACTGGGCGGCAAGGGTGACGGGGAGGACGAGCAGGAGAGAGGCGAACGCGGCAATCGGGCGACGCATGGAGCACCTCGGCACAGGTTGAGGAGGAGACGGGATGACCCGTCAGGGCCTGCCCAACATGTGGCCCTTTGCCTAAAAAGTCAAGTATTTATTTGACATATTGTGCTGGCGCGGGCGATTCCCCATATTTGGGGCTCTGCGGAAAGGACCTAAGTCAATGTGGAGCAAGCGCGTCTGGGAAAGCACCCGGGGCCGCATCGTCAGCCTGCTGCGGCGCCGCCAGCGAACCGTCGAGGAACTTGCCGCCGAACTGGGCGTGACCGACAACGCGGTCCGGGCCCAGCTCGGCGTGCTGGAACGGGATGGCCTGGTCCGGGTGGCCGGATCCCGGAAGCCGCCCGCGGCTGGCAAGCCCGCCGTGCTCTACGACGTGCCGGCCGAGGCCGACGCGCTCTTCTCCCGCGCCTATGCCCCGATGTTCACCTCGCTGGTCACCACCCTCGCCGAGCAGATGGATGGCCCGGAACTGACGGCGGTGCTGGTCGAGGCGGGCAAGCGCCTCGCGGCCGCCTACCCCACGCCGGCCGGCGACCGTGAGCGGCGCCTCGCCGCCGCTGGCGAGGTCATGCAGTCCCTCGGTGCCCAGGTGGAGCTGATCGATAATGGCGACGGGGTTACGTTGAGGGGATCGTCATGCCCGCTGGCCGTGGCGGTCGAGAAGCGCCACGAAGTGTGCATGGCGATGCAGGCCTTTCTCGAGGCAATGCTGGCCGAGCCACTGGTGCAGTGCTGTGAGTATGAGGAGAGACCGAGATGTTGCTTCAAGATGGACAGATGGACAGATGGACAGATGGACAGAGGTCGCCGGTAAGAACTGTCCGACTGTCCAACCGTCCAACTGTCCACCTGTCCAACTGCGCGAAGCGCTCATGTCTCGTGCTTTCGTAAACGACGACGCGGCCGGCGAAGCCCAGCCGGAGCACCGCTATCCCCTCCCGCCAAGGGATGATCCGGCGTTTCCGCTCGCGGCGGCGCGGGCGCTGCTCGACGGTGCCAACGTGGGCGACTCGATCGGCGCCGAAGCGGCGACGGGGTACATCTTCGGTTCACCCGAACTGGTGCCGCAGGTGGAACTCATCCTGGCAGATGCGCGCGAGCGGGGGGATGAGCGGCTGGAGGTGCTGGCGGAGAGGTTTCTCAGGAGGGCAGGTTGGCAGGGCGAGCAGGGCGAACAGGGCGAGCAGGGCGAACAGGGCTGACGTGTCATTGCGAGCATCGCGAAGCGATGCAAAGCAACCTTGCAGCCCGACCGTGATCTCGCGGCCGATGCCCGCCCACGCTGCCGGCAGCCGATGATCTCGGAAGATCCCCAGGGCGATCGCTTTCGGGCTGCAAGGTTGCTTCGTCGGCTGCGCCTCCTCGCAATGACAGCCGACTGACGACCTCCTGCTCGCCTTGCTCGCCCTGCTCGCCCTGCCCTCCTGCTCGCCTTGCTCGCCCTGTCACTCCCCTGCCAGCTTCGCCATCGTCTCCTTCACCTGCTTCACCTGCGGCTGGAGGTCGGCGTCGGCGTTCTTCCAGAGCGCCACGAACTGGCCGTAATAGTTGAGCGCCTTGGTCTTTTCGCCCTTTGATTCATACAGCTCGCCCAGGCGGCGCAGGGTGGACGGCTGCCAGATGGCATCCTCCACGCCGGCGTCATCGGTGTTCGGAAGCGTCGCCGCCTGTTCGTAATATTTGAGCGCCGAATCGGGCGCGCCGGCGCGGTCCCAGGCCTGCGCCAGGAAGTGTCGCCCGCAGGGATTGCAGTGCACCACGCTCACGGCGCGCGTGGCCGCCACCGCAGCATCTTTCCAGCGCCCCTCCGCGCCCGCCACGTAGGCGTCCCACTGCGGCTCCTGCCAGGGCTTGCGCTCTTCCTCCGGAACCGCCCGTTCCCATTCCGCGCGCAGCCGCTTGACCTCGGCTGCCCGGCCGAAGGGTACCTGCATTTCCGCCAGTGCCACGAGCGGGCGATCCGGGCCGCGAAGTGACGTGAAGAGCGGCGTTCGCTGCAGCGAATCGATCAGCGTCAGCCCGCGTGCCACATTGCCGCGCTGCACCAGATCGTGCCCCGGACGCGCCAGAAGCAGGCCTGCCGCGAGCGACGAATCCCCTTCTGCCAGCAGGCGCGCCACCATCTTGCCAAACATGGCGTCTTCCTCGCGCAGCTTGCCCTGAACTTCCAGCACGTTGGAGAGGTAGAGTTGCGCGATGCGACTCGGGTTGTCGCCCGTCGCGACCGGGCGCATAAGGGAATCCATCTTGTCGTACTCGCGCCGGACCGACGCCGCGAACGTCTGATTGACACGGGTGATGACTGCGTCCGGCGCCCTTGTCTTGAGCGCTGCCATGACCGAATCGGAGGCGGCATACTTGCCCTGGGAGAGCAGCGCCTGGTTCAGGTTGTCGTACATGGTGAGCGACGGCTGGTGCCGCATCCCGCGCCTGAGGATCGACTCGGCGCTGGCAAAATCGCCAATCGCGTTGTACATCAGCCCCAGGTTGTTGATCGCCACCGGATTGAGCGAGTCGAGGTCGAGCGCGCGCTGGTAGGAGCGGACCACCTCGTCCGGCTTGTACTGCACGTTGGAGTAGTAGTAGGCCTCGGTCAGGGCCCGCTCCATCGGCGGGAGCCGGTCGCGATGCCGGAACGCGGCCGTCGCGGCGGCCCGCTGTTGCGACGCGCTGCCCACCATGTTGCCGATCACCACCGCGAGCTTCCGCCAGGCCATGGCAAAGCTGGTGTCGGTCTGCACCGCCCGCACCAGCAGGTCACGCGCGGTCGGGTAATCGTTGACGTCAAAGGCGCGCTGCGCACGGGAGTAGAGCTCCAGCGCGGGCAGCGAGGCGGTGGTCACCTGCTCCAGCGGATCGCTCGAGCGGATGGTGCGGAGCGACTCGCCAATCTTCTGCCGCAGTGATTTCGACAGACGGTTGAGCGCCGGGATGAGGTCGGCGTCGCCCTCCGCCGTCTCTCTCACCGGCGCCAGGATGGTGCCATCCACCGACACCAGCCGAGCGGTGAGCACATAGCCCGAACCGAGCGAGGAGACGTCCCCGGAGACGACTGCCTTGGCGTTGGCGCGA
>DASSTP010000050.1:0-5555 GCA_035707845.1 Gemmatimonadales bacterium | reverse complement strand
TCCCCCTGCCACCTCCAGCATGCGCAGGGGATCATCCACCAGCCACTGGCGTTGCTGTCGCGCGTGCCGGGGCTCACGCTCCGGCCGCTCGCGGACAGCGACAAGTGCTGCGGCAGCGCGGGCATCTTCTCCCTGCTGCAGCCGGGGATGTCGCAGGCGGTGCTCGACGCCAAGCTCGACGCCATCCTCGCGGTGGACCCGGCGCCGGACCTGGTACTCACCGGCAATCCCGGCTGCCTGATGCAGATCGGCGCGGGCCTGAGAGGGAGGGGGTCGAAGATTCGGACGGCGCATCCGATTGAAGTCATAAGTCGTAAGTCATAAGGCGCGGTCGTACGACTCATGCCTTGCGACTTACGACTCCATTAGCTTCCCTCCATGCTCGCACGCGGGATACTCTTCGACTTCAACGGCGTGATCGCGAATGATGAGGCGCTGCATTTCGAGGCCCTCAGCGCGACCCTCGCCGCGCACGGCATTTCGCTGGCGCGGGAGGAGTATTACGGCAACTTCCTGGGGCTGGATGACAGGGAATGCTTCCGCCGCAGCTTCGAAGCGGCGGGCCGCCGGCCGGAGCCGTTCCTCCTGCACCACGCCGTGGAACAGAAGGCCGACATCTACGAGGACATCGCCCGCGCACGGCTCACGCTGGTGCCCGGCGTCCGCGGATTCATCGAAGCGGCATCCAGCGCCCGGATGGCGCTGGGCGTCGCGTCCAGTGCGCTCCTGCGTGAGGTGGAGTTCGTGCTGCAGATGACCGACCTGCGCGAGCACTTCGAGACCCTCGTTTCGGCCGAGCAGGTGGAGCGTTGCAAGCCCGATCCGCAGACGTTCGAGCGGGCGCGCCAGCGGATGCGCCTCTCCAGGGAGGAATGCGTGGTGATCGAGGATTCCCTCCCCGGCATCGAGGCGGCGAAGGCCGGCGGCTTCCGCTGTGTGGCCATCGCGTCTTCGCTCCCTGCCGGCGCGCTTGCCAATGCCGACCTGGTGTGGCACGACTTTGACGGACATCATCCCGCCGACCTTCCCTGGGCCGATGCCTGAGCATCTCGTCTCGCTGACCCGCGAGGAGCTCGCCGACGTGCGGCTGGGCGCGCTGGCCGTGGTGAGCGACGCCGCCGTGTTCGCGCTCTCGGGTCCCGGTGCCGTGACGTGCCTGCAGGGGCTGCTCACCAACGACGTCGAGCGTCCGGGCGACGACAGCCTGGTGTACGGCGCGGTGCTCACGCCCAAGGGCATGATCATCGCCGACATGTGGGTGCTGCGCACGCCCCAGGAGGTGACGCTGGTGGGCGATGCCGCCGCGGAAGTCCCGCTCGCCGAGACCTTCCAGCGATCGCTGCCGCCGAGACTGGCGCGGGTGAGCAACCAGAGCGGCGAAATGAAGGTGCTGTGGCTGGTGGGCCGGGGTGCGTTCGAGGCGCTGATCCGGGCGGGGCTCGGCCCCCTGCCGTCGGCGGCGGGACGGGTGACGGTGATTGACACGGTGCGCGGCCGGCTGCTGGTGGCACTGGGGCATGACACCACGCCCTTCGCCGGGTTCCTGGTTGGGCGGGATGGTGCCATCGCCCTGGCGCTGGATGTATTGTCCGGTGTGCACGTCGCGGCGCACGAGAGCCGGCTGCTCGATGGCGCGCGCATCCTGGCCGGCTGGCCCCAGCTGGGCAGCGAGATCGGTGACCGGACCCTGCCGCAGGAAGTGCGGTTCGACGAAATCGGCGGGGTGTCGTACACCAAGGGCTGCTACACCGGACAGGAAACAGTGGCGCGGGTCCATTTCCGCGGCCACGTGAACCGCGAGCTCCGGGGACTCCGCTGGGATTACCCCTCGGAGCCGGGCGATGCTGACGTGCTGAAGGACGGAAAGCCGGTGGGCCGGATCAGCTCGACCTTGCTGCTGGACGACCGCGGCCTGGCCCTCGCCTCACTGCGCCGGGAGACGGCCGTGGGCGACACGGTGGAAGTGGGCGGCCGCCTCGCGACGGTGGTGGCGTTGCCGTTCGGGCAGGATGATGTGGATGGGTAGGAGCTGCGAGCTGCGAGCTGCGAGCTGCGAGCTGCGAGCTGAGCGAAGATACAGCTCATAGCTCACAGCTCATAGCTCATAGCTCACAGCTCATAGCTCATACACAACGGGCCCCGAACGCATCCGGAGCCCGTCGTGACAGTGCAGGTACAGCGGCCAGATTACATCTGGGTCGTATCGCGGGCCATGGCCGTGTCAGCCGGCATGGCGGCGGAATCGCCCATCATGTGGCTGGTGTCGGTCTGCATGGTGGCCGCGGTGTCCATCGCGGTCGAATCGGTGGCGGGCTTCTCTTCCTTCGGCGCACACGCCGCCACCGCCACGAGCACTGCTGCAAGTACGAGCTTCCGCATCTGTCGCTCCTCAGAGTGTAGGTCCCAGCCGGCCTGTCCTGGCACTGTCGCAAGGCGTGACGGCGCAACAAGTTAAGGCCGCGTTGCAGATTGTCAAGTTTTGGCGCATTTCCCTCAACTGCTCATCGAGCTGTAACTACATATGAATACGACATTTAGCTCCGAGCCTCACGACCTCCCTCCTACCCTGGGCGCGTTGCGTCAGAGTCCCTGGGGCCGAGGCCCGCTCAGGGGCCGCACGGTGCGCGCTGAACTGCGGCACAACCTGCTCCAGCGCCTCTCCGATGGCGGCCCGCTCTTTCCCGGCATCATCGGCTACGAGGACACCATCGAGCCCCAGATCGTGAACGCGATCCTCTCGCGCCACCACTTCATACTGCTCGGATTGCGCGGCCAGGCCAAGAGCCGGCTGCTTCGCGCCGTGGCCGGGTTCCTGGATGAATGGATGCCAGTGGTGGCAGGCAGCGAGGTGAACGACGATCCCTTCGCGCCGATTTCCAAGTACGCCCGCGAGCGGCTGGCCGAGTGTGGCGATGCCACCGCCATCAGCTGGGTGCACCGGAATGACCGGTACGTCGAGAAACTGGCCACACCCGACGTCACCATCGCCGACCTGATCGGCGACCTCGATCCCATCAAGGCGGCGCGCGGCGGGCACCTGCTCTCCGACGAACTCACCATGCACTTTGGCCTCCTGCCGCGCGCCAATCGCGGCATCTTCGCCATCAACGAGCTGCCCGACCTGAGCAGCAAGGTCCAGGTGGGCCTCTTCAACGTGATGCAGGAAGGCGACGTCCAGATCAAGGGCTATCCGGTGCGGCTGCCGCTCGACGTGCTGCTGGTCTTCACTGCCAATCCGGAGGACTACACCGCGCGCGGCAAGATCATCACGCCGCTCAAGGACCGGGTCGGCTCCGAGATCATCACGCACTACCCGCGCACCGTCGAGCTCGGCATGGCCATCACGGCGCAGGAGGCGTGGACCGACCGCGCCACGGTGGACGTGGACGTGCCGTCGTTCATCCTCGAGCTGGTAGAGCGGGTGGCATTCGAGGGACGCGAGGATGCCCGGGTGGACCGGAAATCGGGCGTGAGCCAGAGGCTGCCCATCACCGTGCTGGAGAATGCCGTCTCCGGCGCCGAGCGCCGAGCGATGACGGCGGGTAGCCGCCGCGCGGTGCCGCGGGTGAGCGACGTGCACGGCGCGGTGTCGTCCATTACCGGCAAGCTGGAGCTGGAATACGAGGGCGAGCTGCAGGGCGCGGAGACAGTGGCGCGGGAGCTGATCCGCAAGGCGGCCGGCAGCCTGCTCGACGAGCGGGCCGATGAGATTTCCTTCGACGAGATCGTGGCCTGGTTCGACGGCGGCGGGGTGCTCAAGTTCTCGCCCGACGAACCGGCCGACGCATGCCTCGCGGGCTTCTCCCGGGTGGACGGACTGGTGGATGCGGCGGTCGCCGCCGACCTCTCCAGCCGGGACGACGCCGAGCGCATGGTGGCCGCATGCGAGCTGATCCTGGAAGGCCTCGCGGCCTGGCGAAGGATTACGAGGAGCGAGGAGATGGGGTGGACGAGAGCAAGGCGAGCATGATGGACAGTTGGACAGTTGGACAGATGGACAGATGGACAGATGGCAGATGGCAGATGGACAGGCATGCATACTGTCCAACTGTCTAACTCTCCATCTGTCCAGCTAATGCGTCAGCTTCAGCAGCCCCTCCCGGAACCTCCGGCTCACCCGCACCTGCTGGTCGTCCTTGAGCAGTGCCATGTAGTCGCCGCCGAACCAGGGCTGCACCTCGCGGATGCGGTCGAGGTTGAGCACCGTGCTTCGGTGCACCCGGATGAAGCGCGCCGGATCCAGCTCGGCCTGCAGTGAGGTGAGCGTCATGCGGACGCGGAAGACGTCCTTGCCGCAGTGGAGCAGCACGTAGTTCCGGTCCGCCTCGAACCAGTCCACTGCCTCCACCGGCACGAACCGGATCCGCTCCTGCTCCTGCACCATGATGCGGCGGGCGTGGCGCGCCGCGCCGCGACGGCTCTCGAGCAGGCCGGTGAGGGCGTCGCGCATCCCCAGCCGCCCTTCGGCGCTCAGGTGGCGGCGGGCATGCTCCAGCGCGTCCCGAAACCGGTCGTCATCAAATGGCTTGAGCAGGAAATCGAGCGCGTGCACGGCAAAGGCGCGCAGCGCGTGCTTGTCATAGGCCGTCACGAACAGCACCGGCGGCATGGACTCGGCGCCGATGCGCTCGATCACGCCGAATCCATCGAGCCCGGGCATCTGCACGTCGAGAAAGACCAGGTCGGGATCCTGCGCCCGGATGGCGTCCACCGCGCTGGCGCCATCGGCGCACTCGCCGATGACGGTGACGTCCTCCTGCCGTTCCAGCGCCAGGCGCACGCAGTCGCGCGCGAGCGGCTCGTCGTCCACGATCAAGGCGCGGATCCGTCCGGACATCGCTTCACCAGTCATGCGTTTCCCCTTCCCGGTGCAATGGCAGCGTGATGCGCACCGATGCGCCGCCGTCGGGCGCCGAGCCGGTATCGAGCCGTCCGGCAGCGCCGTAGAGTTGCTCGAGCCGGGCGCGCGTATTGGAGAGCCCGACTCCCTGATGGTTTCCATTACAGCCCTCGACGAAGCCGGGGCCTGAATCCCGCACCGACAGCACCAGCGATCCATTCTCCCGCTGGGCCGTGACGCGCACGCTGCCGGGACCGGGCGTGCTGGCCAGCCCATGCCGCAGCGCGTTCTCGACGATGGGCTGCAGCACCAGCGTCGGCACCAGCGCATCGAAGAGCGATGCCTCGACTTCCACCGCCACATCCAGCCGGTCGCCAAAGCGCACCCGCTCGATGGCGAGGTACTGCTCCAGCAGGTCCAGCTCCTCGCCCAGCCGGGCCTCCTGGGTGCCGTGGCCGTCGAGGGTGCGGCGGAGCAAGGTGCCCAGCCGGGCGAGCATGGTCACGGCCGCCTCGTTGTCCCCTCGCCGCACCAGCCCCGAGATGGCGTTGAGGGCGTTGAAGAGGAAGTGCGGCTGTAATTCCATACGCAGCATCGCCAGCCGGGCTTCATGCATCCGGGTTTCAAGCTGCGCCGCGCGCAATTCCCCCTCCCGGTAGCGGCCGTAGAACTCGACCGCGTGAAATGCACCCACCACGCCGGCATAGGTGAGCAG
>DASSTP010000049.1:0-9439 GCA_035707845.1 Gemmatimonadales bacterium | reverse complement strand
TCCGCTGGTGCTCAAGCGGGACGAGGCCTTTATCGGAACGCTGGTGGATGACCTGGTGAGCCGAGGGGTGGACGAGCCGTACCGGCTGTTCACGTCGAGGTCGGAATACCGGCTGCTGCTCCGGCAGGACAACGCCCTCCGCCGGCTACTGCCGGTGGCGGAGCGCTACGGGCTCCTCTCTGCCGCCGAAATGCGGAATGCCGAGGGCCGGCTCCGCCGGGAAGAAGAAATTCTGGCTGTTTCACGTGAAACAGCCGTCTCGCCGACGGCGGTGAACCCACTCCTCACGGAGGCAGGCTCCAAGGAGATCGCGGAGCCGATGAGGGCGGCCGAGCTCGCCAAGCGGCCAGGCGTGAGTCTGGGCGACGTACTTGGCCGGGCCGGCGTGGTGGTCGGGAACGGGGAAGAGCAGTGGGCGGAGCTGGAAATCAAGTATGGCGGCTATCTGGCCCGGGAGCGTGACGCCGCCGACCGGCTCCGGGAGATGGATGGCTTCAGTCTCCCCAAGGAGCTTCCCTACCAGCAGC
The DNA here is from genome assembly GCA_035707845.1 of Gemmatimonadales bacterium. Taxonomy (GTDB): domain Bacteria; phylum Gemmatimonadota; class Gemmatimonadetes; order Gemmatimonadales; family GWC2-71-9; genus CAMLHP01. The sequence goes on along the minus strand of DASSTP010000049.1, from coordinate 8,912 downwards.
TCCAGGCCCTCTCCTTTGAGGCCCGGCAGAAGCTCGATCTCGCCCGCCCCGAATCCCTCGGCCAGGCCGGCCGCATCCCCGGCGTCTCGCCGGCGGATCTCCAGGCGCTGGTGCTGGAGGTGGTGAAGAGGCGGATGGACGGCTAGGCGGCTCGGCGGCGTAGCTTGCCCCGAGCGCAGCGAGGGGGCGGCTCGGCGGTCGGATCCTCTCGCCCTCGTGTCCGGCGGCCGCAGGCCGCGTCATGGCAAGGGGTAGATCGAGTGGTAATGGGGCGGCCGCAGGCCGCCCTTACAGGGGCCTGGAGAGCTCTGGATGTCTGGTAAGATTGTTCCACGTGAAACATCCTTACATTTTCCAGCCCAAGTCGCGATATTTCTCAACCACCCCTGAAGCATGTCGCTGTATTATACTGTAAGTCATTGTGGCAAAAAGATATACGCGTCTTCTACCGGCAACTATGCCCTCGACCCTCGACCCTCGACCCTAGACCCTAGACCCTCGACCCTAAGCCCTAAGCCCCAGGCCTTACGCCCTACATGTCCCGCCTCATCGCCATAGCCAACCAGAAGGGCGGCGTTGGCAAGACCACGACCGCCGTCAACCTCGCCGCCTCGCTCGCCGTGGCGGAGCGGCGGACCCTGCTCGTCGATGCCGATCCGCAGGGTAACGCTACCAGCGGCGTGGGGCTCGACCGATCGGCCATTCGCCGCTCGCTCTACGACGCCATCATCGATCACGTTCCCGCCGACAGCGCCATCGTCAAGCATCCGGTGCTGCCGCATCTCGACGTGCTGCCCGCCAACCAGGACCTGGTCGGCGCCGAGCTCGAGCTGGTGAACGTCCCTGATCGCGAGGCGGCGATGCGCGAGGTGCTGCATCCGATCCTCGCGCACTACGACTATATCCTCGTCGATTGCCCGCCGTCGCTTGGACTCATCACGCTCAACGTGCTCGCCGCCGTGCAGGGCGTCATCATCCCGATCCAGTGCGAGTACTACGCACTCGAGGGAATTTCCCAGCTGCTCAACACCGTGCGGCTGGTGCAGCAGAATTTCAATCCCGGTCTCGCGATCGACGGTGTGCTGCTGACGATGTACGACACGCGCCTCAATCTCTGCCGCCAGGTGGCTGACGATGCCAAGGAATATTTCAGCGGCCAGGTGTTCCGCACGCCGATCCCGCGCAATGTGCGCCTTGCCGAAGCACCGAGCTTTGGCCAGCCCATCCTGCTCTACGACGTGCAGTCGGCCGGCGCCAAGAGCTATCTCTCGGTGGCGCAGGAACTGATCCGCCGCATCGAAGGTGGCGAGCAACCCGAATCCCAGGAGATGGTATCATGAGCGCCGCCGGTGCCGGCGCGAGCGGCGGCCGCCGGCTGGGCCGCGGTCTCGAGTCACTGCTCGGACCCATCTCGCGGGAAGAGGCGAAGGCCCAGGGCAATCTTCGCGAGCTGCCCGTCGCCGATGTGCAGCCCAATCCCTTTCAGCCGCGCACGCACTTCGATCCCGCTGCGCTGCAGGAACTGGTGGACTCGATCTCCGCCTCGGGACTGCTGCAGCCGGTGGTGGTGCGCGAGCGGAATGGCCGCTACGAGCTCATCGCCGGCGAGCGGCGCCTCCGCGCGGTGCAGCAACTCGGCTGGACGGAGATCCCCGCGGTCATCAAGGAGGTGGATGACCAGACGCTGCTCACGCTCGCGCTGATCGAGAACCTCCAGCGTCATGATCTCTCGCCCATCGATGAAGCCACCGGCTACCAGCGGCTGCAGGACGAGTTCAAGGTGCCGCAGACCGAAGTCGCGCGCCTGGTGGGACGGAACCGCAGCACCGTGGCCAACCTGCTCCGCCTGCTCAAGCTGCCGGATGACGTGCGCCAGCTGGTGCACACCGGCGCACTCTCCGAAGGCCACGGCCGCGCACTGCTCGCACTGGAGACGCCGTCGCAGATCTCCCGCCTGGCGCAGCAGGCGGTGACCGATGGCTGGAGCGTGCGTGAAACCGAAGCGCGGGTGAAGAACGGCGGACGCGCGCCCGCGACGCGCACCAGCAGCCAGAAACGCGTGCTGACCACCAGCACCGAAGCGCGGCGAGTCGAGGACGCCCTGCGCAAGCGCCTGGGCACGGACGTGACCGTGACCCAGAAGCGGAAGGGCCGGGGACTCGTCAGCATTGCGTACTATTCCCACGACGATCTTGCGCGCCTGCTCGAGCTGATCCTGGGCGAGCCGTTCGACGGATGAGTCCATCCGGACGACAGCGCTACGTCCACCTGCTGGTGCATCACGATGGTGCGCCCGCCTCCCGCAGCTGGCGACTTTCACTCTTTGCCTGGCGCGCGCTGCTCGCTGGTGCCGCACTCGCGGTGCTGGCGGTGCTGGCGGGACTGATTCTCCTGGGCCCGCTGGCGCGCGCCGCGGGACGGGTGCCGTCGCTCGAGCGTCGGGTCCGGAATCTCGAAGCCGACAACGCACGCATCACCGATCTTGCCCGCGCCCTCGACAGCCTCACGACTGCCTATGAGCGGGTGCGCGGGATGGTGGGCGCCGATGTGGTGCCCGACCTGGCGCATGTGGCGAGTGACAGTCTCCCGGTGGCGCCGCCGATCGAGGCGCGCGGCGCGAAGGCGCCCACGCTCCCTGGCGGCCTCACCACGCCCAAGGTCTGGCCCCTGCGTGACGCCGGGTTCATTACCCGCGGCCTGGTGCCCGACAGCAGCGCCGACGAAACCCATCCCGGGGTGGACATCGCGGTGGCGATGCGGACGCCGGTGCGCGCCGCGGGCGGCGCGACCGTGGCCCAGACCGGCGAGGACGCCGACTACGGCAAGTTTGTCCTGCTCCAGCATCCCGACAATTTTCAGACACTTTATGGTCACCTCTCGCGCGTGCTGGTGGCGCGCGGCCGCACGGTGCGCGCCGGCGAGGTGATCGGTCTCTCGGGCAACAGCGGCCGGTCCACCGCGCCCCACCTTCACTTCGAAATCCGCAAGGCGGGCCGCAGCGTGGACCCGCTCGGCATCATCCAGGAGGCACGCTGATGGCCATCTTCTCGAACCCGACACCCGACACGCCCGAGGGGCCCAAGCCGCCGTTCAACCGGCGCAAGGGCGACGGCATTCCGCTCTCGATCGTGGCGCGCGACATGACCATCACCGGCGACATGGAGACCCAGGGCGTGGTGAAGGTGGAGGGACGGGTCAAGGGAACCATCCGCGCCGACGCACAGGTTATCGTCTCACCGGGCGCCATCATCGAAGGTGACCTGCACTCCAAGGAAGCGGTCGTCGCCGGCGAAGTCCGCGGCACGATCAACGCCACCGAGCGCGTCGAACTCCAGGCGTCAGCGCTGGTCAAGGGCGACATCTCCACGCCAAGGATCGCGATCCTGGAAGGCGGGAAAGTGACCGGGGAGGTGAGGATGAATGAAGCTGAAGGGCGTGAGGCATAGGGCATGGGGCATGGGGCATGGGGCCTGAGGAATGCGACCCCAAACCCCAAGCCTCACGCCCTTCGTTGATAAGTGCGTAACTCTGTGGAGATCCTGCACTTACGTGACACATGACCGGGAAACATTGTGACGAATGGGAACGTGATAGCGAGATTGATTCGTCACTGTCTCGTTGCTGCGGTGACGGTGATGGTAGTCTCCTGCGGCGAGCGGCAGGCCGCCGGGGGGTTCCGGGTTGCGTTGATCACCCCCGGCTCCATCGCCGACGCGGCCTGGAATTCGGCCGCCTATCAGGGCCTCCTCCGCATCCGCGATTCCCTGGGCGCCGACATCAGCCACGTCGAGGCCGGCACGCCAGCGGCGCAGGAGGAGGCGCTCCGCACCTACGCCGCCCAGGGCTACGACCTGATCATCGGCAACGGATTCGAATTCCAGGAGCCGTCGGAGCGGGTCGCCGATGAGTACCCCAAGCCGGTCTTTGCGGTCAACAGCGGGGCGCGGGTCAAGGGCCGAGTGGTGCCCCTGGTGTTCCAGATCCAGGAAGCCACCTACCTCGCCGGCATGGTGGCGGGTGGGCTCACCAGGTCCGGGATCATCGGGTTCATCGGCGGGGTGGAGCTGCCGCCCGTGGCCGCGGGCTACCGCGGCTGGGTGAACGGCGCGCGCGCCGTCCGTCCTGATGTCCAGTCCCGGGTGAGTTACCTCAACAACTGGGACGACGCCGCAGCCGGGCGAGAAGCCGCCCTTGCCCAGATCCGGCTTGGTGCCGACATGATCCACCACAACGCCGACGCCGCCGCCCTCGGCGTGTTCCAGGCGGTGAAGGAAAGTCCCAACGTCTACATCTTCGGCGCCAACGCCGACCAGACGGCGCTCGCACCTGAACGTGTGGTCGGTTCCGCGGTGATTGACCTGCCCCACGCCTTCCTGCTGCTGGCGCGGGCGGTCCAGGATTCCAGCTTCACCCCGCAAGTCGAGTCGTTCGGGCTCAAGAGCGAGGTCCTCCGATACGTGCCCAATCCCGCGCTCGATTCGCTGGTACCCGATTCACTGATGGCGCGGGTCCGGGCGGCCGCCGACTCGATTGCGAATGGCACGCTCAACCCCGATCCCGCAGCGCCCGGATCATGAGCACGGTGCCGCTCGCCGATATCGTCGCCTACCTGGACGATTACCTCCGTATCAGGGAAGCGCCGGATCATCCCAACGCGGTGAACGGCCTCGAGGTCGAGAACCGCACCGGGACGGTGGACCGGATCGTGGCGGCGGTGGATGCGTCGTTGCGGACGCTAGACGGACAGACGGACAGACGGACAGACGGACGGTCTGATGAGGCAAGCGACGGCGCGCATGGCCATGCGCCCCTGTTGATCGTGCATCATGGGATGTTCTGGGATGGGAATGTGCCCGTCACCGGGCGGCGGTATCGACGCATCCGCGCACTGATGGATAACAACGTCGCCCTCTATGCCGCGCACATTCCGCTCGATGTGCATCCCGAGGTCGGCAACAACGTGGTGCTGGCGGAGCGGCTGGGGGTACGCATCGATGGCTGGTGGGGCGAGTACCGCGGCATCAAGCTGGGGGTGTACGGCCAGGTGCCGCATGCGCTGCAGTCACGCAGCGCGCTGCAGGAAGAGCTGGGGCGCATCCTCGATGAGGAACGCGGCGCCGACGACCGCTCGCCGTTGCCGATGATGATCCCCGCCGGTCCGGAGAAAATCCAGCGCCTCGGCATCATCACCGGTGCGGCGGGCTCCATGCTCGGTGAGGCGAGCGGACTTGGTCTCGATACTTTCATCACCGGCGAAGGCAATCATCACACCTGGTTCGATGCCGACGAGCTGGGCATCAACCTCTGCTATGCAGGCCACTACGCCACCGAAACGCTGGGCGTGCAGGCGCTGGCCTCGCACCTGTCGGAACAGTTCGATCTTCCCTGGGAATTCCACGACCATCCGACCGGCCTGTGACCACGCCGGCGCTCGAGCTCGCGGGCGTCCATAAGCAGTTCGGCGCCGTCGCAGCGCTGCACGATGTCACCTTTCGCCTGGCGCCCGGAACACTCCACGCCCTCCTCGGCGAAAACGGCGCCGGCAAGTCCACCCTGATGCACATTGCCTATGGCATGGTCCAGCCGGACAGCGGGACCATCCTGGTAAACGGGTCGCCCCAGCGGATCCGCAGCCCGCGCGATGCCCGCGCGGCCGGCATCGGCATGGTGCACCAGCACGCCACGGCCGTGCCTTCGTTCACCGTCGCCGAGAATGTGGCGCTTGCCGCAGGATGGAAGGCGAGGCCAGGCGAGTCGGCCAAGCGGGTCGCGGCGTTATCGGAGCGGCTGCAGCTGCCACTTGATCCTGCCGCATTGGCCGACCGGCTCTCCGTCTCGCTCAAGCAACGGCTCGAGATCGTGAAAGCACTGGCGGCGGACGCGAGCATCCTGCTGCTGGACGAACCAACCGCGGTGCTGGCTCCTGCCGAAGCGGAGGCGCTGCTGCAGCGGATCAGGGAATTCACGCGTCAGGGCGGGAGCGCGGTGCTGATCACCCATCGGCTCCATGAGGCGCTGGCCCACACCGACTCGATCACCGTGCTGCGCCGAGGCAGGGTGACGCTCGAAGGCGTGCCGGCGGAGCTCACCCAGCGCGACCTGGCGGCGGCGATGGTCGGACCGGACGCGGCGACGTTGCTGGAGCAGGGGCATGACCGGGTGCCGGCACCTGTGGATGCGCCGGTGGCCATCCGGGGCGTGGCGCTCGAGCTCCGGGCGGAGAGCGGCGGCAGGCTCGCCGTGCGGGATGTGTCGCTGGAAGTGCGCGCCGGCGAAATCGTAGGCGTCGCGGCAGTGGAAGGGAATGGCCAGCGTGAGCTGCTGCGGGCGCTGGCCGGCGTGTGGCCGGTGCTGCGCGGGCGAGTGGAGACACTGCATCCGCTCTCGTTCATTCCGGAAGACCGCACGACTGAAGGCCTGATTCCGTCGCTCTCGCTCACCCAGAACATGGTGCTGGGGCTGGGTGGCACGGCGCCGTGGACTGATGGCCGGCGAATCCGCTGGAGCCGCGCACGCGAGCGCACTGCGCAGCTGGTGCAGGAGTTCGGGATCTCGGCGCCGGGCGTGACCAGGCCGGTGGCGGCGCTGTCGGGCGGCAACCAGCAGAAGCTGGTGCTGGCGCGCGCACTGGAGCGGAAGCCGGCAGCGATCATTGCGGAAGATCCGACACGCGGGCTCGATGTCGCGGCCGCGCGCGCGATCCATGATCGGCTGCGAGCCGCGGCGGACGCGGGTGCGGGGATCCTGGTGTATTCATCTGATCTCGATGAAATCCTGGATGTATCGGACAGGATTGTGGTGATGGTTAAGGGAAGATTGAAGGACGCTGCTCTCAGGTCGCAGGTCGCAGGTCGCGAGATAATCGGGCGGATGATGCTGGGGGCGGAGTGATGATGGTCGCAAGTCACAAGTCTCAGGTCGCAGGTGCCGTGACATGCGACATGCGACCTGCGACCGGACACCCATGACCGCCGACGTCGGAAGCATCGCAGCGGCGTTCTGGGACGGCGCCTTCGGCTCCTGGTACGCCTTCACCTCGGCCACGCTGGTGCGGGCGACGCCGCTCATCATCATCGGGCTGGGGTTTGCGCTGGCGCTCCGCGGCGGCGCGCTCAACATCGGCGCCGAGGGACAGTTCTATGCCGGTGCGATCGCGGCGACGTGGGTCGGGTTGCATGCGGCGCTGCTGCCGTCGCCGGTTGCCATCGGGGCGATGTGGATCGCCGCGGCGATCGCTGGTGCTGTGTGGATGCTCATCCCTGTCATCCTAAGGTTGCGCTACGGCGTGCTGGAGGTGATCAGCACCCTGCTGCTCAACTTCGTGGCCGAAGCGCTGGTGAGCTACATGGTGCAGGGGCCCCTGCAGGAACCGGCGCACATCTATCCCCAGAGCGCCTCGATTGCATCCTCAGGCCGGCTTCCGCTGCTGCCCGGCACGCGGCTACATCTCGGTTTTGCGCTCGCAATCGCGATCGCGCTGCTGCTCTGGTGGCTGTTCAATCGTACCCGCTGGGGCTTTGAGCTGCTGGCCGTGGGCGAGGGGCCGCGGGCGGCGCGCATCAGCGGCCGCATCCAGGTGGGCAGGATGATCGCGGTCTCACTGCTCGCGTCCGGCGCGATCGCCGGTATTGCGGGTGCGACCGAAGTGGGCGGCGTCTCCTATGCGCTCTACCAGAATCTCTCGCCCGGGTACGGTTTCACGGCCATTGCCGTGGCGCTGCTCGCCCGGCTCAAGCCGGGCTGGATCATTGCGAGCGGAATTCTCTTCGGTGCGCTCGAGGCAGGCGCCGCGGGCATGCAGCGTGATGCGGGCGTGCCGGCGGTGATCGTGTACGTGATTGAAGCGGCGATCATCATTGGGCTGGTGCTGGTGGACGCGAGGCAGAGGAGCCTGGTCACAGGTCGCAGGTCGCAGGTCGCATGACCCGTGACCTGCGACTTGTGACCTGCGACTTGCGACCCGTGACCTGCGACCGCACATGAACCTCGAGCTCCTCACCTCCGGCTTTCTCGCGGCCTCGGTCCGCGTCGCCACGCCGCTGCTGCTCGCGGCATTGGGCGAGACGGTGGCGGAGCGCGCCGGCGTCATCAACCTTGGTATCGAGGGCGCCATGCTGTGCGGCGCGCTGGCCTCGGCGATCGGTGCGTCGTGGGGCGGCGCGTGGGCGGGAGTGGGGGCGGCGGTGCTGGCCGGCGCACTGGCGTCGTGGATCTTTGCGCTCGTCGCCATCCGGGGCCGAGCCGACCAGATCATCACCGGGACGGCCATCACGCTGGGCGCCGTGGGCCTTACGGGGGCAGTATATCGCGCGGTGTTCGGGGCGGCGGGAGCGGCGCTGTCGATTCCCACCCTGGCACCCATCAACATCCCGCTCATTCACCGGATTCCCTTTATCGGCTCGGCGCTCTTCGGCCAGCCGGCCACCACGTACCTGGGGTTCCTGGCGGTGCCCTGCATCTGGTGGCTGCTCTACCGGACCAGGGAGGGGCTGGCGATGCGGGCGGCGGGCGAAAGCCTGGCGGGCGCCCGCGCTGCTGGAATCGCCATCACAGCGGTGCGGAGCCGGGCTACCATTATAGGGGGTGCGCTGGCAGGGATCGCCGGGGCGTCGCTGGTGCTGGCGCAGGTGGGGACTTTTGCCGAGCGGATGACGGCGGGCAGGGGGTTCGTGGCAATTGCCATCGTGGTGCTGGGGAGATGGAGTCCGGTCGGCGTGCTCGCCGCGTCGCTCCTGTTCGGGGCAGCCACGGCGCTGCAATTTCTTCTACAGGCGCTGGGGCTGGATGTGCCATACCAGCTGTTCCTGATGCTGCCCTACGTGCTGGTGTTGCTGGCGTTGGCGGGGGCGGTGGGACGAGCGAGGGCGCCGGCGGAATTGGGTAGGGGATTGGGTTTAGGGGATAGGGGTTAG
>DASSTP010000048.1:0-18915 GCA_035707845.1 Gemmatimonadales bacterium | reverse complement strand
TGAGTGGACGCGGAAGTCGCCGCCCGAGAGCACAGCCGACGTTGCCACTCCCTTTCGCACGGCGTGATCGGACCGGGATCGCTCACGCTGCTCGTCCAGTGCCTGCTCAAACCCCTCAACGTCCACGTCCACGCCACGCTCGCGCGCGAGCAGCTGCGTGAGGTCGATGGGAAACCCGAACGTGTCATAGAGGCGGAACGCGTCCTCACCCGCGATGGTGCCGGTTCCGCTCGCCAGCAATTCGTCGAGCCGGGCCAGTCCGCCCTCGATGGTCTCGAGGAACCGTTCCTCTTCATTGCGTGTCACGTCGGCAATGAAAGCCGCCTTGGCACGCAGTTCGGGATAGATGTCGCCCAGCTGCCGCACCACCACCTCGGTGAGCGGCGTGAGGGTTGGCTCCCGCCGCCCCAGCAGCCAGGCATGCCGAACGGCGCGCCGCAGGATCCGGCGCAGCACATAGCCCCGTCCCTCGTTGCTCGGGTACACGCCGTCCGCGAGGAGGAACGCCACCGCGCGGGCGTGGTCGGCAAGCACGCGGTAGGACGCGCGATCGTTACCGTCTTCGCGATAGGGGCGGCCGATCAGCTCACCGGCACGATCCAGCAGCGGCTGGAAGAGATCGGTGTGGAAATTGTCGTCGGTCCCCTGCATGACCGCGGCAATTCGCTCGAGGCCGGCCCCGGTATCCACGCTGGGCCGAGGCAGGGGCGCGAGCGTGCCGTCGGCCGCCCGATCAAACTGCATGAACACCAGGTTCCAGATCTCCAGGAACCGCCCCGCCTCCGCCTGGCGCTCGAACTCCTCCTGCGGCATCGGCGGCGCCGCCCTGCCCGGCGCCCACTCGAGATCGACGTAGATCTCACTGCACGGGCCGCAGGGGCCGGTGTCGCCCATCTGCCAGAAATTGTCGGCGTCGCCCAGGCCGTAGATCCGGTCCGGTGGCAGGCCGGAGATTTCTTCCCACAGCGCCCGCGCCTCGGTATCGGAATGATGCACCGTGACCCGCAGCCGCTCGGGATCGAGGCCGAGCCACTCCTTGCCGGTGACCCACTCCCACGCGAAAGCGATCGCCTCGCGCTTGAAGTAGTCGCCGAAGGAGAAGTTGCCGAGCATTTCGAAGAACGTGTGGTGCCGCCGGGTCAGCCCGACCTGCTCCAGGTCGTTGTGCTTGCCGCCGGCGCGCACGCACTTCTGGCAGGTGGTGGCCCGTCGGTAGGGCCGCTGTTCCTGGCCGAGGAACACACGCTTGAACTGCACCATGCCGGCGTTGGTGAACAGGAGGGTCGGGTCGTCCGCCGGTACCAGCGACGATGACGGCACCTGCTCGTGCCCGCGCGAGGCAAAGTAGCGCAGGAAGAGGGAACGGATCTGATGTGATTCCATGCGGGGAATATACGCCGTCCCGGCGGGTGAACGGGACGGCTGCCGCTCAGCCGTCGCGAGGATCCGCGGCGAGTGCCCGGGTCACCGCCTCGGTGGCGCTCCGGCCGGTGTAGCCGCGGCGGGCCAGGTAGGCGAGCAGCCGGCGTCGCTTGGTGAGCCGGGGCAGCTTGCCCAGCTGGCGGGCGCGACGCAGCGCGAGTGCGCGGGGTACGTCCGGCTCGACATCACCTGACGGCCAGCGGGTGCGGAGCGCCTGCTCGATGACACTGTCCGGCACGCCCAGCGCCAGCAGGTCTCGCTTGAGGCGGAGCGGTCCCCGGCCACGCTCCGCGCGGGTCTCAACGAAGGCGCGGGCGTAGCGCAAGTCGTCGAGCAGGCCCATGGCAGCGAGCCGCGCCAGCGCGAACTCGGCGGCACCTTCGGGATGGCCCCGCCGGCGGAGCCGTCGCAGGAGGTCCGCGCGCGCGAAGCTGCGCCGGCCCAGTGCGCTGAGCCCCGCGCGCAGTGCTGCTTCCTCGTCGGCGGCCGAGGCGAGGCTGGTGGTGCGCGCCCCATCCAGCACGGCGCCGGGCTCGAGCTCCAGAGCATCAACCCGATCGGCAGGGATGGTGTACACCACCCCGGCGCTGGTCGAGACGCGCACGCTGGCCGCGCGGCGCGGATCGGGCTCGATGGCCGTCACCACGCCGGGCGGCAGCTGGTCAGTCACCATCCTCCGCACCATCCTCGCCGTCGCCAGCGGCGCCAGCCCCGACGGCGACACCGTCCTTGAGGCCGAGCGAGGCCTTGACCTTCTCCTCGATCTCGACCATCAGCTGGGGATTGTCGCGGAGGAAGAGCTTGGCGTTCTCCCGCCCCTGCCCGACCCGCTGGTCGCCATAGGAGTACCAGGCCCCCGACTTCTGGATGATGCCGGCCTCGGCGGCAAGGTCCACCAGCAGCGCGGTGTGGCTGATGCCCTCGTCGAACAGCACATCGAACTCGGCCTGGCGGAACGGCGGCGCCACCTTGTTCTTGACCACCTTGACCCGCACGTGGTTGCCGATCACGGTCTCGCGTTCCTTGACCGGGCCGATGCGGCGGATATCGAGCCGGAGCGAGGCGTAGAACTTGAGCGCCTTGCCGCCCGTGGTGGTTTCGGGATTGCCGAACATGACGCCGATCTTTTCACGCAGCTGGTTGATGAACACCACCGCGCAGTTGGAGCGATTGATGGCACCGGCCAGCTTGCGCAGCGCCTGGCTCATGAGCCGGGCCTGCAGGCCCACGTGGCTGTCGCCCATCTCGCCCTCGATCTCGGCCTTGGGCACCAGCGCCGCGACCGAGTCCACCACCACGAGGTCCACGGCGCCGGAGCGCACCAGGATCTCGACGATCTCGAGGCCCTGCTCACCGGTATCGGGCTGGGAGACGAGCAGGTCCTCCACGTTGACGCCGAGCTTGCGGGCGTATTCCACGTCGAGGGCGTGCTCCGCGTCCACGTAGGCGGCGACCCCGCCGGCCTTCTGGACGTTGGCCACGAGGTGGAGGGAGAGGGTGGTCTTGCCCGAGGACTCGGGCCCGTAGATCTCGGTGATGCGGCCGCGGGGGACGCCGCCGATGCCGACGGCGGCATCGAGGTTGATGGCCCCGGTGGGGATCGAGGCGATCCGGACCCGCGGGGAGTCGGCCCCCATGCGCATGATGGAGCCCTTGCCGAGCTGCTTTTCGATCTGGGAGATGGCGAGGGAGAGCGCCTTGCGGCGGTCAGTGGCCAAGCGGCTGTCGTCAGCCATGGGAACCTCAGATAGTATTGTGACTGGTTTTGCTACACTTCAGAATCACAAGCTCAAGCTAATACCGAAGACAGGCCGAAGCAAGAGTGTCCTAGTGTGTGATTTTCGGTCATCTTGCGTCGCAAGTCGCAGGTCACAGGTCGCGAGACTTCTGACCTGCGACCTGCGACCTTCAGATCAGGCTCTCCCTCGGCCTGAACGCATCCTCCACGTGCTCCACCACCCATTTCCCCCGCTGCCACGTCACCTGGATCACGTCAAACCGGTATTCATCGGCCGGCCGGCGGTGCCGAAGAATCCAGAGCGCCGCCGTCCGGGCTATGTCGCGCTGCTTGCGCCAGCCAATTGATTCGATCCCGGTGCCGAAGGCACTGGAGCGGCGGGTCTTCACCTCGACGAAGGCCACCAGGTGCCCGCGCCGGGCCACGACGTCCAGGTCATGCCGGCCGAGACGGAAGCGGTGCGCCTCGATCTGCCAGCCACAGGAGGTGAGGTACGCCATGGCCTCGTGCTCGCCCTCGAGCCCCTGGCGCTGGCGTGGGTCTTCCCATTCGTCGATGGGCGTGAAGCGGCGTGCCATGGAGATAATCTGTGGGATGCAGGCGAGGTAACTTTCACCCCGGAATCGCGTGACTGGCCAGTATAATGCGCAGACATCCGAGGGCTCACACGAAAACACGAAAGCACGAAATCACTGGACCGGTTCACCCATGAACGACCCGACGCACGACAAGCGTCGGAGCATTGAAGTTGAAGAGCAAGCCGATCCGGCATCCGGACCCTTTGAGGTACGCTCGGAGCTGGGCAAAGTGGGTGGCGTGCAGCACCTCGACTGCCTTCAATTCGACAACAAGGGCATCCTCAACCAGGAAGTCCAATCGCCCGACGCCTACCTCCACTCCCTCGAATTTCACTGCCAACGGCCGCTCCGTCTCGAAGCGAAGGTGGCGATGGGTTAATGCCACCTTCAACGCGCTTCCATAGGTGGACTCCAGGAATCCGGGACCGAGGGCACGATGGACATCAATTGCCGCACCGATCACTGCTCCAGACAATGACTCAAACTCATGCATTGCCATCGCGCGCCTCGATCAGTCTTTCGTGCTTTCGTGTTTTCGTGTGAGTCTTACGGAGCCAATTTGCTTCCGGATCTCAGCCCGGTCGCACCCACCCATCGCAGGCGGGCACAAAAAAACGAACCCGGCACGTTAACCACGCCGGGCTCGCCTCTCGACCCTCGACTCTCGACCCTCGACTATTCCGTATACTCATCCAGCTGATCAAACCCGATCAGCACCTCACGCGGGCGGCTGCCGTCGGGCGGGCCCAGGATGCCCGCGAAGTGCAGCTGGTCGATGATCCGCGCCGCCCGGCCATAGCCGATCCGGAGCCGCCGCTGCAGCAGCGAGGTGGACCCGCCCTGGTTCTGGATGCACGCCTCCGCCGCCTCCCGGAAGAGCGCATCGCGATCATCGGCCGCCCCTTCACCACCACCGCCCTCACCATCCCCTTCCTGCGCCCGTACCATGGCCAGGATGTCCGACTCCTCCGGCTCGCCGGCCGCCGCAGCCCGACGGGCATCACGACGCGCCACGTACCAGTCCATCACGCGCTCGGTCTCGTCCGTCCCGATATAGGCGCCCTGCATCCGCATCGGCTCGTTCTTCCCTGGCGGCAGGAACAGCATGTCGCCGTTCCCCAGCAGCGCCTCGGCGCCGTTGCCGTCGAGAATGGTCCGGCTGTCCACCTTGCTCGCCACCTTGAACGCGATCCGGCTGGGGAAGTTGGCCTTGATGAGACCGGTGATGACGTTCACGCTGGGCCGCTGGGTGGCCAGGATGAGGTGAATGCCGATGGCACGCGCCTTCTGCGCCAGCATGGCGAGCGGCGTCTCGACTTCCCCCTGCACCGTCATCATCAGGTCGGCCAGCTCGTCCACCACCAGCACGATGTACGGCAGCGGGCCCTCGGTGTAATGCTCGTCCTCCGGCGGGGCCGGCGGCGTGTCGGCTTCCTCCGCCGAAATGGTGCTGAGGTTGATGGCCGGCCGCTTCGGGTTCCGGAGCTCCTTGCCGTCGCCCAGCTTCCGGTTGAAGTCCAGGATGTTGCGCGCGCCATTGGCCTGCAGCAGCTCGTAGCGCCGGTTCATCTCGAACACGGCCCACTTGAGCACCGCAGCAGCATCGTGATTGTTGGTCACCACCTTGTGCCGGAGGTGCGGCAGCGCGTTGTAGATGGACAGCTCGACCATCTTCGGGTCCACCATCAGGAACCGCAGGTCCTTCGGCGTGTAGTGGTAGACCAGGCTGGTGATGATGGTGTTGATGGCCACGCTCTTGCCCGAGCCGGTGGCACCGGCAATAAGCAGGTGGGGCATCTTGGCCAGGTCGGCCACCACGGCGCGCCCCTCGAGGTCCCGGCCCAGCGCCACCGGCAGGGCAGCGCGGGCGCGCGTCCACTCGCCGCTTTCGAGCAGCTCACGCAGCGTCACGATGCGCGCCGTGGGATTCGGCACCTCCACGCCCACCGCGCCCTTGCCCGGGATCGGTGCCACCCGGATGGACGGCGCGCGCATGGTGATGGCCAGGTCGTCCGCCAGCGAAATGATCCGCCCCGCCTTGACGCCGGGTGCCGGCACCACCTCGAATTGGGTCACCACCGGCCCGGTGGTCCGCCCGGCGATGGAGCACTCCACCTTGAACGTGCGGAGCGTCTCGAGCAGCAGTTGGCCAAGGCGGTCGAGCTGGGCTTCGCCCGCGTCCACGTCACGCGCGGGTGGCGGCGTGAGCAGGGCGATGGGCGGCAGCTCGCTTTCCTCGTCAACGGCGGCGCGCTGCGCGGCGGCGGTTTCCCTGGAGACTGGTGCCGGCTTGGGCGGCTTGACCTTCTTCGGGCGCTCGCTGCGGGAGGGCTCCGGTACCACCTCCGCGACACCGCTGTCGGGGTCGTCCACGTCGGTGGGTTCCATGATGGTGTCGCCGCCGGCGAACGCGACGCGGCGTGCCCGCCTGGGCGCCGCCACTTCGGGCTCGGGCACGGGCTCGGACCCTTCCCGGCGCTCGAAGCGCTGCAGCGGGTGCCAGGCAAAGGTGTAGAGCGTGAGCGCGGAGAGCGCGAGGAAGCCGAGCAGCAGCGCGCCGGCCACGCCGATCCGCTCCCGCACCATGATCGCAAAGAAGCCCGGCAGCACGCCGGTGGCGCGTGCGGCCAGGGTCCGCTCGGCGACGTCCGGCAGCAGGTCCACCCGCTGGATTTCGGTCGCGACACCGACCAGGAACGGAACCAGAAGGCTGAGTCCGACCATCAGGAGCGCGGAGCGCCGCATGTTGAGCCGGGGCGTGCGATCGAGTCCCGCGAGCGCAATGCCGAAGCCGAGCAGTGGGATCCCGACGGCACCGGCACCGAGGATGTGCCAGAGACCGTGCCCCAGCACGCGGCCAACTGGTCCAGTGGCCGGAACGGGCAGCAGGGCGAGCGCGGCGAACAGCCCGCCGACCAGCGCGGCCACCGCGCCCAGGCGCCGGCGCGAACTCATGCCGCCACCTCCGCGGGGACGATCGTGAGCCGCCGGTCGCGAAACTGCGGCAGGACGGGATAGGCATCGAGCCGGGCGGCGTCGCGCACGTCGTCGGCCATGCCGAGCTTGGCGAGGTGGCGGCCGGCAGCGGAGTAGCTGAACGGGCGCAGGAACTTGTCGCCGTAACGGCGCACCAGATCCAGCGCGGCGAGCGCGGCATCGTTGAGCCCGCGCCGCCGCCGGTGGCCTCCCAGTGCCGCGATGGCCAGGCGGCCCGCCACGTAGGCGTCATCCAGGCCGAATGCCCCTTCCCGCCCGGCGCAGATGATGACCAGGTCCTGCTCTTCGTCCATCGCCTGGCGTGCCCGCTCGCCCGCACGGGTGAGGTTCACTGCTGCGGCAGCAAAGACGGCGTGCGCGCCTTGAGTGGCGAGCAGCGCGCGGGTGCCGTTGGTGGTGGTCTGCACCACCAGCTTGCCGCTCACGGCCTCGGCGGTCATCTCGAGCGGGCTGTTGCCCAGGGCGAAGCCGGGAATCCGGACGCACTGGCGCTCACCGGCGAGCACCGCATCCTGGGTGCCCACCGACTGGGCCACCCGCACTGCGTCCTCGCTGGAAGGCGCGGGCACCACCGCGCGCGCGCCATGATGGAGCGCGGCACAGATGGTCGTGGTGGCACGGAGCGCGTCAATCACGAAAACGGTACGCCCCGCTACATCAGCGGGGCTGAGGCCTTGCGGCGAAAACACTACGTCGAGCTTCATTCCGGCGGCTTGAGCAAGTGCGGTTCACGTTCGAGGAAGCGGGTGTCCACCTTGCCCGCCACGAAATCAGGGTGACGGATGACGCGCGCCAGGAACGGCACCGTCGTCGTGACACCCTCAACGATGAAGCTGTCGAGCGCCTGGCCCATCCTTGCCAGCGCCTCGCTGCGGTCGTTCCCGTGGACGATCACCTTGGCCAGCAGTGAATCGTAGAACGGCGGCACCGTGTAGCCCGCATAGACATGGCTGTCCACCCGCACGCCGGGGCCGCCGGGCGGGTGATACGCCGTGATGACGCCCGGGCTCGGCTGGAAGTTGCGGTACGGATCCTCGGCGTTGATGCGGCACTCGATGGCGTGGCCGCGCAGGTGACGGCCGTCGCCCTTGAAGCTGCCGTGCTCGCCTGAGGCCACCCGGATCTGCTCCTTGACCAGGTCAAAGCTGGTCACCATCTCGGTGACCGGATGCTCCACCTGGATCCGGGTATTCATCTCCATGAAGTAGAAGCTGCCGTCGGCATCGAGCAGGAATTCCAGCGTGCCGGCGCCCACGTAGTTGATGCGGCCGGCAAGCGAGACGGCCGCGCTGCCCATCTGCTCCCGCAGTTCGGGGGTGAGCGCGGGGCTGGGGCTTTCCTCGATCAGCTTCTGGTGCCGCCGCTGCACCGAGCAGTCACGCTCGCCCAGGTGCACCACAGTGCCGAACTGGTCGCCCATGACCTGGATTTCGACGTGGCGCGGATGCTCGAGGTACTTCTCCACGTACACCGCGCCGTTACCGAAGGCGGCCAGTGCCTCGTTCTGGGCCAGGTTGAACAGCTGGCCGAACTGTTCCGCCTTCTGGCAGATGCGCATGCCCTTGCCGCCCCCGCCGGCCGTCGCCTTGATGATGACGGGAAAGCCGATCTGCTCCGCCGCGGCGAGCGCCTCGTCCACGTCCTCGATGGTGCCCGGCGTGCCCGGCACCGTCGGCACGCCCGCTTCCTTGGCGAGCCGCCGCGCCGTGGCCTTGTCGCCCATGGCGCGGATCTGCTCCGCGCTGGGCCCGATGAAGGCGATGTTGGAGGCCTTGCAGGTCTCGGCGAACTCGGCGTTCTCGGCGAGGAACCCGTACCCGGGATGGATGGCGTCGGCGCCGGTGATCTCGGCGGCGGCGATGATATTGGGAATCCGGAGGTAGGACAGCCGGCCCGGCGGCGGGCCGATGCAGACGTCGTCATCGGCAAAGCGCACGTGCAGCGACTCGCGATCGGCTTCGCTGTAGACCGCGACGGTTTCAATGCCGAGTTCGCGGCAAGCCCGGATGACACGCAGCGCGATCTCGCCCCGGTTGGCGATCAGCACCTTCCGGAACATCAGCCGCCCCGGCCCGACGCTGCGTCCGGCTCCCCGGTGATCTCCGTGAAGGTGCGGTCAGATGCCGAATCGATGCCCGAGGCCCGGAGGGCAAATTCGCTCGGGTTGGACGAGAAGAAGAGCGCATCCTCGTAGGTGACCGCGCCGTCCTTGTACCACTTCATGAGCGACTGGTCAAAGGTCTGCATCCCGTAGGAGACGCCGCCTTCCTTGATCAGGTCGGGAATGTTGAGCGCCTTCTCGATGTCGCGGATGTTGTCGGCCACCGCGGCAGAGTTGATGAGGATCTCGCACGCCGGCACCCGGCCGCGGCCGTCGGAGCGCGGCACCAGGCGCAGGCACACCACCGCCTGCAGCGCGGTGGACAGGAGCGAGCGGATTTCCTGGTGCTGGTGCGGCGGGTAGAACGAGATGACCCGGTTGATGGTCTGGGTAGCGTCGGTGGTGTGCAGCGTGGAGAACACCAGGTGGCCGGTGTCGGCCGCCTTGAGCGCGGTGTCCAGTGTTTCCATGTCGCGGATTTCGCCGATCAGGATCACGTCGGGGTCCTGCCGCAGCACGTGGCGCAGCGCCGCGGCAAACGACATGGTGTCGGTGCCCACCTCGCGCTGCGAGATGTTGGCCATCTGGTCCCGGTGCAGGAACTCGATCGGGTCCTCGATGGTGATGACGTTCACCCGCCGTGACTGGTTGATGTGATTGATCATGGCGGCGAGGGCGGTGCTCTTGCCCGAGCCGGTGATGCCCGTGACCAGCACCAGTCCGCGCGGCTTGTCCGAGATGGTTTCCAGCACGGTGGGCAGGTTGAGCTCCCGCACCGTCTTCACCTCATAGGGGATGGCCCGGAAGGCAAACGCCAGGGTGCCGCGCTGCTGATAGATGTTGGTGCGGAACCGGCCGACACCCGGCACGCCGATGGCAAAATCGGCCTCCTTCCGCTCGGCAAATTCCTTGACCTGCCGCGGCGTCATGATCTGCTCGGCCAGCGTCTTGAGGTCTTCCGGCTTGAGCGGCACCATTTCCAGCGGCGTGAGCACGCCGTTGAGGCGCACCGTGGGCGCCCGGCCAACCTTGAGCAGCAGGTCCGAGCCATTGCGCTGCACCAGGCTGGAAATGGCCTGCTTGAAGTTGAACGGTGCACCCGCGGCGGGGGTCGCGTCAGCCATTGGGATCGATCCGGAAGAGCACCTGGCCGAACTCGACAGGTTGGGCATCGTCCACGCAGACTTCCGTCACGACACCGGCAAATTCGGCCTCGATTTCATTCATGATCTTCATTGCCTCGATGATGCACACCGTCTGGCCCGGAGCCACCCGGGTCCCGACCTTGGCGTAGGCCTCGGCGCCCGGTTCCGGGGCCCGGTAGAACGTGCCCACCATTGGCGACTTGATTTCCTTCAGGTGCGACGGCGCACTCGCGGCTGGTGTTGCGGCAGCGGCGGGTGCGGCAGCCGACGCGGGCGCGGGCGCGGGCATGGCCGGCGGAGCCCAGGCCATCGGCGCCGCCAGGCCCTGCGCCGTCCGGGTAATGACGATCCCCGTCCCGAAGAAGCCCTTCACCTCGATGGAGCCGATTTCCGGCGACTCGCGCAGCAGCTCGGCGAGCCGCTTCACGTCCTTCAGCTCCACCGACTTAAGGCCCGGCATCTTTTCCAGCAGCTGCGCCAGCTGCCGCATCTCATCAGCATTCATGCGTAGGTCTGGCTCCCGTTGCGGACCACATCCACCCCCGGCCTTCAGACGAGTTCAATCAGCTCAGTGCGATTATCGGAGAGGCAGGTGGCGCCATCGGGCCCGAGGTAAATATCGTCCTCCAGCCGGATGCCGCCCCAACCGGGAAGATAGACGCCCGGCTCAATCGTGACTACCGCATGGAGCGGCAGGGGGGTGTCCGCGGTGGGTGAAAGTCGCGGCCCCTCATGCACTTCCAGCCCCAGGCCGTGACCCAGCGAATGCCCGAACAGCTCACCGAAACCGCGAGCGGCGATCACATCCCGGGCAAGCGCATCGGCGTCGCGGCCGGTCATGCCCGCGGAAATCTGGCTGATGGCCCGCTCCTGCGCCGTCTGCACCACCGCGTGCACTTCCCGCTGCCGGGCGTCGGCACGGGCGCCCACCACGGCCACCCGGGTCAGGTCGGCACAGTATCCGTCCACCTGGGCGCCGAAGTCAAGCAGGAGCAGGTCACCCCGGTCGATCGGGCGTGCCGTGCTGCGGGCGTGAGGCAGCGCCGAGCGCGGGCCCGCCGCAACGATCGTCGGAAACGGATGCCATTCGCTTCCCCGGCGGCGCAGCGCCGCTTCGAGCGCCGCGGCCACATCCAGTTCCGACTGGCCCGGCCGGACATCAGCCAGCACGTCGGCAAGCGCCGCCTGGGCCAGCTCCGCTGCCCGGCGGATGGCCACCACCTCGCTCGGTGCCTTGGCCGCCCGGAGGCGCTCCACCGTGTCGCTCAGCGGCACCAGGCGAAAGCTCCCCAGGCCACTCAGCCGCTCGGCATCCTGCACCATGACGTGCGCGGCTTCAAATCCGAGCGACCGGGGCGCTTCGGCGGCGAGCACGCGGCCCAGCAGTTCCCACACATTCACCCGGTCCACCGCAACCTGGGCCGCATTGCCGACTTCGGCCGGCGCCTGTGCGGCGTAGCGGAAGTCCGTCACCAGGGTGACGTTCTTCGGCGAGATGACCAGTGATGCCGAGCTGCCGGTGAAGCCCGTGAGGTAGCGGATATTGGGGAGGTGCGACACCAGCATCGCATCGATCCCGTCCCGCAGCAGCACCTCGCGCACCGCCTCGAGGCGCAGGGGCCGCTGGTCAGCGCTCACGCAGGTGGCTCACCAGCGCCGTAAGCCCGAGTTCATAGCCCAGCCCGCCGAATCCTGCCACGATGCCGATGGCCAGGTCGGCCAGCAGCGAGGTCCGGCGCATCGCATCCCGCGCGAAGATGTTGGAGAGATGGACTTCCACGAACGGAACCTGCACGGCCAGCAGCGCGTCGCGCAGGGCAAGACTGGTGTGGGTATAGGCCGCCGCGTTGATGAGTGCGCCGTCCGCATGGCCGGCAAGCTGCTGGACCGCCTCGACGAGGTCGCCCTCGCTGTTGAACTGGGCCCACTCGAGCGTGACGTCCAGCTCACCGGCTGCCTGCCGCACGCGCTGCTCGATCTCGGCGAGCGAGCTGCGACCGTAGACGTCCGGCTCGCGCGTGCCCAGCAGGTTCAGGTTGGGGCCGTTGAGTACGGCGACGCGCATCAGCGCTTCAGGTTCTGGAGCCAGGTGTGGAACTGGTCGAGGTCGTCGTCGTCACGCGCCGGTGCGCGGGAGTGCGCCTGCTCCCCGGCGTTCTCGCCGAAGAAGGAATCGAAGGACACGTCGCCCTCGGCGACGCTGCGCGCCACCGGCACGGCCGGCGGTACCGGGGAGCTGTCCTCCCCAAACACGTCGCTGAGTGAGAGATGATCACCCGCGGGCCGGGTGGGTGCCGCGGCCTCCGGCGCGCGCTCCAGCTGCTCCTGCGCCAGCGGGCGCGGTGCCGGGGCGACTGCGCGCTCCCAATTGCCGGTGGGTTCGGGCAGCGCCGCGCCGAGGACCGTCCGGAACAGCGCCGAGACCGTGCGGCCAGCATCGACAGCCGCGAGGGAGACCACCGAGGGCGGCACATCGGCGCCCGAGACTTCCGCCGCAACTTCGGTTTCGAGCTCGTCCACGCGCTCGCGGAGGCGGAGGTCATCGGGCGACCGCTGGTACAGCAGCCGGTAGACTGCGAGCGCCTCCTTGCGGTGGCCCTGCCGCAGGTAGAGGTCGGCCATGGACTCGGTCACGACCAGCTCCGGCATGCCGCCGTCGCCGGCCTCCTCCCCCCAGTCCGACCCAGACGCCCCGTCCGGCTCGTCCGCTTCGTCCGCTGATTCGAGTTCGATGCCCTCGCCGAGCGCGCCGAGCGCGGCGACCGGATCGGCCGACTCGAGGAGCGGCTCATCTTCATCGAGGAGCTCGTCCTCGTCGAACCCGGAACCCTCCTGGCCCGCTTCGGCGGACGGCGCGTTGCCGGCGCCGAGCGCGTCTGCGCCGAAAGAGCCGGAGACGGTATCGAATGGGCCGGCCGTACTTTCCGCCGGCACGACTGGCGCCTCAGGCGATTCGAGCGCCGGGAAATCTTCCGGCGGCTCCGCGCTCGTGATCCAGTCGTCGTCGCCGTCATCCTGCTCCACCGAAGCGGCCGCGAGTTCCTCGGCCGCGCTTGCGACCTGGAATTCGTTGGTGTCGCTGGGCCTGAGTTCGAGTTCGGTGCTGCGCTCGAGGTCGTCGAACTCGGTGAGGCTCCCGGCACCGGTCTTCAGGTCCTCCAGCGGCTCGACCTCCGCGCCCTGCTCGGCGAAGTCCTGCCCCACCAGGCCGTCCATGGTGTCAGCCTGCGCGCTCTCATCGCTGATCTGCGGGGCATCGTCCACCACGAGATCGTCGAGCGGCGCCACATCCTGCTGCGGCGTCAGGTGCTCCTGCAGCTGGATCGATTCGTCCCGGTCCACCGGCTCGGGCGTGAACGGTTCCGGATCGGGAATCCAGTCGTCATCCACAGATTGCCCAGATGGATCCATGGATGGCGCAGATGGATCCACAGATGGCGCAGATGAAATGGATGACACCGGTGAATCCGAATCCGCGTCAAATGGCTCTTCAGACGGAGGCTCGGAAGGAGCGTCATCATCCCACGGTTCGGCGGGGGCGTTGGATACCGTGTCAAGCCCAACTACCTCATGCTCCGGCGAGGCGAGTCCGGCCTCCACTTCGGAGCTATCTGTGACCTCTGCAGTCTCATCTGCGACATCTGTGGATCCACTCGCCGACTCCAGCGCCGCCAGCTGCGCCCGCGCGTCGTCGTTGCCGCGATCGATGGTCAGCAGGTCCCGCAGCAGCCCACGCGCCTCGCCGATCCGCCCGCCGCGTTCGGCGATGTCGGCGAGAGAGCGCAGCGCGATGACGTTCTCATTATCCAGCTCGAGGACGTGCCGGAACGCCGTCTCGGCGTTGGCGTCGTCACCGAGGTCGAGATGGCAGCGACCCAGGACGATGCTGGCGGGGATGTAGTTGGGGTTGACGGCGAGGCCTTCGCCCAGGACCTCGAGGGCGCGGCCCGGGTCACCCATCTTGCGGTAGGCCTCGGCAAGCGGCGCGAAGGACAGGCCCTGCCGGTTTTCGCGCCAACGGCTCTCGAGCTTGGCGATCTCGCTGGTGGACATCTCGATTCCGGTCAGATTCGGTAAGGGGCCTGCCGATGGCGCCGTAAGTCGTTGTGGGGCTTCAAGACACGTTAGCGACGGCGGGCACCTGTGTCAACTGCGCCACGCATCCGCGAGCTTCACTTTTCCTGTTGTCGCGCTTATGCTTAGGGCTCTTTTTCCCCACGTTCGGAGTGGCCGGCCCGCCCTATGATCCAGATCTTTCGCAGTCGCGTCGCCAAGGCGGCGGCCGTGGTGATCTTTACGCTGCTGATGGTCATCTTCCTCCTGACTGGTGTCGACTGGAGCGCCTTCGGTGGCGCCAACAACGTCGGCAAGATCGGTGGCAAGTCGATCAGCGCGCGCACCTACGAATCGCTGGTTTCCCAGCAGACCCAGCTTGCACAGCAGCAGTCGCCGGGCACGCTGACCCTGGAAGACCAGACCGCCATCCGCAACCAGGTCTGGGACCAGCTGGTCCAGCAGTCGGTCCTCAACTCCGAATACAAGAAGTTCGGCATCACGGCCTCGGATGAGGAAGTCGCGTCGGTGCTGCAGTCGAGCCCGCCGCCGCAGGTAATGCAGAGCACCCAGTTCCAGACCGACGGCAAGTTTGACCTCGAGAAATACCAGCGCTGGCTCACGGCACCCACCTCGGCGCAGTATGTCGACATGCTGGCCGGGCAGGCGCGCGAGCAGATCCTGCGCAGCAAGCTGCTGGCGCTCGCCACCGCCGACATCTACCTCTCCGACGAGGCGCTCTGGGAAAAGTGGAAGGATGAGCACGAGACGGTGAAGATCGGGCTCACGGCCATCGTGCCCCGCAACGTGGTGCCCGACTCGGCCGTGCACTTCACCAATGCCGAAGTCGAGGCCTACTTCAAGTCGCACGCCGACGACTTCAAGCGCGGCCGCATGGCGTACCTGAGCGGCATCCGGCTGCCGCGGGTCATCAGTGCCTCGGACACCGCGGCCGCTCTGCAGCGCGCCGAGGAGCTTCGCAAGGAAATCACCGGCGGAACCCCGTTCGAGGAAGTGGCCCGGCGCGAGTCGTCCGACCTGGCCTCGGCGGAGCAAGGCGGCAGCCTGGGTCAGTGGGTCAAGGGCCAGATGGATCCGGCCTTCGACAGCGCCGCCTTCAGCCTGCCGCTCAATACGGTGTCGGCGCCGGTGCTGTCCTCGTTCGGCTACCACCTGATCGAAATCACGGCGCGCCACGCCGACACGGCCACCGGCCGGCACATCCTGGTGCCCATCGAGCTGGCCGGCGACAATCGCGACCGGATGGACGCCCGGCTCGACACCCTCGACCAGTACGCCGTGGGCAAGGCAGACCCGTCGGCGCTGGACAGCGTCTCGCGCTGGCTCAACCTTCCCATGGTGCACGATCTCTCCGTGCAGCCGGGCGGCCGGGTGCAGATGGGCAACCAGGTGGTGCCCGATGCCGGCATCTGGGCCTTCCAGACGGCGGTGGGGGAGATTGGCGACGTGATCGAGACACCGGATGCGTACTACCTCTTCCGGCTCGACTCCCTGCGCGACGAGTCCACCCCGACGCTGGCGCAGGTGCGCCCGGCGGTGGAATCCGAGGTGCGCGACCAGAAGCGCTTCGAGGTGGCCCGCGGCATCGCGGAGAACTATCTCCGGCGCGTGGCTGAGGGGAGCACACCCAAGCAGGCCGCCGACGCCCTCGGCATCACACGAGGCGAATTCGGGCCCTTCAGCCGGGTGTCACCGCCACTCGACATCCCGGAAGTGATTGGCGCGGCCTTCGGCATCGCGCCGGGCCAGCGGAGCGACATCATCACGACGGATGTGGGAGTGTACGTGGTGGACGTGCTGGCGCACACAGCGGCGGATTCGGCAGAGTTCGTGAAGCAGCTGGACGACTACCGGCTCAAGTCAATCCAGCTCGCGAGGCAGTCGAGAATCCGGAACTATCTCGACGCGCTCAAGGAGCAGGCCAAGGTGGTGGACAACCGGCAGAACTTCCTGCAGCGCAACGCCGAGCAGAACGCGCGCGCGCAGTCATAACGCGTAATGGGAGGGGCAAAGGCTAGCCTTTGCCCCTCCCATTACGCGTTATTGCGACAGCCGCTTCGGTTCGCCGGTGCTGGCCGGTGGCTGGGACGCATCCATCTGGCGCGACGAAAGGTTGCGCTGCTGCTCGTCGTGACCGATGATGGCGTCCGAAGTGTCGCTCAGGCTCCGCTTGAATTCGCGGATCCCCTTCCCGATTGACGATCCCACCTCCGGCAGCCGCTTGGCGCCGAAGATCAGCAGGACCACCACCAGGATCAGCAGAATTTCCGGCAGGCCGAGATTGCCGAGTCCCATAGTTGCTCCCTAGAAGAGGGACCGTGCGATCAGGTAGGCCACCAGCACTCCGACCAGGCTCAGCACGGAGACGTGGAACCCGACCGGTCCCAGCGTGAAGTTTAGCACCAGGAGGTCAGCCGAGACAGGCCCGAAGGTTGGCGTCCAGGCGGTGGTGAAGAAGTCGCGGGGGGCACCTTCCGGCAGCCAGCGCCGGAGGAACGCCGACAGGAAGCCGCCCAGCACGAAACCGGTGAGCAGTACGCCCAGGTAGAACCCGGGCCGCCGGGGTCCAGTGGCCATCAGCGCCTCCGTTCCAACGCGTACGCAACGCTGGCCCGGAGAAGCTCGCGGGCCGGTGAGGGCGGAAGGTGGTCGAGTTCGGTGTCGGCCCGCGAGGCCCAGCGCTGGGCCCGTTCCCGGGCATAATCCAGCCCGCCGGCGTCGGCGACGAGGTCAACGACGGCCGCCACCTGGTCGACGTCGGGCTCCTCGGCGTGCATGAGCGCCGACACCTGCCGCCGGCCCGCTTCCGACAGGCGTGGCAGGGCCGCGATGAGCGGCAGTGTGACCTTATGCTCCCGGAGGTCGAGCCCCGACGGCTTCCCGGTCATGGCCTCGTCCTCCGTGTAATCCAGCAGGTCGTCCACGATCTGGAATACCATCCCAAGCGCATCGCCGAAGCGCGCCAGCGCAGCCCGCTGCTCCGGCGGCGCGCCGATGGCGCCTACTTCGCATGCGCCGGAGAGCAGCGACGCCGTCTTGGCCCGGATCAGCAGGTCGTAGGCGTCCTCGTCGAAGCTCAGCCGATCGTGCGCCAGCAGCTGCCGCATCTCGCCCACCGTCATCTCGTTGGTCACCCGGCTCATGACCCGGAGCGGGTCCAGGTCATCCAGCCGCACCAGCTCGATGACCGCCCGGGAGTAGAGATAGTCTCCCATGATGACGGAAATCTGGTGGCTGAACAGCGAGTTGATGGTGGGCATCCCGCGCCGCAGGACCGAATGGTCCACGGAATCATCGTGCACCAGCGTGGCGAGATGGATGAGCTCCACGATGGCCGCAAGCGTGACGGCGCGCTCTTCCGGACCGCCGGTGGCCTCGTCGGCGAGGAGCAGCAGCGTGGGCCGGAAGAGCTTCCCCTGCATCCGGAAGAGGTGGGAGTTCACCTCGCTGATGAGCGGGAAATCGGCTTCGACGATGCGCCGGATTTCCTGCTGCACTTCCGCCAGGCGCGGCAGCAGCGTGGCCTGGAGATCGGCCAGCGTGGGAGTGGCGGCGGGATCGGTCCTCATGAACTCCGTCCGGCTGCGAGCTGGCGAATGCGGTCGTTCAGGTCCATGAAGCGGATGTCCACAGCCAGCGCCCTCTCGAAGGCCTGGCGTGCATCGCCGCTCTTGCCCTGGCTCTCGCATGCCCGGCCCAGCCAGTAGAGCAAGCCGATCTTTTCGTCGTCGCCGCCTTCCAGGGTCTCGACGGCACGCCGCAGGATGGTTTCAGCGATGGCAAACTGCTGCTTCTCGAAGAAGGTGATGCCCAGGGCTTCCGAGGTGCGGAGCCGGCCGCTGGGCGA
The DNA here is from genome assembly GCA_035707845.1 of Gemmatimonadales bacterium. Lineage (GTDB taxonomy): Bacteria > Gemmatimonadota > Gemmatimonadetes > Gemmatimonadales > GWC2-71-9 > CAMLHP01. The sequence goes on along the minus strand of DASSTP010000048.1, from coordinate 1,013 downwards.
GCGCAGCGCTTTCTGGAACTCCGCAATCGCCTCGTCCAGCAGGCCCATCTCCTTGAATGCAATCCCAAGATCGTAGTGTGCTTCGTAGTCCTCGGTGCCGAGGTTGGCCTCGATCCCCTTCTTGAACTGCTCCAGCGTCTCCTGGAAGTCCTTCTGTTCATCGCCCGTGGGCCGCTCGCCATCCACCCGCATGCGGGTGTCACGCGGTCCGCCGGCGTCGATGACCATGGAACCCAGGTCCACGTAGTCCGCACTGTCCGCGGAGGCCGGGCGCGAGGCAGGCCGCGCAGGTGCCGGGGCTGCAGCAGCCGGCGGCGCCTCGGTTGCCACCGGCTCGGACGGGGCCGGCCGTTGCTCCGCTGCGGGCGGCACTTCCTCGACCAGTGGCGCCGTCTCCTGCTCGAGCCACGCCAGGGCATCCTGGGCGCTGGCGTTGCCGGGATCGTGCTCCAGCACGCGGCGATAGACGGCGACGGCCTTGTCGAGTGCCTCGGCGCGCACCAGCGCTTCCGCCAGTCCCATGTATGCACCGAGGAGCCGGGCGCGGTCGCCACTGCGATACGCGAGTTCCACCCGCTTCTGCTGGTGACGGATCGCATCGGGTTCGAGCGCGAGCAGCGCGTCCACGGCATCCAGCGCGGGAAGCCAGGCGTCGTCGCGCTCGAACGCGGTGATGCTCAGGACAAATTCTTCCACCGCGCGCCCGAGATCGCCCTCGCGCGCGAGGCGATCGCCCAGCGCGCGATGCAGCGCACCGCTGTCGGGATCGTCGAGGATCCGGTCTTCCAGCTCCTCGGTGTCGAGCTCCGAGAGGTCGGCCGGTTCCGTCTCGGCCTCGTCGGGCTCGCCGCGCGTCTCCCAGGCGCTCGCCATGGGCGTCGCCTCCGCCGCCTCCTCGGAGGGCAGCAACGGATCTTCCTGCTCGACCAGCCCTTCCGCATCGTCCCGGCGCGACTGCAGCTCCAGGGGCTCCCCGATATCGAAATCGTCCACGAACGAGGCGGCTGCACCGA
>DASSTP010000047.1:0-3615 GCA_035707845.1 Gemmatimonadales bacterium | reverse complement strand
CAGCGGCGCGGCCCGGGCCCTGGCCGAACGGATCGAGCGGGCCACGCCGCGGCAGGCGCTCCACGCCGCCAGTCTGGCATTTCGCCACCCCGAGAGCGGGGAAGCGCTTGAATTTCAAGCGGATTGGCCCGCCGATCTCATGCCGGCCCTGAGCCTCGCGGCTGACTCAGAACTTGTTGCTCAGGATGGGCCCCTTCGGTATCTTCGTTTCTTCAATAGAGATGCCTGATTCCCCTGTTTTGCATGCCGTCGTCTTTCGGGTCGGCGACCTCCGCTGCGGAGCCCCGGCAGGGATTGTGCGGGAGATCCTGCCCCGAATGGCGGCCACCCGGATTCCAGGGGTGGCGGCGGCGATCGCCGGGCTGGTCAATGTGCGCGGCGCACTGCTCACGGTGCTGGACGCGCACGAGCTGCTCCACCAGACGCGGCGTCCCGGCGATGAAGGGGCCATCCTGGTGCTGCAGGCGGCCGGGCGGCTGATCGGGCTGGAGGTGGGCGAGGTCCGGGACTTCCTGACCCTCCCGGATGCGGCGGTGGCACCGCGGGAGCAGTTGCCCGGCGTGGATCCGTCGGTCGTGCGCGCGGTCGCTCGCCACGAGGGAGACCACTTCATCATCCTGGAGCTCGACGCACTCTGCGCGCCGCTGCTTCCGACCGAACGGGCCGCTTCGGGCTGACGCCGCGGCCTGGCTGCAAAATCTGACCGTAACGGAGGTGGTTCGTGGGTCATACCGTGCTGGTCTGCGATGATGCCATCTTCATGCGCACCATGATCAGCGACATTCTCACGCAGGCCGGCTTCGAGGTCGTGGGTGAAGCCGAGAGCGGCGTGCAGGCCGTCGACAAGTATCACCAGCTCAAGCCAGACCTGGTCACCATGGACATCGTGATGCCCGACATGGGCGGCATCGATGCCGTGCGCGCCATCTGCAAGGACGATCCCGACGCCAAGATCCTGATGTGCAGCGCCATGGGCCAGCAGGCCCTCGTCGTCGAGGCCATCCAGGCCGGTGCCAAGGATTTCGTGGTCAAGCCGTTTCAGCCGTCCCGCGTGCTCGAGGCCGTCCAGCGCGTTCTTGGCTGATCCGATGGATCTCTCGAAATACGCGGCACTCTTCCTCGCCGAGAGTCGCGAGCATCTCTCCTCCTGCAATCAGTACCTGCTCGAATGGGAGCGCGACCCTGCGGCGGCCGAGCCGGTAGCCGGATTGTTCCGCGCCATCCACACCATCAAGGGGATGGCGGCCACGATGGGCTACGACGCGGTCTCCGGACTGGCGCACGGCACCGAGAACCTGCTCGATGCCGTCCGGGCTGGGCGGGTGGCCGTCACGCCGGCGCTGGTCCAGTTGCTCTTCAGCGCGGTGGACGGCATCACTGCGGCGGTGGGACGGGCAGGGGCTGGGCTGACCGCCGTGGCCGCGGACGATGCCGCGCTCATGGCCGAGCTCGATGCGGCGGCGGCTTCGGCGGGGCCAGCGGAGGCTGCGCGCCCGGCGGCGCCCGAGGCAGAGCGCCAGGTTCCGGCCAGCCGCCTGGTTTCGGTGGTGATCCGGTCCGATGCCCAGGTGCGCGGTGGCCGTGCCATGCTCGCGCTGCGCCGGGTCGAGCCGCTGGGCGCCGTGTCCGATGTTCGGCCCGGCGTCGCGATGTTCGAGCGGGACGACTTCGATGGACGCTTCACCTTCCGGCTGGCGGGTGACGCGGGCGCGAGCGCCATCGAAGCGGCCATCCGTGGAGCGGGTGATATCGACCGCGTCACGGTGAGCGACGGGGCGGCCGCGGCGGGCGACGCAGCGGCGGGGCTGCGCCGCCAGATCCGGATCGACCTTGCGCGCCTCGACGCCCTCATGAAGCATGTCGGCGAGCTGGTGGTGGCACGGAATCGCCTGGTGGAGCTCGCGTCGGGTCGCGATGATGCCGACCTGGGCGGCGTGGCGGACCAGGTCTCGCGCCTGGTGGGGGACCTGCAGTCGGAAGTGTTGCTGGCCCGCATGAGCCCGGTGGCCGAAGTGTTCGACCGCTTTCCCCGCGTGGTGCGCGACCTCGCGCGCGAGCTGGGGAAGCAGGCCCGCTTCGAGAGCGAAGGCGGCGAGATCGAGCTCGATCGCGCGGTGCTGGACGAGATCGGCGATCCGCTCCTGCACCTGATCCGCAATGCGGTGGACCACGGCCTGGAGTCGCCGGAGGAACGGGTCGCGCGGGGCAAGCCGGCCGAAGGGCGCGTGGTGGCAAGCGCGTCGCGGGAACGGAATACGGTCGTCATTCGCGTCGCCGACGACGGCCGTGGCATCGACCGGCAGCGCATGCTCGAGCGCGGCAGGCGGGACGGGCTCATCGACCCGGCGGTCACGACGCTTACCGATGACCTGCTGCTGCGCCTGCTGGCGCGGCCCGGGTTCAGCACCGCCACCGCGGTGAGCGGGGTCTCCGGACGCGGTGTCGGCGTGGACGTCGCCATGACCCGGGCGCGGGCGCTGGGTGGCACGCTTTCGGTGACCGCCAGCGAGGGCACGGGACTGACCTTCGCGCTGCGGGTTCCGCTCACGCTCGCCATCGTGCGGGCGCTGCTGACCGGCGTGGGTGAGGAGCGCTACGCCGTGCCGATCGCCTACGTGGCGGAGACGGTGGATTTCGACCTCCAGCGGGTGACGGCGGTCCGCGATCGGCAGGCGCTGGTGGTGCGGGAGCGTGCGATTCCCACGGTCCACCTGCGCGACCTGGTGCAGGCCAGCGGCGAGGCACCGCCGCGCCGGCCCGGCATCATTCTCGAGGTCGGTGAGCGGAAGACGGCCCTGATCGTGGACCGCCTGCTGGGCCAGCAGGATATCGTAGTTGAACCCTTCGAGGCGCCGCGCGGGATGCCGACGTTCTTCGGGGGAGCCACCATTCTGGCGGACGGGGCGCCGGCGCTCATTCTCGACGCCGCCGCCCTGGTCTGACACGAGGAGCGCATGGACGACGCCCGCGGGCTCAAGGATCTGCAACTGGACGCGTTGCGCGAGGTCGCCAACATCGGGGCGGGCCACGCGGCCACGGCCCTGTCGCAGATGACCAACCGCACCATCATGATCAGCGTGCCCGAGGTCAACGTGCGGCCGCTCGAGGAGGTGGCCGATCTCCTCGGCGCCCCCGACTCGGTCGTGGCCGCGGTGCTGATGCAGATGATGGGCGACCTCACCGGCCGCACGCTCATTCTGTTTCCCGACGACGCGGCGCGGCGGCTCTGCGACATTCTCTTCCGCCGGGATGACGGCAGCACCGCGTCGTTCGGCGAGATGGAACAGAGCGGCCTCAAGGAGGTGGGCAACATCCTGGTCAGTGCCTACCTCAACGCGCTGAGCGACTTCATGGGCATGATGCTGGTGCCCTCGGTGCCGGGCCTCGTCGTGGACCAGAGTGCCGCGGTGATCACCAGCACCTACCTCAACTTCGGCCAGGAGCGGGATTACGTCTTCTGCGTGGAAACCTCGTTCCAGGTGGGCAAGGAGCGGGAGTCACTCAGCGGGCACTTCCTTCTTCTTCCCGACATGCCGTCGCTCCGCGCCATCTTCGACGCCATCCGCCTGCCGTAGGACGCTCGATGCCGGCGCCCGTATTGTCCGAGCATGACCT
>DASSTP010000046.1:0-10312 GCA_035707845.1 Gemmatimonadales bacterium | reverse complement strand
TCGCTTGTCGTCTGGTGTCGCTCCCGTACGTCGCCAGTACGAACTGTCGCGCTGTGCCCTGTCTCGGCACAATCATGGTGTGGCATCTAGACACTAGCAGCGACGCTCTGGCACTTGTCGAGGCGCATTCGAGCGCCCCTTGGTGCAGTCTTGTGGTTGAGGTTCCTCTTATCGACGGCTGGCCGGATCGCAACGCGCTCTTCGACTCACTCACGTCCGTTGCTTGTTTGCCGGTATTTGTGGCTCCGGGTGAAAATGCCGCCGCCGCAGTCCGCAATCGGAGGCCACCTGAAATAGCCGAGATCACTCGCTTCGTCACTCAGCGACCGGGGTATGAGAAGCTGGGCGCACATTTGCAACAGTTAGTCAGGGCGGAGAAGGGCGGATCTTCAGCACGTTCTTTCCGCCGCCACGTTAGCCTGTGCAGCCGCTTTAGTCCTCGGCACTGGAAGTGGGTTATCCAACTGGCGCGGATTAAGCTGTTGCCGGGCGAATCGGCCGAGGCCTTGGCCGGACGCTATCAGACGGATGTGCGAACTCTTCGCCACCGCATACGAACCTGCCTCGATGTCTCACTCGACCAGTTCCGCCAGCTCGTGGGCTGGGAATGGCGAGTGGAAGCCGCGCTGCGTCTCGATGCACGGAAGCGGGCCGAATCGGGGGGGGGCCGGATCAACCGGAGTTGACAGGCCCATGATCTGGTCCCATTGTCCCCTGTGAACCTTGGACCAGCCATTGAGCAACCATTGACGCTCTGGGCGCATCATTGAAGCTGCAGGACGCAGGTCGCAAGTCGCAGGTCGCGGGTTGCACGCTCAGCACTTGGCCGCCTGCGACTTGCGACCTGCGACCCGCGACCTGTCCACGGCGCCGACCCCCAATTCGGATTTCCTGATGACCCTTCGGGCCTCGCTCCCCCTCTGTGCCGCGCTGCTGCTGCCGCTCTCGGCCTGCAAGAAGGGCGAGGCGGACGGGGCCGGTGCCGATTCCACGGTCACCCGCTCCGCCAGCACGCTGTCCCTCCCCGTGGTGGGAGACCAGGTCCGGAAAGGCGACCTGATCCTCACCGTCGCCACCAACGGCCAGATCCGTTCCGATGTGGCCAAGCTGCGCGCCGAGGTGACCGGGACCATTCAGGAGGTGCTGGTACGGCCGGGCCAGCACGTGAGTAAGGGCCAGACACTGATCCGGTTCGATCCCCGCCCGCTCGACCTCGACGTGAAGGCGGCGGAAGCGGCGGTGGCCCAGGCGCAGGTTGCCTACACGGATAACATCGTTCCCGACTCCATCGTCTCCGGTCAGGCGCCGTCCCAGGAGCGCCGGGAGAATGCACTGGCACGTTCGGGGCTCGCGGCCGCCCGCGTTCAGCTGGAAAAGGCCATGCTGGATCGCGACCGGGCAACTATTGTGGCGCCGTTCTCCGGAGTCATTGACGCCGTCCCGGTGGCAACCGGAAGCAGGGTGTCTGCCGGCGATGAGCTTGTGACCGTGGTCAGTCTCTCCAACATGCGGCTCGAAGCCAGCGTGCTGGAACATGATCGTCCCCTCATCAAGCAGGGCGGCCGAGCCCGCATCACCACCGCCGCGGCTCCCGACCGCGTGATCGAAGGGCGCATCGCCGCGGTGCTGCCGCTGGTGGACAGCACCACCCGCGCCGGCAGCGTGATCGTGAGTCTGCCCAATCCCGGCCCGCTCCGCCCCGGCATGTACGCCGACGTGCGGCTCGAGAGCACTCGCCTCCCCAACGAAGTGATTGTCCCGGCATCCGCCGTGCTGGAGCGCGATGGCCGCCCGCTGGTCTTCGTTGTAAAGGAAGGCCGAGCCAAGTGGACCTACGTGAACCCCGGCCGCTCGAATGGCATGGAGACGATCATCCTGCCCGACTCTGCCAGCAATGAGATCCCCATTTCGCCTGGCGATACAGTGCTGATCTCAGGGCACCTCACGCTCACGCATGATGCGCCGGTGAAGGTGGAGATGCGGAAGAGTGTGGAGGAAGCGGCTGATTGAGACGCGGGACTCGGGGAATACGCTGTCATTGCGAGGCCGCGCAGCGGCCGAAGCAACCTTGCAGCCCTTACGCGATCTTATGGCCGATGCCGGCTTGGCTCCGCCGGAGATCACTTACGGGCTGCAAGATTGCTTCGCACGCCCCATGGGCGTGCTCGCAATGACATGCGCCCTGAGCTCTAGGCCCTAAGCCCTTCGCCTTGTCCCTCGCCTCCGCCGCCCTCCGCCGCCCGGTCAGCACCATTGCCGCCACGATCGCGGTGGTGCTGCTCGGCATCATCTCCGTCGGGCGACTGCCGGTGTCGCTGCTGCCTGATGTGACGCTGCCGGTGCTCACCATCCGGACATCCTACCCCGGCGCCGCGGCCACCGAAGTGTCGCGGCTCATCGCCGAGCCGATCGAGCAGGCCATCGCGGCAACACCGGGACTGGTGGACCTCCGGAGCGTGAGCCGGAACGGCGAGGTGACCACCACGGCGCGCTTTGCCTGGGGCACCGACATGGCGAGCACGGTGCTCACCGTGCGCGAGCGGCTGGACAATGCCCGTGGTTCGCTGCCTGAAGGCGCCGACCGTCCCACACTGCTCACCAGCGACCCGGGCGAACGTCCCATCGCGGTGCTCGCGCTCACCGGCCCCGGCGACCTCCGCTCCATTGCCAACACCGCGCGCGACGTACACAGCCGCCGGCTGGAACAGCTCGATGGCGTGGCGAGCGTCGCGGTCGTGGGCGCTCCGGAAGATGAAATCCGGATCGAAGTCGATCCCGAGCGCATGCGGGCGCTCGGCCTCAATCCCGACGAGATTGCCACCGCGGTCGAAAACGCCAACCGCAGCTCGCCGGGCGGCACCATCCGGCGCGGGCAGTTCCGGTTCTCCGTCCGCACCTTCGCGGAATTCCGGACACCCCAGGAAATCGGCGAGACGCCGGTTGGCCCCGGCGGCTCCGGCATCAAGCTCGCCGATCTTGCTACCGTCTCACTCACCAGCGCGGACCCGCACACCGAGACCCTGCTCGACGGCAAGCCCGCTGTAGGCCTCGTGGTCTACAAGGATGCCGGCTCCAACACGGTGGCAGTGACCAAGGGGATCTACCAGTCCATCAGCCAGCTGGAAGAAGAATTTCCCGACGTCAGGATGCACGTGGTGGCCGCGCAGGCGCGGTTCGTCAATGATGCGCTGGGCAACCTGACCCAGGAGATTATCGCCGGCGGCCTGCTCTCGCTGCTGGTGATCCTGTACTTCCTCAAGGACTGGCGCGCCTCGCTCGCCATCGGGCTCATCGTGCCGCTCTCGGTGCTGGTGGCGCTGGTGATTCTCCAGCTCCTCGATGTCACGATCAACATTCTCTCCCTCGGCGGGCTCGCCCTCGGCGTCGGCCTGCTGGTGGACAATGCGATCGTGGTGGCTGAAGCGACGGGCAGATATCGAGAAGAGGGTGTGCCCACGATCGAGGCGGCGCGTCGCGCCACCGAAGAAGTGAGCGGGCCGCTCATCGCCGGCACGCTCACCACATTGCTGGTCTTCGGGCCGATTGTCTTTGTGCGCGGCCTCGCCGCGGCGCTCTTCCGTGATCTCTCGCTCAGCGTGGTGATGTCGCTGGCGGCGTCGCTGGTGCTGGCCCTCACGCTGATGCCGGTGATGATGATGCGGTCACGCGCCCGCGCGCGCACGACGACGTGGACGCACGACAATATGCCCGCCCCGGTGCGTTGGTATGAACACGGCATGCTCTGGTCGTTATCGCATCCGCGCGCCGTGTTCAGCATGGCGCTCGGGCTGGTGATCGTGACCGCGCTCGTGGCGATGCGGCTGCCGCGCGAGATACTCCCTCGCGTGGACGAGGGCACCGTGGTGGCTGATGTGCGCCTCGCCGAGGGGACCGCCATCGAGGAAACGATGCGGCAGACCAGGCGGATCGTGGATGCCGCGACAAGGCTCGGCTCCTCCGGCATCTACGCCCGTGTGGGCCAGGCCACCGATGAAGAAGTCCTATCGGGCGCCGACCCCGGTACGTCGGCGTCATCCCAGCTCATCATCCCGGTTCCCGCTGGCAAGGACGCCGGCAACTTTGCCGACGCGCTCCGCGCCGCAGTGCCCGACCTGGCGCAGGGCTCGCTCGCGCTGGACCTCGCCGGGCAATCCGAATTCGGGAGCCTGATCGGGCGCGAGGGCCGGCTGGTGAAAGTGGAAGTCTCGGCCACCCACCCGAGCGACGCCGAGCAGTGGGCCGACAGCATCCAGACGCTGATGGAGAAGCTGCCGACGCTCGCCGACGTGCGTGCCGCCTACAGCAGCACCCAGCCGCAGCTGGAAGTCACCCTGCTCCGCGATCGCATGGCCCAGCGCGGCATCAGCGTGCAGGAAGTGGTGAACGCGCTGGCGGGCGGGCTGGGCGGCGTGGACGCCGACGAGCTTCGCCTTACCGACCGGCGGATTCCCATCCGGGTGCGCTTTGCGGGCGCACTGAATGAGGACCTTCGTACCGCTCTTGCCACGCCTGTCAGCGGCGTGCCAGTAGGCCAGCTGGTGAGCGTGCAGGAAGTACAAGCGCCGGTAGAGGTGGTGCGCTCCGGCCAGCGGCCAGTGAGCATCGTGGAAGGCGTGGTGGAACAGGGCGGCACGGCGCGCGCCTCGCGTGATGTCGAGAACGTGCTCGCCTCGCTCGCCCCGCCATCCGGCGTGACCTGGCAGGTGACCGGCGCCGACGTGGAACAGCGCCGCACCACGAAGGAACTCACGGTGGTCGGCATCCTCTCGGTGGCGCTGGTCTTCCTGGTGCTGGCCGGCGAATTCGGCAGCTTCACCACGCCGCTCCTTGTGATGCTCACGGTGCCGCTCGCCGCGGCGGGCGGGATCTTTGTCCTCTGGATCACCGGCCAGAGTCTCAACGCCGTCTCGCTCATCGGCATGGTGGTGATGATCGGCATTGCCGACAACGACGCCGTGGTGAAGCTCGACGCCATCCGGAGATTCCGCGCCGAGGGGTATACCATCAACGACGCGATCCTCGCGGGCGGGATGCAGCGGCTCCGCGCCATCACCATGACGTCGCTCACCACCATCGTCGGCGTGATCCCGCTGGTGCTTGGCATCGGCAGTGGCGGCGAGCTGTACCAGCCGCTTGCTGCAGGAATCATCGGCGGATCGGTGACGGCGACGCTGGTGACGTTCTTCCTGCTGCCCACGGCCTATTCCGTGACCGAGCACTGGCAGGAGCGGCGGCGGGCGCGACGGGCCGTTCTTGCGGGCGAGGCAGCGGAGGCGCTGTGATTCGCTGGGCCGCCAACCGCCCCGCTGTGGTCTGGGCCATCTGCTTCTCGCTGCTGCTGGCCGGCGGTGTTGCGTTCACCAGGCTCCCGCTCGCCACCCGCACCACTGTTGAACTCCCACGCCTGCAGATCTTCTCCGGCTGGCCCGGCGTCTCCGCCGAGCTGATGGAGACGTATGTCACGTCACCTATCGAGGCGGCCATCCAGCCGGTACGTGGCGTCAAGAAGACCAGCAGCGAGTCGAGCGAGGGTTCCTCATCCATCACGGTGGAACTGGAGCCGGGCACCGATGTGCAGATGGCGCGCCTTGCCATCCATGAACGGCTCGAGGCGATCCGCAACGACTTTCCTCCCGGCGTGTCGCCTCCCGAAGTCTCCAACTACGTGCCCGACGACCTGCAGGAGCAGCCCCTCCTCCGCTACACCATGGAAGGTCCCTACACGCCGGGTGCGCTACTCAAGATCGCCGAGGACATCGCCGAGCCAAGACTCAAGGCCGTCGAGGGCGTGAGCGGGGTCAACTCCTACGGCGGCGCCACGCCCGGCGTGACCGTTGCCTACGACGGCTCCCGCCTGCGCCAGCTCGGCATTTCGCCGTTGGCGATTCGCACGGCGGTGCAGAACGCTCGCGTGGTGGAAGCACTGGGTGAGCAGCAGGAAGGCGCCACCGAAAGCGCGGTGGTGGTGCGCGATGAACCGGAGCACCTGCGCGACCTGGAGACATTGCCGATCACTGGTCCCGGCGGCCAGGTCTTCCGGCTCGGTGAACTCGCCACCGTCCGTCCCTCCGAGGACAACCGCGGCCGGTTCTATCGCCTGAACGGCGAGACGGCGGTGGCGCTGTCCATCTCGCGCCTTCCCGGCGCTGACGCAATCAAGACAGCAGAGCGGGTGAAGGCGGAAGCAGCGAACATTTCCCGCCTGCTCCCGCCAGGTGTCGTCCTCACGCTGCAGGACGACGAAAGCATCGAGCTGGGCAAGCAGCTCAACGACCTGTTGCTGCGCGGCGCGATCGCGTTTCTCGCGGTCATGCTGGTGCTGGCCATTGCGCTCCGGAACGCCAAGTCCGTGGCGCTGGTGATGGGCAGCGCGGCCGTGGCCATCGCCGGGACGTCGCTGGGCCTCTACCTGCTACATATCCCCGCCAACCTGCTCACGCTGGCCGGCCTCGGCATGGGTGTCGGGATCCTGGTGCAGAACGGGCTGGTGGTGGTAGAGCGGCTGCGCACGGCGCCGGATACGCCGGAAGGAAGAGCCGAGGCAGGGCGGCGCATCACGCCGGCAGTCATCGGTGCCACGCTTACCACGGCGGTGGTGCTCTTTCCTTTCCTGTATCTCCAGGGGAATGCGCGCGCGGCGTTCATTCCCTTTGCCGCCGCCTTTGCCCTGGCGCTCGGCTGGTCGGTCATCTCGGCGCTGGTCATGATCCCGGCGCTCGGCTCCGGCCACGGGATGCACAAGGCGGGATGGCCCCGGCTCCGGCATATATATGGAAAGGCGGTCGGGGGGCTGGTGCGCTGGCGCTGGGTGACAATGGCGCTCGCGACCGCAGCGGTCGGCGTGCTGGCTTGGGCGTTCGTGAAGAAGGTGCCCAATTCCAACTGGAGCTTCGGCGGGTTCCAGCGCACCACGCTGTCGGCCCGCCTCAGCTTCCCGAAGGGATCGGATCCTGCCAGTCTCGACCGCGGCATGCGCGACTTCGAGGCCATCGTGGTCGGTGTACCCGGGGTGGACCAGGTGGAAACCCAGGGCTCACCCGACGGCGCCTACATGAATGTGGTGTTCGAGAAGAAGGCCGGGCTTGGCCCCCTGCCGTATGAGCTGTACGAGAAGCTGACCCAGCGCGCCCTGCTCATCGGCGGCGCCGTCGTGTCGGTGCAGCCGCCCCAGGGGCCGGGCTACTACGGCGGCAGCAGCGGTGGCGGCGTGTCGAGCTACCGGATCAAGCTGCTGGGCTATTCGTTCGACGGCGTGGAGCAGCTTGCGATGGACCTGAAGCGCCGGCTCGAGCGCATTCCCCGCGTGCGCAACGTGGACATCAACGCCGCAAGCTTCTGGCGCTCGGAGCGCACGGTGAGCGTGGTGCTGGATCCCGACCGCGACGCGCTCGCGCGCTACGGCGTGACCGCCGGTGACTTTGCCGGCGCGGTGGCACGGGAGCTGGCCGGCGGCCCGACGGCAATGAAGCTGCAGATCGGCGAGGAAGAGCTGCCGGTGAGCGTGCAGCGCGCCGGCGCCGACTCGCGCTCGCTCGAGGACCTGCGCCAGGCCATCGTGCCGTCTCCGTCCGACGCGCCGGTCCGCATTCGCGACCTCGCCAGGGTGGACGAGCAGACGGGGCTCGGCACCGTGAGCCGGGAGGATCAGCAGTACCTGCGAATCGTGGGCTACGAATTCCGCGGCCCACCCAGGCTCGCCGAGCGAACCCACAAGGCGTTCATGGCAAGCATCAGCGTACCGCCGGGGTATTCAGTGGGGGACGAGGAATTTTCCTGGGCGCCGGATGACAGCGCCAAGGGCCTCTGGCTCGTGTTCGGCATCGGCGTCATGTTGGTAATTCTCTCGGTGGCGCTGGTGTTCGATTCGGTGTGGGCCGCGATGATGATCTTCCTGAGTCTCCCACTCGCGCTGGGCGGCGTGGTTGCGGCGTTCTGGTTAACCGGGAATGCCTTCACCCGCGAGGCGGCAGTGGGGGTGATCCTCGTGGTGGGGCTGGCGGTGAACCAGGCGATCCTGCTGGTGGATGCGGCGCTGGAAATCAGGCGGACAGATGGACAGGTGGACAGACGGACGGACGCGAGACGCGAGACGCGAGACGCGAAGAAGGGACTCTCCACTGCGCAGGTGGTGGGTGCCTCGGTCGATCGCTCCGGCATGATCGTCATGGTGACGCTGACGACCCTGGCGAGCCTCTTGCCGCTGGCGATCGGGACCGATCCCGACAGTCTCTTCGGCGCCATCGCGCTGGCTACGGCCGGCGGTACTGTGGCTGGAACCATCGGGGCGATGTTCGTGGTGCCAGCGATGGTCGGGGGCGGACGGGCGAGCAGGGCGAGCAACGCGAGCAAGGCGAGCAAGATGGGCTGGATGGGCGGGTAACCGGGCCGCCCCGTCCACCCTGTCCATCCCGCCCACCTGCCCACCTGCTCGCCCTGCCCACCTGCTCGCCCTGCTCGCCCTGCTCGCCCTGCTCGCCCTGTGACCTCCATCACCACACGCCCCCGTACCGTCGCATATCTTGACGCCGAAATGTCGTACGCACCGTCAGGGCGTCCGGGGGGGCGTTCCGGAGACGGTGCGCATTTCCGTGCACAGGAGCAGGTATGCGTAAGTTGCTGGTGCTGGCCGTGTTGGCGCTCACCGTGGTGGGTTGCGCCGACAAGAAGAAGCTGGATGCTGCACTCGCCGAGTCGCAGCGGGTCTCGGCCGAGAAGGACAGTCTCCTGAATGAAGTTCTCGCCAACGCCGAAATGGTCAGTTCCATCAATGCCGAGCTCGCCAAGGTCAAGGACCTGGGCGCCAATCCAGTGACCAAGGGCGAAGCGCCGACCACCGCCAACGACCAGCGGCAGGTGGTGCTGGGCAAGATCCGCGACGCCATCACCCGGCTGCAGTCCAGCGAGGAATCGCTCGACAAGGCCAAGGCCCGCCTGACGGCGCTGGACAAGAAGGACTCCCGGCTGGTCGCGCAGATTGACCGGTACCAGAAGACCATCGAGGAGATGAAGACCCAGATCCAGCAGCAGCAGACCGAATACCTGGCCATCATCGACAGCCAGAAGACCCAGATCACCACGCTGGCCACCAACCTCGACACCGTGACGGCGCAGAAGGCTGTGGTCGAGAGCGAGAAGCAGGCGCTGGTGGACACCATGAACACGGTGTACTACGCGGTCGGCACCGAGAAGGCGCTGCGCGATGAAGGCGTCGCGGTCAAGGAAGGGAGCAAGTTCCTGTTCTTCGGCGGCACCAAGTTGCTGCCGGCGCGGGATCCCAACCTCTCCGCGTTCACCGTGATCCACCGGATCAACGACACGGTCATTTCGCTGCCGGACTCGACCAAGACGTACAAGATCATCTCCCGGCAGAACGCGTCCTACCTCTCCAATGAGGTCAGGGACGGCAACAAGGTGAAGGGCGACGCGCTCCACATCGCGGATCCCGAGAAGTTCTGGGGTTCGTCGAAGTACCTGATCGTCGTTCAGGACTGATCGCGCCGCACCTCCGGGGAACGGCCCTGGCTCCGGCCGGGGCCGTTCTCTTTTTTCCCCACCGCCGCGCCACTGACGCGGCACTCTTCGAACCTCGCAGTTTCCCCCAGGAGAACTACATCATGCCAGCCAAGAAACATCTCCGCGGCGTGGGCAAGAAAGAGCAGCGGATGTATGAGGACATAAAGGAAAGCGCCCAGAAGAGCGGGCGATATGGCGGCCGCGCCGAAGAAGTGGCGGCCAGGACCGTCATGAAGCACCACAAGGAGCATCATCACAAGACCGGCCAGTAGCGCTTGCGCTCACCGCCGTTTGGCCGCACTTTGAGCGGTCATGCGCCCCGCCACCCCCCGGGCGGGGCGTACTTCTATCCAGGCTCCCACGACATGCGCTCTCCCGGAATTCCGTTCCTCGCGGCCGGATGCTGGCTGTTCGCGGCCTCAACCGTCGCCGCCCAGCGCCCCGCCGACGGCTACCACTCTTCAGCAGCGCTCACCTCGGCACTCAAGGCCGCGAGCGGCAGCGCCGTCCAGGTGTCGAACATCGGCACCTCCGCCGGCGGATTGCCCCTCACTGCCGTCCGGCTCGGCGTCGGTGAGGACGTGGACAGCCGACCCGCGGTGCTGCTGATCGCCAACGCATGGGGTCCCGAAGTCGTGGGCAGCGAGATCGCGCTCGGCGTGGTGCAGAAACTGGGCGCCGGATACGGGAAGGATTCCGCTATTACCGCATTGCTCAACCGCGCCACCATCTATGTCATTCCCCGCGCCAATCCCGATGCCGCGGAGGCGTTCTTCCAGAACCCGCTGATGGAGCGGGT
>DASSTP010000045.1:0-6472 GCA_035707845.1 Gemmatimonadales bacterium | reverse complement strand
CTGCCGTTCAAGGTGTCCACCACCACCAGCAACTTCATGATTGGTGTCACGGCGGCGGCCAGTGCCGGGGTGTACCTGAGTCGAGGCTACATCGACCCGGTCCTGGCGCTGCCGGTCATGCTCGGCGTGCTCTCCGGTGCGCTGGTGGGCGCGCGCGTGCTCACCCGTGCGCCGACGCGCGCATTGCGGCTGCTCTTCACCGCCGTCGTGGTGGTGCTTGCCGCCGAGATGCTCTACAAGGGCGTGACGGGTACGGTGTGATGGACAGGCAACGCTGGAGCGACGACCGGGTGGAACAGGTGGTCGGCAACCTGCTGCGGGTGGGCGTGCTGGTGGCAGCGGCCGTGGCGGTGACCGGCGGCGTGGCGGTGCTGGTTCAGCATGGGATGCGGCTCGCGGACTATGGCACCTTCACCGGCGAGGCGGCCGAGTTCACCAGCATCGGCGGGATCGTGCGCGGCGTGCTCGCGCTCGACAGCCGGGCCGTGGTGCAGCTGGGCCTGGTGCTGCTGATCGCCACGCCCATTGCGCGGGTTGTCTTCTCGCTGGTCGCCTTCCTTCTGCAGCGCGACCGGCTGTATGTGGTGATTACCAGTGTTGTCCTTGCGGTGCTGCTGTTCAGTCTGCTGCTTGGTGGTGGCTAGCGGTCGAGACGTCGAGAGGCCGAGAGGTCGAGAGATCGAGGGATCGTCCTCGACTCCTTGACCCCTCGACCCCTCGACCAACCCTGGAGTCCCCCATGCGCTTCCCCTCCATTACCGCCCTGGTCCAACGCGCGGGTGAAGTCGCCCGCCGGTTTCCGCTCACGCTTCTGCTCGGCGCAACGGCGGCCGGATTTGCCGTCGTGGCGGTGGATGCGAAGACTGGCGATGACCTGCTGTGGCGCGATGCCCTCGTGGCCCTGCTGGGCCTGCCGCTTTCCGTCGGCTTTGCGCTGCGCGCGCGCTATCTCGGCTGGAGTGTCGCCCGCCAGGTGCTGTGGCAGGCGGCCGGCCTCCTGGTGCTCCTGCTCTTCTTCATCACCTGGCCGGGACCGGGCAAGGACCAGGACATGGTCCGCTTCCTTCAGCTCGCCGCCATCCTGCATCTCGTCGCTGCGGTGCTGCCGTTCATCCGTGGCCGGGAGACGACGGCATTCTGGCAGTACAACCGCCGGCTCTTCGAGAGCTTCCTGCGCGCGGCGGTGTTTGCCGCGGTGCTGTTCCTGGGGCTCGCCGTCGCCCTGGGTGCGCTGGACAAGCTTTTCGGCATGCACGTGCCGGGCGAGAGCTACGCCCGGCTCTTCTTCTGCATGGCCTTCCTGGTGCATCCCTGGATCTTCCTGGCCGGCGTGCCGGACGAGGTCGAGGAGCTCGAATTCCGCACCTATCCACGTGCGCTCAAGATCTTCACGCAGTATGTGCTGATGCCGCTGGTCGCCATTTACCTCGTCATCCTCGTCCTGTATCTCGGCAAGATCATCGTGACCGGTCAGTGGCCGAACGGGTGGATTGGCTACCTGGTGACCGCCGTCTCGGTGGCCGGCCTGCTCGGCTTCCTGCTGGTGCATCCGCTGCGGTCACTCCCTGAGGAGGGATGGATCCGCCTCTACGCCCGGGGGCTCTTCATCGGGCTGGTCCCCGCGGCCATCATGCTGATCCTCGCACTCTGGAAGCGGGTCGAGCCGTACGGCCTCACGCCGCTCCGGACCCTGGGACTCGTGCTGGCCGTCTGGCTGCTCGGTATCGCCGTGCTCTACATCGTCTCGCGCGGCACCAGCATCAGGACCATCCCGCTCTCGCTCGCGGCAGTGCTGGCGGTCTGCTTTGGCGGGCCGCTGGGCGTGCGCCATCTCTCGGTGCACAGCCAGGCCAATCGGCTCATTCACCTGCTCAACAGCAGCGACCGCTCCGAGGAGCGCGCACGCGAGGCCAGCGCCGCGCTCGGCTTCCTGCTGCAATACGACGCTCGGGGCGCGGTGGAACGAATCTTCGGCGACTCGGCGCTCACCGGCGTCAACCTGTCCGGGAACTTCTGGACCGTACGTGACTCCGTGGCCACACGGCTGCTCGCGATGAAGGGCGTGACGTACTCGGCGTCGAGCGCGCGCGGATATAGCGCGCACGAATCAGCGAGAAGGGCGCCGGGCCAGGCCATCCCGACGACGGGTTATGACTGGCTGCTGCCACTCGACTTTGCGGATGACACGATTGCCGCACACGCGGGACCTCATGCCATCCGCGTGCGGCGAGACTCAACCCACGACTGGCTGGACGTGCAGGTGGATTCGCAGGCACCAGTGCGATTCCGCATCGACTCCATGTACTTCGCGTGGCTGGCAGCAGACAGTGCCGACCGGCCCAGTCAGCTGCTGAGTGCGCGCACCGCGGGTGCCGTGCGCCTGATGCTCGCCCCGAGCAATATCTGGGTCTCCGGCCCGGAGGACTCGTTGCACGTGGGCGGCATGAGTGGCCAGCTCCTGGTGGGAGAGTCGCGATAACCGGCCGGTGCAGCCCCAACCGGGATAATTTTCGGGCATGAGAGGAGCATGCCTTGTGGGACTGGCCGCGCTCGCGGGCTGCGCCGGCCGGGGAGCGCCGCCGCCGGCCCCGGTGACGGCACCCGACACCGTGCTCATCTGGGTCACGGATCCTGCCGACACGCTCACGCTGCATACCGATTCGCTGGCGCGCCTGCTCGGCGCCTCCGCCATTCGCTGGCAGCTGGCAGACACGCGCGACGCATCGGTCCTGGTGGCGCGCGGCCAGCTGCCGGCCGTGGCCCACGGCCCGTTCCTCAAGGCATTTCCTGCCGGCACGGCGACCGCCGAGCAGCTACCCTGGGGCCGGCTCTACGCGCTGGTGTCGGACACGATGATCCCGATACCGGCACTGGCCGACTCCGGCTCCGCCTCGGGCGTACGTGATGACCTGGCCCGGTTCGCCGTGAGCACGGACGCCGAGCCCTCCATCACTGCGCCGCCGGTGCCGCTCCGCTGCGACAGCATGATCGCCCGCGTTCGCGAGCCGCGGCCGAGGATTGCCTATCTTGCCGCTGATCCGGTGGCCCGCGAAATCGCCGAGCGGCTCGCTGCGCTGGCCGGCATGACGTCCATCGGCCTCGAGTCGCGCGAGTTCGGCTGGGCCCTGAGCGATGGGCGGGAGTCAGGGATCGTGCTGGCCGTCCCGCTGGTCTCCCGGGACAGTATCGCGTCCATCTTCTGCGGCGCGCGACTCACCGCGCTCATCGAGACACGCGCCACGCTCATCACCCGACCGACGCCATGACCTTTCGCGGGCGGCTCATTCTTGCACTGCTGGTTGCCGCGCTCCTGCCCCTCATCGTCTTTGCCCTCGGCGTCCGGCGCGAGCTCTCATCCGGCGTCGCCCTGGCTGAAGAGACCGCCAATCGGCGCGCGGTCGGGCAGGTCCAACGGGCGCTCAGCACCGAGGGTGCGCGCATCGGCGACCGGCTCGATGTCATTGCGCGCGACCTCGCCCGGGACGCGCGCACCATCCGTGCCCTCGCGGGCGACGCCGACGCCCGGCGCTGGCTGATCGACTACGCCGCGAGCACGGCGAGCACGGCGGGCCTCGATGCGGTGCAACTGCAGGACTCGAGCGGCACCGTGCTGAGCGCGAGCCAGTTCCGGAACCTCTATGGCCAGCAGGAGCCGATCCTGCCGCAAGGGGACAGCGCCCGCGTGTGGCTTGCACGCACTCCAACGGGTACCGCGCCGGTGCTGGCGCGCAGCGCCACGGTGCCCATTCCGGGTCACGGCCTGCGGCTCACGGGCGGTACCGTCCTCGACTCGGCCTGGCTTGCCACGCTCTCACCCGACACGGCCATCGGCATCGCGATGCGACTCCCCGGCGATTCGGCGCCGGCGCAATCGACCATCGCGGAATTTTCGTTGCCCCTCGCTGCAGCGGCAGGTGCGGAAAGCAGCGCTCACATTCTCGTCTGGCGTCATGCCAGCGGCATCGCGGAACTGCGCCAGGGGATCTCCCAGAAGCTTGCCGTTGCCCTCGCGCTGAGCGGAATCGTGGCTGCCGTGCTTGCACTGCTGCTCGGTGCGCGCATGAGCCGGCCGCTCAAGGACCTGACGGAACGGGCGGAGCAGGTGGACGTGGACCACCTGGACCAGGATTTTGCCAGCGGCCGGAGTGACGAGATCGGCCGGCTCAGCACCGCCCTGGGTGCCATGCAGCACCGCCTGGGACGGAGCGTGGCGCAGCTGCGGGATGCCGAGCGCCGGGCAGCCACCGGCGACCTGGCCCGCCAGGTGAATCATGACATCAAGAACAGCCTGGCACCCATCCGGAACGTCCTGCGTCACCTGTCGGAGCTTGCCGCCAGCGATGATGCCCCCGCTTTGCGACAGGTCTATCGCGAGCGGGAGGCCACCCTCACGGCCAGTGTCGCGCATCTCGAGGCAATGGCGCGCAACTATGCCCAGCTCTCGCCGAAGCTGGCAGGAGGAAGCGTGATCGTCTCCGGCGTGCTGCGCGATGTCGTGCGCGACATCGGGGAGGCACGTGTTGGCGTCGACATCCCAGCTTCGGCAGGCAACGTGGCGGTGGCCGCCGACGCACCGACACTGCGGCGGATCCTGCATAACCTCATATCCAACGCCGTCGAGAGCCTGCCTCACGGTGCGGGTGCAGTGACGGCCGGCATCGAGGTTCAGCCCAGCATGGTGACGATATCGATCACGGACACAGGGCGCGGGATGTCGGCCGCCGAGCTCGACCGCGCGTTCCGCGATTTCCGCACAACGAAGGAAGCAGGAACGGGACTCGGGCTCTCCAGCGTGCGGCGGCTGGTGATGGAGCTGAACGGCTCCCTGCGCGCGTCGAGCAGTCCGGGCGCCGGCTCCCGTTTCGAGGTCTCCCTGCCCCACGCGGCTGCTGGAGACCCGCGCCCGTGACCCGCATTCTCATCGTGGACGATGTCCGGCCGCTCGCCGAGCAGTATGCGTACGACCTCAAGCGGCTGGGGGACTTCGATACCTCCATTGCCGATGGCGGCGAGGAGGCTCTCACGCGCCTCGCGCGGAACGACATCGACTGCGTGCTGCTGGATCTCGAAATGCCGGGGATGGATGGCTTCGAGGTGCTCCGGGCCCTGCACCATCGCGGCGAGGAAGTGCCCGTCATTGTCTACACCGGCACTGGCAACTTCGATCGCTGCATCCAGGCGGTTCGCCTCGGCGCCTACGGCTTCATTGACAAGGCGGAGCCGATGGAGCGTGTGCTGCACGAACTCACCAGCGCGCTGGAGCGGCGCCGGCTGCGCCTCGAGGTCATGCAGCTGCAGGAGCGCCTGGGCGAGTCATCGCTGGTGGGCAGCAGCCAGCCGATGCAGCAGCTGAAGGCAGCCATCCGGCAGCTCGGGCCCATCCCGAGCACGGTGCTGATCCTGGGGGAGAGCGGCACCGGCAAGGAACTGGTCGCGCGTGATCTCCACCGGCTGGGCGCCCATCCGTCAGCGCCGTTCATTGCCATCAACTGCGGAGCCCTGCCGGAGCACCTGGTGGAAAGCGAGCTGTTCGGGCACGAGCGAGGCGCCTTCACCGGTGCGGTCACTACGCGGCGTGGCGCCTTCGAGGCGGCGGAACAGGGGACGCTCTTTCTCGATGAAGTGGGCGAGCTGCCCGCCGCGGCGCAGGCCAAGCTGCTCCGCGTGCTCGAGGAACATCGTATCACGCGGGTCGGGAGCACCAGGCCAGTGGATGTGCAGACCCGCGTCGTGGCCGCCACCAATCGCGATCTCGATGCCGACGTGCGGGAGGGCCGCTTCCGCGAGGACCTGCTTTACCGGCTCAACGCGCACATCATCCGCGTGCCGCCCCTCAGGGATCGCACATCCGACATCAGCGCCATCGCGGAGCGCTTTCTGGCTGATATCTGCGACCGCTTCGGCGTGCTGCGGAAGCGGCTCTCGGGCGAGGCGCTGGCGCTGCTCATGGCGCATGACTGGAAGCGGAACAACGTGCGCGAGCTCCGGAATGTGCTGGAGCGGATGGTGCTGGCCGCGGATGGCGAGGTGCTCCGGGCCGAGCATGTGCCGGAAGAGATCCGCACCCCCGGCGCCACAACCGCGCCGGGCACCACGTTCCAGGATCAGCGGACCGAGGCCGAGCGCCGCATCATCCTCTCGGCGCTGGAGGAACATGAGTGGCAGATCACCCGCACCGCTGAGGCGCTGGGACTGGCGGATCATGCGAGTCTGTTGAAGATCATGAGGCGGCTGGGGATAAGGCGGTCGTAAGTCATAGGTCGTACGTCGTATGACATACGACTTGCGACGTGTCTGTCGGTCCACATCGCCCTTCGTCTCGACGTGTCCGGTCGAACACATCCGCCTCGCCCCCCGTCCCTCGTCTCTCGTCCAAGCGCGCTCTCTGCAACGCGTTACGCGCTCACTCCGAGGCGCGCGCGCCATGGCCGGCCGCTTGCCTTCTCCATGGGTGTCCGTCGTCACCCATCAG
>DASSTP010000044.1:0-21740 GCA_035707845.1 Gemmatimonadales bacterium | reverse complement strand
GTCTTGGCAAAAAAAAGAGCCCCCGTGGGGGCTCGTGCATCCTCGTGCAAAGATAGATCGGGATCGGGATGGGGTCAAATTTGTCGCAGGTCGCAGGTCGCAGGTCGCAGGTCGCAAGTCGCAGGTCGCAGGTCGCAGGTCGCAAGTCGCAGGTCGCAAGTCGCAGGTCGCAGGTCGCAGGTCGCAGGTCATACGACGTACGACTTACGGCCGGCGACTCGCCACAATCCTCACCGTCTCATCCGCCCGCACCGGCGATTTCTGCCGCTGGAGCCAGGTCACCAGCGCATCCAGGCAGGACATCCCGCTGGTGCGCCAGGTGAGGTCATTGAACATCGTGAACCCGTCGCCACCGGTGGACATGAAATCGTTCACGGCCAGCGTATATGTCCCGCTGTCCCGCAGCGGCTTCCCCGCCACCAGGACCTTGATGAGCCGCTGGCCATCGGGTTTGGCCGGATCAAACGTCATCGTGACGCCGGACACATGTACGTGCGCGCTGCCGCCGCGCACCGAATACTCCAGCGCGCTCCGCAGCTGCCGCCCCGTCACCTGCGCCACAACCAGATTGTTGCCGAACGGCTGCAGCTCGAAGAGCATCCGGTAGTTCACCCGGCCCGCAGGAAGGTCGGCACGAATTCCGCCGTTGTTCATGATGGCCACGTCGGCATGCGCCATGACCCGCTGGGCATCGGCGAGGAGATTGCCGAGCGGATACTGGCCATCATGACTGGTCCGCACCAGCGAGTCCGCCAGCACCGCAATCTGTCGCGACGCGAGGGTGTCGGTGCGCCCCTTGAACCGGGCCACGAGCGCCGTCTCGGCGCTGTCAGGCGTCACCTCATCGGCCCAGGTGTCGCGCACCTCGGTACGCCAGGCGAGCCCGCTGTCGCCCAGCACCAGGTCCATCACGCCGAGGGCCGTCCCGCTGCTCCGGGCCTGCACGATGGGAATGCCGTTGACCATTGTGTTGTTGAGCTGGTGTGTGTGCCCCGCGACGATAGCGTCCACCGACCCGCGCGGAAGATCACGGGCAAGGTCCATGATTTCGCCCTGGCAGCGACCGGAGGTGCACACCGCGCCAGCGTGCGCGACGATGACGACAAGATCGGGATGCTGCGCGCGCACCGTGTCCAGCACACCCGCCAGCGCAGCGGCGCCGCCCGGAAAGGCCAGCCCCTTCACGTTGTCGGCCCGCACGATGCTCTTGGTGATGTCGGTGATGTAGCCGACGACCGCGACATCGAGCGTGTCCACGTGCAGCATGGCCCAGGGCCGAGCCCACGCGGGGCGGCCACCCACGGCCGAGTCGTAGACGTTGGCGAGAAGCCAGGGATACCGCGCCTGCCGCATGCGCGCGCGGAGCGTGTCGATGCCCCAGTCGAAGTCATGGTTGCCGACCGCCGCAGCATCGAGTCCCAGCAGGTTGAGCGCATCCACCATGGAGCGGCCAAAGACCAGGTTGGACTCCAGCGTGCCCTGCATCTCGTCGCCGCCGTCGAGCTGGAGCACCGGACAGTCACACTCCGCCTTGGCGCTGTCCATCATCGACTCGAGCACGGGCAACCCGCCGACCTCCCGACCCTTCGACCAGCTCTTCGCCTCGGTCGCCAGGGCTCCGTGCAGGTCGTTGGTCGTGAGGATGCGGAGGACGATGTGGCCGGCCTGGCGGCGCTCGTTCTTGGCGCCGGGCTGCGCCTGCACGCCGGCAACCTCCGTGGCCATCGCTGGCGGCTCGATGTGCCAGTTCTCCGCCCCATAGCGCGCGGGATCAATGGTGCCAAGAGCGCGCAAGTGCTCCGCCAGCAGGTCACGGATGTTCTCGCCCTTGTCGTAGGTGACCGGGGCGCCCTTCAGCATGGTGTAGCCGCCGCCGCCTTCCTGGCGATAGCTGTTCACCGCCATCGTGAACGAATCCTTCGGCGCCACCGGCTTCCCGCGCACCGTGAGGTCGCGAATCCGGCTTCCCACCGGCTTGGACAGATCGAGGACGTAGCTGGCGCCCGAGATCATGTCGAAGTTGTAGCCCGGCATGGCGGGATTGAGCTTCACATGGCCGGCCCTGTCGACCTGGTAATACTCGGCGCTCCGTTCCAGGTAGGCCTTGAGTTGCGCGCCGGTGATGCGCACCGCGCGCAGGGTGTTCTCATAGGGATAGATACTGGCCACATCGGAGAGGCGGACCGCCCCGGCAGGAAAGCCACCCTCGAGGTTGAACGCCGCAGCGGCGGACAGCTCGGCGCCGGTGACTTCCTTCTGCACTGACTGGATGAACTCGATGATCGGTGTGGGCCGGGTGCGCGCCATGGCCAGTGGCATTGCGGCCGTGGCAGTGGCGAGTGGCTGGCGCACCCAAGCGCGCACGCTATCGTGGGCGCCCTCGAGCGCCGCGGCCAGGCGCGGTGACGGCGGCTCGTTCGCCAGCGGGACGAGATCGGCGTGCCAGCGGACCGGGGTCCAGCCCGAGCCCTTCCGCACCAGGTCCACGTGCATCACCACGACACTCTGGGCCCAGTTCCTGGGCTGGACGAAATGGACGCCGTTGATCACGGAGTCACGCATTTCCCGATGAGAATGCCCCACGACGACCAGGTCCGGCTTGACGGGCATCGTCGCGAGCATCGCGGCGGCGTTCTCGATGCCGACGCCCGTCGTGTCGTAGGACGACTCCCCGTCCATGCCGCTGTGGATCAGCACGATGTCGAAATCCGACTGGCGGTCGAGTTGCGGCAGCACCCGGCGCGCAGCCGCGGGAATCCGCTCGAGCCGCACCCGATTGGCGACGTTCTTCCGGTCCCAGATCATGACGCCCGGGGTCGTGAAGCCGGTGATGCCGACCCTGATGCCTTCACGCTGCAGCACCACGAACGGGGCGTGCATCAGCGTATCACGCGGCAGTCCCCGGATGTTGGCACTCACGTAGGGAAACCGGGCGCCCCGCAGCGCCTTCGCCAGCGTGGCCAGCCCCCAGTTGAATTCGTGATTGCCGAGGGTGGCGGCGTCGTACCCCACCAGGTTCATGGCCCGGACGATGGGGTTGGTGTCCTGCGGCGCGATGCGGGCAAAGTAGGCGGCGAAGGGATCGCCCTGGATCAGGTCGCCGGAATCCACCAGGAGGACCTGCCCCGGATAGGCATGGCGCAGCGAATCCACCACTGTGGCCACCCGGGTCAGGCCGCCGGGAAAGGACCTGTCGGTGGTGTAATCCCAGGCGAAGGCCCGGCCGTGCACATCGGTTGTGGCAACGATGACGAGGTGCGCTGTATCAGGCGGCGCCGGATGGGGAACCGTCAGCGCCGCCAGCAGCAGGAGTGATGCGAGCATGGGCGGAAAATATAACGGCTCTTGCTCCTGCCTGGGTGGACGCATATATCTTTGCCGACGATGTACTCGCCCGGTGCGGTCTCCGACTTCCCGCCCACCATCGCCGAGCCTGCCCGTATGACCAGCCGGATCCTTGTGGTAGATGACGAAGCCGACATCACGGCGCTCGTGGCCTACCACCTGGCCAAGGCCGGCTACCGCGTCTCAACCGCGTCCAACGGCGCGGATGCCCTGCGTGCCGCACGGGAGGAGCGCCCTGATGTGGTGGTCCTGGACCTCATGCTGCCGGTCATGTCAGGCTACGAGGTGCTGCAGGAACTCCGCCGGGTGGAAGAGACGCGGGACGTGGGCGTGATCCTGCTGACTTCCCGCCAGCAGGAAGCCGATCGCATCAAGGGGCTGACACTCGGTGCTGATGACTACCTCACCAAGCCCTTTTCGCCCGCCGAACTGGTGCTTCGGGTCGGCGCGGTACTGCGGCGGCTTGCGTCGCCACCGGTTTCGGCCGGCTCGACCCTGACCGCCGATGCCATCGTGATCGACCGCGCCGCACACCGGGTCACGCTGGACGATCAGCCGCTCGACCTCACCGCAACCGAATACAAGCTGCTGCTCACGCTGGCGGAGCGACGGGGCCGCGTCCAGTCTCGGCCGCAGCTGCTCGAGGCCGTCTGGGACGCCAACCCGGAGATCCAGACGCGCACCGTGGACATGCACATCCAGCGCTTGCGGGCCAAGCTCGGGGCCGTGGGCGACCTGATCGAAACGGTGCGCGGCTTCGGCTACCGCTTCCGCGGCGGTGAGCGCGGGAATTCGCGCCCGTGACTTTCAGCGGCCGCCTGGCTACGGGCACCTTCTTCGTGGTAACGGTTGCGCTCGCGATTCTGCTCTGGCGCGCCGAGCGCGCCCTCCGCCGTGATCTCGAAGTGGATGTGCAGCGCCAGCTGGAGCGCAACGCCACGCTGGTGCTGCGGGCGCTTCCCACCGGTCAGGCCGAGCTCCAGCACGTCGTTCGCAAGCTCTCGCTCGACGCCGAGATCCGCATCACCGTGATCAGTGCAACCGGTGTCGTGCTCGCCGACAGCGATTTCCCGGAAGGCCCCCTCGGCGCCATCGAAAATCATCTGGGTCGCCCCGAGGTGCAGGCGGCGCTGGCGGGGAGCGTGGGCCACGCGAAGCGCCACAGCGCCACGGTAGGGCGCGACTTCATGTACGTGGCCATCCGCGGCGGCCCGGGCGTGGTCCGGGTCGCCGAAGACCTCGAGCGAGTAGATGCGATCGTCCATCGCAGCCAGTGGTCCGTTGCCGGTGCGACCGCGCTGGCGCTCGTGGTGGGCCTCTGCCTGGCCCTGCTCGCAGCTCGCAGCGTGTCGCGACCCATCATCGGGCTCGCTGACGCCGCCCGGTCCATCGCCGCAGGCCACGAGCCCCGCTATCCGCGGCCGGGAACCCGCGAAATCGATGTCCTGGTCCGTGCGCTCCGCGACATGCACCAGCAGATCGAGCAGCGCATCGCAGAGCTGCGGCGGGAGCAGGCGGACAGCGCGACCATCCTGGCGGCCATGGCCGAAGGAGTGATCAGGGCCGATGCACGGGGCCGGGTTACAACCGCCAACGTTGCTGCGCGCCGGATCCTTGGCTACGAGGGCGAGGATCCGATGCCCGACCTCGCGGAACTGTTCCGGGCGCCCGACGCGCACGCACTGGTGCAGGCGGCGCTCGAGGGCACGTCCAGCGCAACCACCGTTCTCCGCGTCAACGACAGGACCGTCGAGCTGTCGGCCCACGCCCTGCCCGAGGGAGGAGCGGTGCTCGTGGTTCGCGACATCACGACACTGCGCAACCTGGAAACGGTGCGACGAGATTTCGTCGCCAACGTCTCTCACGAGCTCAAGACGCCGCTCACCTCCATTGCCGGCTACACCGAAACCGTGCTCACTGATGACCTCGAGCCCGCGACGAGGCAGCGGTTTCTGGAGATCGTTCTCGCCAATGCGCGCCGCATGCAGCACTTGGTGGACGACCTCCTCGACCTGTCACGTATCGAATCGGGGCGCTGGCAGCCCGCGCCGGAGGAGATCGATCCCGCAGTCGCAGCGCGCGAGGCGTGGGCTGGCCTGGGCCGCCGGGCCGCCGAGAGCGGGGTGGCGCTGCACATGGACGTCGGGCCGGGACTGACGGCCCGCCTCGACCCGGATGCAGCCCGGCAGATTCTCACCAATCTCTTCGACAATGCGCTGCGCCATACGCCGCGGGGTGGCCAGATCTCCCTGTCGGCGCGGGCCGACGCCGGCGGTGTCCTGCTTGCCGTCAGCGACACTGGAAGCGGAATCAGCCAGGAGCACCTGCCCAGGATCTTCGAGCGCTTCTACCGCGCGGATCCATCCCGCGCCCGTGCCATCGGCGGCACGGGACTCGGGCTCGCCATCGTGCGGCACCTGATCGAGAGCCACGGCGGCCGGGTCTGGGCCGAAAGCGAGCTGGGGCACGGGACGACGATCGGGATGTGGGTGCCTTAAGACGGGAAGGCGGGAAGATGGGAAGGCTGGAAGTGCAGATTCCTCCAGATCTTCCCGCCTTCCCGTCTTCCCGCCTTCCCGTCTTCCCGTCTTCCCGTCTTGTTACTTCTTCGTGACTTTCCCCGCGCCGAGCCGTGACGTGCGCGGGCGTTCGTTCGCACGTCCCGGACCACCCAGGGCCGGGCGCGACCCGAACGCACGGAGCAGCATGCATGCGAAGTTCCCCTGGCGGGATCTCGGCACTCCTTCTCGTCCTCGCCGCACCAGCACTGGCACAGCAGTCCGACAGCCCCGTGAAGGTGGGCGGCGTCATCTACGCGCAATACCTCTACCAATTGGGTGACACCGCGGCTCACGGCAACAACTTTGACGTGACGCGCGCCTACGTGAACGTGACCGGTGCCCTCGGCCACCACGTCGGCATGCGAGTGACCTCGGATATTCACCGGGTAGACGACGGGTCGCTGGACCTGCGGCTCAAGTACGCCTACGCCACGTGGACCCCTGGCGGCGGTCCGGTCACTCTCAAGCTGGGCCAGATGCAGACACCCTGGCTCGACTATGAGGAAACGGTGTGGGACTACCGGATGCAGGGCACCACGGTGCTGGACCGCGCCGGGTACCTCAGCTCGTCCGACTTCGGCGTTGGCGCGGATGGCGCCTGGCGCGGCGACGCCGTGACCGCCCAGGTCGGGCTCTATAACGGCGAGGGATACAACCACGCGCCGGGTGACCGGCGGAAGGACGTCGCCGGCCGTGTCTCGGTTCGTGTCCTGCCAACCGATGACGGGTCCCGTACCGGCGGACTGCGGCTCGCTGCCTTTGGCCAGTACGGAACGCCGACTGGCGGCGGGGTGCGGCAGCGCGCGGTTGGCATGCTCTCCTATCGCAGTTCGCTGTTCACGCTCGCTGCGGAAGCAGGCCTGACGCGTGACCGGCTCGATGCGCCCGCCGCACCCTCCCTGCCCGACAGCGCCACGCGCACCGGGCGCATCCTCAGTGCCTTCGGCGTGCTGCGGATGCCGGGCCGGCCGGTTTCGCTGATCGCGCGAGTGGATGACGTGGATCCCGACACTGACATCGCGAACAATCGGCAGACCAGGCTGATCGGCGGCGTGGCATGGCAGGTCAGTCCGGCGCTTCGCCTGCTGGCCGACATCGATCACCTGATGTACGAAGGCGGCGCTCCCTCGCCCGCCGCCCAGGCCGTCCGGACGCAGGGATTGCTGCAGGCGCAGGTGGTCTTCTGATGCGGAATTTCAAGCTCAACGCCCTCGGAGGGTGCATGAAGCGGTTTGTCCCGGCGGCGCTGGCCGCATTGATGGTCCTTTCCGCGTGCGGTGGCGACGGGACGGCACGGCGTACGGACGACGCACGCTCAGCTCCCACCGCCGGAGCGGTCGCCCTGACAGGCGCCGGCGCCACTTTCCCCAACCCGATCTACGCCAAGTGGTTCGATGCCTACGCCCGGCAGACCGGCGTGAAGATCAACTACCAGTCGATCGGCTCGGGTGGCGGCATCCGCCAGTTCACCGAGGGCACCGTCGATTTCGGTGCGACCGACGGACCCATGTCCGACCAGCAGATCGGCGCGGTGGCCGGCAACGTAGCGCACATCCCGACCGTGCTCGGTGCCGACGTCGTGACCTACAACCTTCCGGGCATCGGCCAGACCCGGCTCAAGCTCGACGGCACGGCCATCGCCGATATCTTCCTCGGCCGGATCACTCGCTGGAACGATCCCCGCATCGCCAGCAGCAACCCGGGCGTCACCCTGCCGGCCCAGGACATCATCGTGGCCCATCGGTCCGACGGCTCGGGCACGACGTTCATCTTTACCGACTATCTCTCGAAGGTCTCGCCGGAGTGGAAACAGGCGGTTGGAGCGGGCACGTCCGTCAACTGGCCCACGGGCCTGGGCGGCAAGGGCAATGAAGGCGTGACCCAGCTGGTGAAGCAGAACCCCGGCACGATTGGCTACGTGGAGTTGATCTATGCCATCAGCAACGGCCTGCCGTATGCCGACGTCAGGAACTCGGCCGGTCGTTTTGTCGAACCCTCGCTGGCCAGCGTAACTGCCGCCGCATCAGGCGCGGACCTCAAGCCAGGCACCGATTTCCGGGTGTCAATCACCAATCCTCCCGGCGACGCGGCCTACCCGATTGCCTCCTTCACCTGGCTGCTGGTCAAGCCCAGCAACCCTGACGGCACCAAGGCCGCGGAGATCAAGGCATTTCTCTCCTGGATGATCTCGCCCGAAGCCCAGCGGATGGCGGAAGAGCTGCACTATGCGCCGTTGCCGACGCCGGTGGTGGAGCTCGTCAGGCAGCGGGTGGGGAGGATGTAGGGTGTAGGGCATGGGGCATGGGGCGTGGGGCGTGAGAGTGCCCGTCCCCAAGCCTTAAGCCTTGCGCCCCAAGCCCCACGCCCCACGCCCCACGCCCCAACCCCCAAGCCCTCCGTGTGACACACTCGTTACATCGCCGTGACCCGCCGGGGCAATGCGACTGCTAGCTTGCCGGCAATGACTACTTCGGTAGAACATCACGTCGCCGGCGACCGCATTTCGCTTGAGCGGCGGCAGCATGGAGATCTGGTCTTTCGCGGGCTCCTGACGCTCACGGCGCTGGTCCTCCCCATCCTGCTGGGCTTCCTGGTCTGGGAGCTGTGGACTGGCGCGCGACCGGCGGCGAGGTCGTTCGGCATCGATTTCCTGACCTCGAGCGCATGGGATCCGGTGTCCGAGCGCTTCGGCGCCCTCCCGCTCATCTACGGAACGCTGCTTTCATCTCTTATCGCCCTGGCCATTGCCGTCCCACTCTCGCTCGGTGTGGCCATTTTCCTCACCGAATTTGCGCCGAGAAGACTGCGCCAGCCCATCGCATTCGTGATTGGGCTGCTGGCTGCCATTCCCAGCGTGGTGTACGGGCTCTGGGGCATCTTCGTACTGATCCCGCTGCTGCGCGCCTCGGTGTTTCCGTTCCTCCAGCAGGCGCTTGGCTTCCTGCCTTTCTTCAAGGGTCCGGTCTACGGTCCATCGATGCTGTCCGCCGGCATCATTCTCGCCATCATGGTCATGCCGTACATCATGTCGGTGGCACGAGAAGTCCTGGCGGCCGTGCCCAACAGCCAGCGCGAGGCGGCACTGGCCCTGGGTGCCACGCGCTGGGAGGCGGTCCGCACGGCCGTGTTGCCGTATGCGCGCTCGGGCATCCTGGGAGCCATCATCCTGGGCCTCGGACGTGCCCTGGGCGAGACGATGGCGGTGACCATGGTCATCGGCAACCGGCACGAGATCGCTGCCTCGCTCTTCGCGCCGGGGTACACCATGGCCGCGGCGATCGCCAATGAGTTCGCAGAGGCGGTGAGCAACATGCACTTGTCGGCACTGGCCTATGTCGCGCTGGTGCTCTTCGGGGTCACTATCCTGGTCAACGCCGGGGCTCGGCTGCTGATCTGGCGGGTGGCCCGAGGATCCAGCGCCGGAAGCAGGGCGCTCTGATGCACATCCGGTCACTGCGGCGCGCGAGCAGCTCGGTCATGGTGCTATTGACCGGGTTCGCCGTGTTGCTCGCGTTGCTCCCGCTGCTGCTCATCCTGTTCACCCTGGTCCTCAAGGGTGCGTCGAGCCTGAGCTGGGAATTTTTCACCGCGCTTCCGGCGCCCGCTGGCGAAGCTGGCGGTGGCGTGGCCAACGCGATTGTCGGCACGCTCCTGATCGTCGGCGTGGCGTCGCTGATCGGACTTCCCACGGGAATCCTGGCCGGGATCTACTGCGCGGAGTATTCGTCCAGCCGCCTCGCATGGACGGCGCGCTTCGTGGCGGACGTCCTCAACGGCACGCCTTCCATCGTGATCGGCGTCTTTGCCTGGGCCTGGATCGTGGCCACGCAGCAGCACTTCTCGGCGCTGGCCGGCAGTGTGGCGCTGGCGATGCTGATGATACCGATGGTGCTGCGGACTACCGAGGAGATGATCCGGCTGGTTCCCAACTCGCTCCGGGAAGCGGCGTTGGCGCTGGGCTATCCGCGCTGGCGCACCTCGCTGATGATCGTGCTTCGGACCGCCCTGCCGGGCATCGTCACCGGCGGCCTCCTGGCCGTGGCCCGCATCGCGGGTGAGACGGCGCCGCTCCTCTTCACCGCACTGGGCAGCCAGTACCTCGTCACCAGCATCAACGAGCCCATGGCGGCGCTGCCGCTCACGGTCTTCACCTACGCCACCGGCCCTTTCGAGCAATGGCACGACTACGCCTGGGCGGCGGCGCTGGTCCTGATCCTGCTGGTCCTCCTGTTGAGCCTGGGGTCGCATGTGGCGATGGGGCGGACGCGTCGTGGCTGAAGCCTCCATCCGACTCGAGACCGATCAGCTCACGGCCATGTATGGCACGTTCACGGCGGTGAACAGCGTGTCGCTGGCATTTGCCAGGAATCAGGTGCACGCGCTGATCGGGCCCTCCGGGTGCGGCAAGTCTACCTATCTGCGGACCCTTAACCGGATGCATGAACTGAGCGACGGTGGCTGGATCACGGGCCGGGTGCTGCTGGACGGGAATGACATCTATGCGCCGCGCGTCAACCCCATGCAGCTCCGGCGCAAGGTCGGCATGGTATTCCAGAAGCCGACTCCCTTTCCCGCGATGTCCATCCATGACAACGTCGCGGCGGGACTGCGGGTGGACGGCAACTCCGGCCGGCCGCGGGGACGGGCCCTGGACGCGGCGGTGGAGCGTGCGTTACGGCAGGCTTCGCTCTGGGATGAAGTGAAGGACCGCCTCCGGGGCAATCCCATGGCGCTCAGCGGCGGCCAGCAGCAGCGACTCTGCCTGGCGCGCACTATCGCTCCGCAGCCGGAGGTCATCCTGCTCGATGAGCCAACGGCATCACTGGACCCGGGCGCCACCCAGCGCATCGAGGAGCTGCTCTTTGACCTCAGGCGCGATTTCACCATCGTGATTGTCACGCACAACCTGCAGCAGGCCGCGCGGGTCAGCGACACCACCAGCTTCTTCTACCTTGGCTCGATGGTCGAGACCGGGCCGACCCAGCAGCTCTTCACCGCACCCGCCGAGGAACAGACCGATGCCTATCTCACGGGCCGGTTCGGATGAATACGACGACCGACGCCCTGCGCTCGCTGGCCCGAGCCGGAGTCACCCCGCGTGCAGCCGACGCTCCGGCTGAGCCCCTCAACCCAGCCATCGAGGCGCGAGGATTCAGCTTCAGGTACGGGGCACGGGAGATTCTTCACCAGCTGAGCTTCCCAATGGCGCGCCATGCCGTGACCGCGATCATCGGCCCGTCCGGTAGCGGCAAGAGCACCTTCCTGCGCTCCCTCAATCGGCTCAACGAGCTGACACCGGGAGCCAGCCACAGCGGTGACATCCTGATGGACGGCCGCTCGATCTTTGGCGCGGATGTCGACGTGGTCGCGCTGCGGCAGCGGGTCGGAATGGTGTTCCAGCGCCCCAATCCCTTCCCGAGGAGCATCTACGACAATGTGGCCTATGGCCCAACGCTGAACGCGCTGGACCCCCGGCGGAACATTCCTGGACTGGTGGAATCCTGCCTGCGCAAGGCGGCGCTCTGGGACGAGGTGAAGGATCGGCTCGATGAACCGGGCACCGGGCTCTCGGGCGGCCAGCAGCAGCGCCTCTGCCTGGCCCGCGCGCTGGCCAACCGGCCGGATGTCTTGCTCATGGATGAACCAACCTCGGCGCTCGATCCGGCGTCGACCCGCAAGCTCGAGGAGCTCGTCTTCGACCTGAAGCGGGAGTTCACGATCGTCATTGTCACCCACAACATGCAGCAGGCGGCGCGCGTGAGTGACACGACCGCCTTTCTTGACGGCGGCCACCTGGTCGAGTTCGGCCCCACCAGCCGGCTGTTCACCGCCCCGGTGCATGAGCGGACCGAGGCCTACATCACGGGGAGATTCGGATGACGGCGGACACCCATCGCCATTTTCACGACGAGCTGGCCGACCTCAAGGGGCGCCTCCTCGCCATGTCGGGCGAAGCAGAGGCGGCGCTGGCGCGCGCGCTGGAATCACTGCTGGAACGTGACGCCGCCAAGGCGGCCGGGGTCATCGCCGGCGACAGCCGGCTGGATGCAATGGAAGTGGAAATCGAGGACCAGTGCATCCGCCTGCTGGCCCTGCAGCAGCCGATGGCGCGGGATCTCCGGATGGTGACGTCTGCACTCCGCATCGCCAGCGACCTGGAGCGGGTCGGTGACCACGCCGTCAACATTGCCCAGAGCACCGAGCGCCTGCTGGAAGCGAGCCCCATCGCGCCGGAGCCGGAACTGGTCGAGATGGCCAGGAGCGCGCGCGAGATGCTGGCCGATGCGCTGGAGGCGTTCGTGCGGGCCGATGCGAATGCGGGCCGTGATGTCTGCGCCCGCGACGACAGGGTGGACGCGCTGCACCGCTCCGTGTTCCGGATCCTGCTCACCCACATGATGGAAGACCCGCGCAACATCAGCGCGGGGATGGAACTGGCCCTGGTCAGCCGCAACCTGGAGCGGGTGGCCGACCTGGCCACCAACATCGGCGAAGATGTGGTGTTTCTGGTGGAGGGGAAGTCGATCAAGCATGGCGCTGTGCGCTGAGCGCTGAGCGCTGAGCGCTGTGCGAAGGTACCGCTCTTGGCGCTTAGCGCTTAGCGCCTAGCGCTCAACTCCTCGCCCCAAACGCCTTCCACACCACCCACACCAGCAGCAGCGACGCGGCGGCAACGATGACCTGGCCCGGTGTGATGTGCGCGGTCCAGCGCTGCAGCACCTGCTTTGCCGCCGAGGCATTGAGCGTGATGTATTCGACCATCACTCACCGTAGGGCACCCAGATGTTCTTGACCTGGGTAGCGTGCTCGAGGAACTCGGTGCCCTCACCCTGCATCCCGTCGAACCAGTCACGCGGGCGGCCGTAGCTCACCCACGTGCGCTTCATGTTGCCGGCAGACAGCCGTTCGACCTCCTCCGCTCCCTCTGCCGACCCGAACTGCCACATCCCGTCCACGTCATCATGTGCTGCCAGCACAGGACGGAGTTCCGCATGCGGGCCGGTGATGATGTTGACGACGCCGCCCGGGACATCGGACGTCTCCAGCACCTGGTACAGGTCGGTGGCAGCCAGCGGCCAGCGTTCCGACGGGAGCAGGATGACCCGGTTGCCCATGGCAATGGCCGGCGCCATCGTGGACACAAAGCCGAGAAGCGGCGCCTCCTCGGCGCATTCAATGCCGATCACGCCAAGGGGCTCGGGCATGGCGAGGGTCACGTTGCGGTAGGGCGTCCGGTGCACGTGGCCGTCCCACTTGTCGGCCCACGCGGCCCAGGTGTAGAGGCGCCGGATGCTCGCGTCGACTTCCGGACTTCCCGCCTTCCCGTCTTCCCGGCTGCCTGCCAGCCGGCCGGCAAACTCCTCCGCACGCTCAGCCAGGTTTTCCGCGATGTAGTAGAGCACCTGCGCCCGGTTGTGCGCCGTGCCCTCGGCCCAGCCCCGCGCCTTGTGCGCGGCCTCGACCGCATTCCTGATGTCCTTGCGGTTGCCGCGCGACACCTCGCCTACCTGTCGCCCGGCGACGTCGAACACCGGATCACTGTAGCCGCCATCCGGCCGCACCTGCTTGCCGCCGACGTAGAGCTTGGCGGTACGGTCAATAGGCGGGAAGTCGGGAAGACGGGAGGACGGGACGGACCCATCCTTCGAGTTCTTCCCGCCGTCCCGCCTTCCCGCCTTCCCGACCGCCTTTCTGCCTTCCCGTCTTCCCGTCCTCCCGTCTTCCCAACTTGGCTTCACGTACTCCATCAGCCCCTCGCGTCCACCCTCTCGCCCGAACCCGCTCTCGCGATAGCCACCGAATCCCGCCGCGGCATCGAACACGTTGGTGCAGTTCACCCACACGGTTCCCGCGGCAAGCTTCGGTGCAATGTCGAGCGCCAGGTTCACGCTTTCGGTCCAGACGCTGGCCGCGAGCCCGTAGCGGGTGTTGTTGGCGAGTTCCACCGCCTCGGCCGGCGTGCGGAACGTCATGAGCACCACGACGGGGCCGAAGATTTCCACCTGCGCCACGGTGGCCGATGGCGCGACATCGGTGAAGAGCGTGGGCGGAAAGAAGTAGCCCTCGGTGGGACAGCTCCAAGATGGCTGCCAGATGGTGGCGCCCTCGTCCCTCCCTTGCTGCACCAGCTGGCTGATCTTCTCAAGCTGCACCGGCGCGATGATGGCGCCGATGTCCACCGCCTTGTCGAGCGGATTGCCGACACGCAGCATTTCCATCCTGGCGCGGAGCTTGTGTACCAGCCGCTCGGCCACGCCTTCCTGCACCAGGATGCGCGAGCCCGCGCAGCAGACCTGGCCCTGGTTGAACCAGATGGCATCCACCACGCCCTCGACCACGCTGTCGAGATCGGCATCCTCGAACACGATGAACGGGCTCTTGCCACCCAGCTCGAGCGACAGTCGCTTGCCGCTCCCGGCCGTGGCCACACGAATGAGCCGGCCCACGTCGGTGGACCCGGTGAACGCGATCTTGTCCACGTCATCGTGCTTGACCAGCAGCTCGCCGGTGCGGCCGTCGCCGGTGACCACGTTGATGACGCCAGGCGGCAGGCCGGCCTCCCCGGCAATCTCCGCGAACAGCAGCGCCGTGAGCGAGGTGAACTCGGCCGGCTTGAGCACCACCGTGTTACCCATCGCAAGCGCGGGCGCGATTTTCCACGAGAGCATGAGCAACGGGAAATTCCACGGAATGATCTGGCCCACGACGCCCAGCGGCGCCATGCCGGCCAGCTCCGTCTCCATCAGTTGGGCCCAGCCGGCGTGATGGTAGAAGTGCCGGGCTACCAGCGGGATGTCGATGTCGCGAGACTCGCGGATCGGCTTGCCGTTGTCCAGCGATTCCATCACCGCAAACAGCCGGGAATGCTTCTGCACCTGCCGCGCGAGCGCGTACAGGTGACGCGCCCTTCCATGCCCGCCCAGGGCCGCCCACTCGGCTTGCGCGGCGCGGGCCGCGCGCACGGCCGCGTTCACGTCGCGGGCGCTCCCCTGCGCCACCTTGGCGAGCGCCTTGCCACTCGCCGGGTTGACGCTGTCAAACCACTCGCCGCCAGCGGGCCTGGTCCACTTGCCGTTGATCCAGTGCCCCGGCCCACCGCCATGTTCCGCGATCCAGTCCAGCGCGGGACGGGCCGCTTCGGGCGCCGGCCCATACTCCATGGTTTCAAAGATTTCGCTGATGGATGCCATGATCAGCCCAGTGGATGACGGTAGTCGGCCGAGTACCGGCCGGTCACGAAATATTCCAGCTGGCGTTCGATGTCGGTGAGCAGACTGCTGGCGCCAAGGCGGAACAGTTCCGGCCGCAGCCAGGCATCGCCCAGCTCTTCCTTCATCATCCCCAGCCAGGTCAGTGAATCCTTGGCGCTCCGGATCCCGCCTGCCGGCTTGAACCCAACCCGGTAGCCGGTCCGGTCCAGGTACTCGCGAATCTGGCGCACCATGACCAGTCCCACCGGAAGCGTGGCGTTGACGCCTTCCTTGCCGGTGCTGGTCTTGATGAAGTCGGCGCCGGCCATCATGCAGACCAGGCTGGCGCGCGCCACGTTGCGGAGCGTACCCAGCTCACCGGTGGCGAGGATGGTCTTGATGTGCGCGTCGCCGCAGGCCTCGCGGAAGGCGCGCACTTCGTCGTACAGCGCCTGCCAGTTGCCGGTGAGGACGTGCGCGCGGGTGATCACGACGTCGATCTCCTCGGCGCCCGCCCCGACCGACGCCGTGATCTCGTCGCGCCGCTGCTCGAAGGGCGAGAGTCCCGCCGGAAATCCGGTGGACACGGCGGCGACGGGAATGCCGGAACCGGCCAGCGCGTCGACCGCCGTCTCGACCATGGCGTGATACACGCAGATGGCGGCCACACGGATGGGAAGCGCCGTCGCGCCCAGTGCCTCGAGCAGGTCGGGCCGCACGGGGGCGCGTCCCTTGGCGCAGAGCCGTCGTACCCGCCCTGGCGTGTCATCGCCCGAGAGCGTGGTCAAGTCCATCAGCGTCACCGCACGCAGCAGCCAGGCGGCCTGCCACTGCTTCTTCACCGTGCGACGCGCGCCGAGAGACGCGGCGCGCCGTTCCACGGCGCTGCGATTGACGCGCACGCTCTGCACCCAGTCAAGCTCGAGCGGCATGCCGGGATTGCGCGGGTGCACCGGGAGGTGCGGATCGGGGCGCGCCGTGGCGCCAGCCGGGAGGTGTGTCATGGGTATGACCGTAATATCACATGGTGCGCGCCAGGGCGCGGTGCTGGGCCACCAGGGCCCGGTCCTTGAAGAGCGTAATCAGGATGGCACCGGCCGCGAAGCCACCCACGTGGGCCCAGAATGCGACGCCGCCGTCCTGGGCGCCCAGGGTCGATGCGCCGCCCGCCAGCTGGAGCAGGAACCAGTAGCCGAGCATGACCCACGCCGGGAGCTGGATTCTGGTAATGAAGATGATCAGCACCAGCAGGACGTGCACCCGCACCCGGGGATAGAGCAGCACGTAGGCGCCCATGACACCGCTGATGGCGCCCGAGGCGCCCACCATCGGCACGGCGCTCGACGGATTGAGGAAAGTCTGGGTAGAGGCCGCCGCGAGCCCGCAGAGCAGGTAGAAGAGCACATACCGCACCCGCCCCATCGAGTCCTCGACGTTGTTCCCGAAGAGCCAGAGGAACCACATGTTGCCGATCAGGTGCAGCCAGCCGCCGTGGAGGAACATGGACGTGAGCGGGGTGTACCACGACGGCTCGCCCGAGAAGATGCAATCGACTCCCGGGCCCATCCGCACGGCGGTGCCGGCGGGCAGCCGCCCGAGAAAGTCCCCCGGCACGAGTCCCAGTTCACACACCGATTTGGCCAGGTACGGCTCCGATCCCATCCCCTGCACCAGCACCCACACCGCCACGTTGAGCGCGATGATGGCCATGGTGGCCACCGGCGTCTTCAGGGTCGGATTGTCGTCGCGGTAGGGGAACATGGGGAGAAGATAGGGCAGGATGGGAAGGGCGGACAGTTGGACAGCTGGACGGCTGGACAGTCGGACAGTTGGACAGTCGGTGTGGATAGCGGTACTGTCCATCTGTCCAGCTGTCCAACTGTCCATCTTCGGGACGCCCCTTGGCCGATAGCCATCCCGCAGGCCTCCGCCGCGCCCTCGGAAGTGTCTTTGGACTGGCCATTGCCGTGGGTGCGACCGTCGGCGGGGGGATTCTGGCGACACCCGGCGACGTGGCGGCCGCGCTTCCGGATCCGGTCCTCTACCTGCTCGCGTGGGTACTAGGGGCCGCCAGTGCGCTGCTCGGCGCCAATATTCTTTCCGAACTGGGCGCCATGCTGCCGCACTCGGGCGGCTTTTATGTCTACGTGCGACGCGCGTTCGGCGAGGGGGCGGGAATCTTTATCGGCTATGCCGACTGGGTGAACTGGTGCATCGGGCCTCCGGCCTTGCTGCTGCTCGCGGGCGAGTACCTCGGCGTGCTCTTCCAGCCTCTTGCGGGGCACCCCGCGCTGGTCGGGCTCGCCCTGCTTGGGATGCTGGCATTTCTCCAGTGGCTGGGCGTGCAATCCGGCGCCCGCACCCAGGAGATAACCAGCCTGATGAAGACTGTCGCGCTGCTCCTGCTGGTTGGGGCGGCCTTCTTCATGCCTCACGCCGAGCCCGCGACCGTCGCCAGGGCCCAGGTGCCATCGGGCTGGGGGCTGCTGCTGGCGTTCGCCGTGGCAATGCAGGGCGTCATCTTCACCTACGACACGTACTACGCCGTGCTCTACTGCGGCGGCGAGATCACTGACCCTGGCCGCACCATTCCGCAGTCCATGTTCCGCGGCCTTGGTCTCGTGATCGTGGTCTACTTCCTGCTGCACGCCGCCTTCCTGACAGTCCTGCCGATCGAGAACATGGCGCACGACAGCTTCGTCGGCGGGACGGTAGCGCGCCTCATCTTCGGGGTCCGCGGCGATACGGTCATCCGGCTCATCATGATCGTGTCCATCCTCGGCACCGTGAACGCGCAGATCATGGCAGCGCCCCGCGTCATTCTCGCCATGGGTGAGGACGGGCTCTTTCCCCGGCTTGCCACGCGCGTGAACAAGGGTGGCACACCCGCAATTGCCCTGGCGCTGAGTATCGCGGTGATGATGGGATTTTTTCTGCTCGGCTCGTTCTCCGCCGTGGTGGCGGTGGACATCATATTGATCGTACTGCTCTACGTCGCGGCGTTTTCGGCACTCTTCGTCCTGCGCCGGAAGGAACCCACGACGCCGAGACCTTTCCGGGCGTGGGGCTACCCGTGGCTGCCGGCGCTCGGTCTCCTCATCGCCATCGCGCTCCTCATCGGCATGATCCTGGGCGACCCTGTCTCGGCGTTGATCGTTGGGGGGTTGCTGGTGATGAGCTGGGCGGGGGCGAGAATGGTCAGGCGGCTGGGCGGTTAGACGGACAGTTGGACAGATGGACAGTTGGACAGATGGACAGATGAACAGATGCCTGCCTGAAAGCACTGTCCAACTGTCCAACTGTCCATCTGTCTACTTCTTCTCCGTCTTCCCGCCCTCCATCACGAATTTCACCTTCCGCAGCGCCCCGATGTCCTTCGTCGGGTCGCCCTCAACCGCGATCAGGTCCGCGAGCAGGCCGGGCTTGATGCGCCCCCGGTCATCAAGGCCGAAGATGTCGGCGTTTCCCGCCGTCGCGGCATGTACGGCCTGCGCCGGCGTCATGCCATAGTCGACCATCAGCTCCAGTTCACGCACATTGGTGCCGTGGGCAAAGACGCCCACATCGCCACCAAAACAGATGGCCACGCCGGCGTCGAGCGCGGCGCGGAAACTGGCGCGCTTCCGCCGCATCCCCGCCGGTTCGGGCTGGCCAGGCTTCCAGCCGCGGTAGATGGAAATGGCCTCGGTGGCGGCCAGGGTGGGGCAATATCCCACATGATGCTCGGCCATCAGCTTGAACACCTCGGGCGTGCCACCGTCACCATGCTCGATGGTGCGCACACCGGCGAGCGCCGCTCGCCGCATCCCTTCCTCGGTGCCGGTATGCACGGCCACGAACCGCCTGGCGCTCCCCGCCACTTCGACCGCCAGCTTCATCTCGGCTTCCGTGAACGTCGGCTCAGACTCGCCGTGCGGGCCCCAGCCGTAATCGCCATACAGCTTGATCCAGTCGGCTCCCTTGCCGATCTGGTCACGGATCACCCGGGTCAGGCCATCCACGCCGTCTGCTTCTTCGGCGCCGAAAGCCATGTCCCGCTCCGGGGCGCCGCGCGGTCCGTAGGAACCGGTCACGACGATCGCGCGCGTGCTCGCGAGGATTCGGGGGCCGGGGATGATCCCCTGCCTGATGGCGTCACGCAGCCCGACATCGGCGTAGCCCGCGCCCTCCGTGCCCAGGTCTCGCTCGGTGGTGATGCCGGCATCGAGCGTGGTGCGCGCGGCGACAGTAGCGCGCGCGATGCGCAGCGCCAGTGGTTCGTACAGGACTTGCCGATCCCATGGCGCCTCGTTGTAGGGATGGAGCAGCAGGTGGGAATGGCCTTCAATCATGCCGGGCATGAGCGTGAGCCCGCTCAGTGAGATGACCGTTGCACCGGCGGCGGAGATGTCGGCCGAGGGACCCACGCGGGCAATTGTGTCGCCCTGCACCAGTACGGCCCACCCTCGATGTGGTTGATCGGTGACACCGTCATAGACGGCATCGGGCTTGAGCAGGAATGCCGACTGGGCGCGGAGTGGCGCGGCAGCGCTGAGCGCCACCACGCCCAGGGCAAGGGTGCGGCGAATCCGCATGCGGACTCCTCTGCTGGCGGGCCGCGGGCGCGGCCCATAGGTTAGGGGGATGGCCATTTCCAATATCGCATCATCTGCCGAAACCCGCCTCCGCGAGTTCATCACCCGGCTGCCCAAGACCGAGACCCACCTCCATATCGAAGGGGCCCTGCCGCTCGCGCTGCTGCGGCAAGTTGCGCCCGACCGGTTCGCCGACGGCCCGCCTGCCTGGTGGGCGTCGGACTACCGCTATCCTGATTTCGCCACGTTCGAAGCAGGGCTCCTCGACAACGCCGCGCTCTGGTTCACTTCGCCCGAGCGATATCACGAGGCTGCACGCGAGGTCTTCCAGTCGCTCGCCGACCAGAATGTGCGATATGTGGAGACCAGCTTCCATCTCCCCATCACGCAGTTCATCCACGCCGATGGCAAGGACATCCTCGACGCCATCCGGTCCGCAGCGCCCGAGGGGATGACGGTGCGCGTCTTCGCGGCGATGCGGCGCATCGACTATACGGAAACGCTGGCCCCCGTTATTGATTCACTCCATACCTGGGACAACATGGCCGGCGTGGACCTGCACGGCGTGGAAGGCTGGCCGCTGGAGGCATGGACCGCGCCAGTGTGGCGGCGGGTGGCCGACGCGGGCAAGATCACCAAGGCACACGCCGGGGAGCTGACTGGCGCTGAGCGGGTGCGCGAGGTCGTGGAGCAGCTGGGCGTGCGACGGGTAGAACATGGCATTCGCGCCATCGAGGATCCCGCCGTGGTGGACCTGCTACTGGAGCGCGGCGTGACCTGCGATGTCTGCGTCACCAGCAACGTGAAACTTGGAGTGGTGCCGTCGTACGAGGCCCATCCGATTGGCCGTCTGCTCGAGGCCGGCGTTCGTTGCACCGTGAGCACCGACGATCCGTTCTGCTTCGGCGGTACGCTGAGCGACGAATACATGTATCTTGCACGGTCGCTCCGGTTCACTTCACAGCAGCTGGCCCTCGTCGCCCGGAATGGGTTCGAGGTGGCAGCCATGCCCGAACCGGCGCGGCAGGAAATCCTGGACCAACTCGATGAGATGACGCACGGCACCTAGGCAGAATTGTGCCGGTGCGGGTGTGCGTTCGCGTTTTTCGCGCTTGCGTGTGAATCGTGATGTCCTCCATCGGGCCTTGCCCAGGGTAAGCCATGCTGCCCCCCCGCGTTGCGTTCGCACTTGCCGCCGTTTCCCTCCTCATGGCGGGTGCGCCGTCAGCCCGGCCACTGCCTCTCGTCCAGCCCAACGACAACCGTCAGCCGGCCGGTGAACTGCGCCAGGACACGCTGACGCTTCGGCTCGTCGTTGCCATGGCGCGCTGGTACCCCGAGCGGCCGAGCGGGCCGCACGTGGACGTCCCCGTGTTCGCGGAGGAGGGCAAGGCACCCCAGATCCCCGCGCCCCTGATCCGGGTACCGACCGGAACGGTGCTGCGCATCAGCCTTCGCAACGCCCTTCCTGATTCAACCCTGCTGGTGACCGGGCTGGCACGGCATCCCCTGGACAGCCTTGCGCCCGTGCCGGTGCCCGCCGGCGCCACACGCAGCTTTGTGTTCGAGACGGGCGCGCCCGGCACCTACATCTACAGCGCCACGCCCGGACACGTGAACCCGGACAGCACCGAGCAGCAGCAGCTGGCCGGCGCGCTGGTGGTGGACTCCGGAGCCACCCACGCCCCCGATCGCGTGTTCGTGATGAACATCTGGAGTCAGGTCGACAGCTCGCCGCTCGGCGGCCACAACGTACTCGCCATCAACGGCAAGGCGTGGCCATGGACCGAACGGCTTGAGACCCAGGTGGGTGACACCGTCCAGTGGCGATTCCTCAACGCCACCGTGCGCGGGCATCCGATGCACATGCATGGGCTCTACTTCCGGCTGGATGCCAAAGGCGGACCCGGCGCCGACACCGCCATCGCTCCCGACCGTCGGGAGTGGATTGTGACCCAGCAGATGGCGCCCTTCAGCACCATGCACATGACATGGGCTGCACCCAACCCGGGCAACTGGCTGTTCCACTGTCACCTCGCGTTCCATATCGCTGCGGAGAATGCCCTCGA
>DASSTP010000043.1:0-5763 GCA_035707845.1 Gemmatimonadales bacterium | reverse complement strand
TAGCCGCTGGCCCTCCACCGCCACGCGACACTGCCATCCTGGCACGACATTTCGGCACGCGAATCTCATGAGGCGGGCTCCCCGTACAGGAAATCCCTGTCTGTTGCTCCGGAACGGGCTAGAGCACAAATTGGGTGGTTGCCTTTCGGACGGATGCTGACCTTCACTCGCCCTCGAGGGCTAAT
Source organism: Gemmatimonadales bacterium (assembly GCA_035707845.1). GTDB lineage: Bacteria > Gemmatimonadota > Gemmatimonadetes > Gemmatimonadales > GWC2-71-9 > CAMLHP01. The sequence continues at coordinate 5,578 of DASSTP010000043.1, read as the reverse complement.
CATCGGATGAGCTCACCCTTGGACAAGCCGCTGGCCGCGCGACTCGCGGATGCGCTGGGTGACGCCTACACCATCGAGGGTGAGGTGGGCCGGGGCGGGATGGGTGTCGTCTACCGGGCCACCGACAACCGGCTCCAGCGGCGGGTGGCCATCAAGGTGCTGCCGCCCGAGCTCGCCTTCCAGCAGGACATCCGGGAGCGCTTCACCCGCGAGGCGCAGACCGCGGCCCGGCTCTCCCACCCGCATATCGTCCCGATCCATACGGTCGGCGACGGCCAGGGGCTGGTCTACTTCGTCATGGGTTATGTGGACGGCGAATCGGTCGGGGCCCGGCTCAAGCGGCGCGGCAAGCTGCCGGCCGATGAAGCACGCCGCATCATGAAGGAAACGGCCGACGCGCTCTCGGCCGCCCATGCGGTCTCGGTCATTCACCGCGACATCAAGCCGGACAACATCCTGCTGGAAGGGACACGCGGCCGGGTGATGGTCACCGACTTCGGCATCGCCAAGGCGCTCTCCTCCTCGTCGGGCGCGACGCTTACCGGTGCGGGCGTGGCCATCGGGACGCCGTCGTTCATGAGCCCGGAGCAGGCCGCTGGCGAGCGGGAGATTGACGGCCGCTCGGACCTCTACAGTCTTGGCATCGTGACCTACCAGATGCTGACCGGTGAGCTGCCGTTCCAGGCGCCCACGGTGGCCGGCATCCTGATGAAGCAGATCACCGAGCCCGCGCCCGACCTGCGGACCCATCGCCGGGACGTGCCGGAAGACCTGGCGCTGGCGGTCTCGCGCTGTCTCGAGAAGGACCCCGAGAACCGCTGGCCCACGGCCGACTCGCTCCGGCGCGCGCTGGAGAGCCGGACGGTGACGGGATATGAGCCGACGGGGCTTGGCTGGAAAGCCTCGCGGCCGCCGGCGCGGGACGCGGGACGCGGGACGCGAGACGAGTGGTCGAGAGGTCGAGAGGTCGAGAGGTCGAGAGGTTCAGCCGCCGAGCCGCCGAGCCGCCGACCGATGGCCCTTGATCGGCGACCTTCGCGACTCCCCCGGCCCCCGCGTCAATCAGACGACTGGGAATACCGGCGCCGGCCCCGCAAGCGTGACGACGAATTGCCGGTGCCGGATACCGGAGAGCCGCGGATCATCCAGCGGGTGCGCGGCCAGTTCGCGCGCTGGGCGGCGATCTCGCTCGGCACGTTCGGCATCAATATCGCCACCGGGCTGGATACGCCGTGGTTCCTGTTCCCGACCTTCGGCATGGCGATCGGGCTCTTCCGTGATTATGCCCGCCTCTGGCAGGCCGGCTACAGCTGGCGCGATGTTTTGGCGCGCCCGCCAGCACCCGATGCCATCGGCGCGGGCAACGTGCGCGCGCAGGGCCGCCTGCCCCGCCAGCTCCCCAATCCTTCGCCCAGCGAATTCGGGGATCATTACCTGGTGATCAAGCAGATGCGTGATGACCGGAACGGGATCCTGCGCCTGGTGGATGGCCTGCCGGCTGACACCCGGAAGGACCTGGCCGAGGTGTCGGAGACGGTGGATGGGCTGTACAGCCGAGCCACCGACCTGGCCCGGTCGCTGACGCTCATGCAGCGTGACGTGGCGGATGACGGCAGCGTGGGGCGGATCGAGGCCAGGCTGGCCGAGCTGGAGGCGTCGGAGCCGGGCGACGAGCGCACCCGGCAGATCGAGCTGCTGGAACGCCAGCGGAAATCGCTGGCCGACCTGCAGGCGCGCCGACAGCAGATGCTGGCCAACCTGGAATCATGCCGGCTGGCCATGCAGAACCTGCGCTACGACATGTTGAAGCTGAAGACCTCGGACATTGCGGCGGTGATGGGCGACCTCACCCAGGCCACCCAGCAGGCCCGCGCGGTGAGCCGCAACGTGGACAACGCGATTGCGGCGGCGGCCGAGGTGAAGGAAGCGTTGAAGTAGGCGGGAAGACGGGAAGACGGGAAGGCGGGAAGAATTCTTCCTCCAGCACTTCCCGTCTTCCCGTCTTCCCGTCTATCCGTCTATCCGTCTTCTACTCCAGCCCCGCCAGCTCCGCCCGCGTCTCGTCCGTCAGCCCCCCCTCGTCGCTCACTTCCCAGATGGCAAACTGGATCGCATCGCGCGCGTCCGAAGTGGTCACGTCCTTGTCCTTCACGAGATCAATGATTTCCGCCAGCTCGGCATTGTTCGATACCGGGCCGAAGTGGAAGACATCGGTGTCGGTGCTTGGATTGCGATGCTCATTGGTGCAGTAGAGCGAGTAGAGGATAGTGGTGTCCCGCCCGGCACCGATGCGGACACTGATCGGCACCACCTGGGTCCCGTTCTGGGTTGCCGTGTCTTCCGCGATCATGACCAGGCCGGCCGGAAGCACAAGAGTGGTGTCGGTGGCACCGCTGTTGTGCAGCGTCATGCACACCGCCACGAAATCCAGCGAGGCCGAGACCGGCTCGAGACCGGTGCAGGGACCGGCAGCGGCGCCGACGTAGATCGGCCCTCTCATATCGCCCTTCACTGAGATGTATGACGGCAGCGTGAACTGGCTCCCGGTCGGATGGACGAAGGGATGCGCGACATTGTCGTTGCCGTCGCCGTCACCGCCCGGCGGCCCTGTCAGGCTGTGGTCGCCGCCGCATGCCGTGAGCGAGGTCGCCGCCAAGAGAAGAGCCCAGTGCCACCGCCGAGAATTGCACACTGCCTGCATCGTCCGTCTCCTGCGGCCTGCGCCGCGGTTCGCTGCATGAGGGTTGAAGCCTGCCACCGTATGACGCAGGGCAGCGAGTTTCGTTCTCACCCGGCGTTGGACGCAGTCGTGGCAGGGCTGACGAAGCGACGGGCGTAGCCACCAGCGAGCGGCACGGCCCATTCCCTACCCTGAAATGCGCGGACCATGAGCAGGATCCAGAGCGCGAAGCTGAAGAGCGCCAGCGCCAGCCCGGCCAGCAGCGCCACGATCCAGCCCACCACGGGAATGAAGGCCAGCATGGACGAGACGATGCTCAGCAGGACGCTGAGCGCGATCAACGCCACCCCCACCACGACCGACTGCATGGCATGGAAACGGACGAAGCGATTTTCCTTCTCGAGGATCAGGAAGAGCACGCCGGTGATCGGGCCCAGGACGTAGGCCAGCAGGCCCGCGACGTTGGCAGCGAGGCCGGCGCTGGTGCGATTGTTTGCATCGGTGGACATGACGGCTCCCTCGTGACGGTGGTGGCGCCCTGCGGTCCAGTGCGCCAGATTGGCCTGGTAACCGCTCCGGGCCCACCCGAGAGACGCGGCCCCCCTCCATCTATTCTCACTCGCTGCCTGACCGAGGCCATCCGCGACGATGATCCATCGGCTTGTGCTCCTGTTGCTGCACCTCTTCCCTGCATCAGTCCAGGTGCCGGAGACCCCCAGGGCCGTGACCCGTTCGGCCCTGGCGGCGATAGAGTCCGACAGTGCAACGGCATTGGCCGCGCGCTGGACGACGCGTCTTCAGCAGGATCCGGGTGATCGCGCGGCCGCGCTCGGGCTCGCGACGCTCGCGCGCCTTCGGTACGAGTACGTCGATGCCCGGCGCCGATACGCCGCACTGGACCAGGATCCTCCCGATCGCTACGCCGTTTACGCTCGTCTCGGCCTTGCCATGGCCTTCGACGCGCGGGGCCTGCAGGCGCAGGCCGACTCCGCATTCCGGCGGGCGCTGGCCGGCTCGCGCCTGACCGGCGACAGCGCAGCGCAGGCAATCGCCCTCATGAACCTGGCCTACCTGGTGGCCACGCTCGACGGCATCGAGCACGGCATGGCCTACCTGGACAGCGCCCGTGAGGTGCTGCCCGCGCGTGAACTGGAGCTCCAGGCCGATATTCAGCGTCGCAATTCGGTGCTGCTCGCGGTGCAGTCCGACAGCGGGGCGAGCAGGGAGGCCGAGGCGTGCGCGCGCACGGCCGCGTCGCTCGGCGCGCGGCGCCTTGAAGCCGATTGCCTGCAGGCTGCCGCACTCGACCTGCGCATTCGCGGGCTGGCCGACTCGTCGCTCGTGCTGCTGCAGCGAGCCGCCGAGCTGCAGCGTGCCGCGCGCGATCAGTCGCGGCTCGCCGAGACGCTGCTGCGCGAGGCCGACATCCTGCGGGGGAATGCAGCATTCGGACAGGCGCACCAGGTCCTGGATGAAGCGCTCGCCAACGCGGCCGCGTCGCACAACCTGCTCGCCCTTGCGTCAGCACATACTGGCGCGGGCTCGCTGGCCCTGCGCGTCCAGGACTTCGCCACGGCAGGCGAAGAACTCGGGCAGGCGGTCGCGCTCTTCCGCCAGCAGGGAGACCCTGCCGGTGCAATGCTCGCGCGGTCCTTCCTCCCTACCCTGCATGCCGCGGAAGGTGACGTCACCGGGGCGGCCGGTGAGGCCGATTCCATCATCACGTGGTACCATCGCACCGGCGAGGTGCCGAACGAGTTCGAGATGCTCCGCACCCGCGCCTCCATCGCGATGCGTGCGGGAGACTGGGACACGGCGCGGGGAGCGCTAGATCGCGCCGCCCAGCTCGCGGCCCGGCACACACTGGATGAAGCGAGCGGATCGCTCGAACTCGACCGGGGACGGCTCGCGTTGTACCAGGGTGACCTGGGAGAGGCGGAGCGCCATCTCGGGACATACCTGGCAGGGCTCGACTCGAGCGAGCACGTTGCGCGGCATGAAGCCCGGGCGCGCCTGGCGGAAGTCTACGCGCGGCAGGGCCGGCTGGACCGGGCCGGGCAGGAGCTTGCACTGGCGGATGACGCGCTGGACCGGTGGCGCGCCACTCTCGCTGATCACGACCTCCGCATGCTCGCGTCTCAGGCCATGCCGACGGAGGACTACGAGCGCCACGCCAGCGCCGCGCGCGTCCTCTCCTTGCTCGCGTCCGGCGGCCACGCGCGCAGCGCGTTTGCACTGGCCGAGCGACGGCGTGCGCGCGCGCTGGCCGACCAGATGGCCGAGGCCGATGCCTTGCGACGGGCTGGGGCGGCGCCAGGGCTCGCCGACCGGATCCGAACGCAGGCCGGGCCCGCCACGGTGGAGGACGTGATGGCGGGCGTGCTGGATGACAGTACCGCGCTCCTGGAGTATGTGGCGGGCACCGGCGACGCACCGAGCACCGTCTTCACCGTGACTCGCGCCGAAGTGCGCGCGCATGTGCTGGCGCCAGTGGCGTCCCTGGCGGACGAGATCGCACGGTTCGACGCCCTGCTCGAGAGTGGCGATTCGACGGGCCAGCTCGGCCGCAGCCTGGGAGCGGCGCTCCTCGACTCTGCACTCGCGTCGCTTCCTCGCGGCGTCACCCGCCTGGTCATAGTTCCGGATGGCCGCCTGCATCGTCTTCCCTTCGATGCGCTGGCCCTTCCCGACGGGGCTCCCCTCATCTCGCGCTACGAAGTCAGCATCGCACCTTCGGCCGGTGTGGCTGTGGCGCTTCGGCGTCGGGCGGCTCGTGACAGCGCGGGTGCAGGAGCCGCGTCGCTGCTGGCGTTCGGGGACCCGGCGTTCCAGAGCACCCTGTCACGGCTGGCGGGCTCGGGTGATGAAGCGGAAAGTGTGGGGCGGTACGCGTCATAC
>DASSTP010000042.1:0-8226 GCA_035707845.1 Gemmatimonadales bacterium | reverse complement strand
GTCTTGGGTCGTGGGTCGTGGTTGAGAGTGGGAGCAGGCTGGCTGCGGCAATGGTGGCACCGGCTTCCACGAAATGGCGGCGGGAGAAATCCTGCGGGCGGGGCATGGGGTCTCCTGTGGGTCGCGGGTCGCGGGTCGCGGGTCGCGGGTCGTGGGTCGCGGGTCGTGGGTCGCGGGTCACGGGACGTGGGTCACGGGACGTGAGTTATGACTCGCGACTCATGACTCATGACTCCTGACCCATGACCCATGACTCATGACTCATGACCCATGACCCATGACTCTCATCTCTCCCCCGCGCCCTTCAGCTGCGCTCGCAGCTCACTCGCCCATCCGTACGTCACGACCAGGCGGGGGATGGCGGTGTTCCTGATCATGAGAAAGCGGTTCCCGTCGGCAGAAACGTCGTAGAAGGCGTGGGGCGCCGGCGCGAACATATACTCGTCCGGGAACAGATTGGTCCGGCCGGTCACCGAGAATCCGCCGACGGTCGAGACCGACGCCGCGACCATGTGGCGCCCGTCGCGATAGAAGATCCGCCGGCCATCACGGGACCAGACTGGTTCGGAACCGCCACCTGCTGACACCTGGACCCGTCCACCCGGGCCGGGGAAGGGCCGCACTTCGACCTCCGAGCGTCCAGACGCATCCGTCACATAGGCGATCCATTTGCCATCCGGCGAGAACCGCGGCTGTGCCTCGACGAATTCGGATGCGGCGACCGGGCGCGACGCGGTGTCACCCGTGACGGCGCGCACCAGCACATCAGCCTGGGCTGCGCCGCCGTCGTCCTGCTGGTACGCGAGCATCCGGCCGTCCGGCGAAACGACGCCTTCGTAATAGTCATGCGCATCGCTGGCCAGCAGCGGCGTGGCTTGCTCGCTGAGATCAGCGGGCTGCCACCAGATGCCGGAACGCTTGCCGAGATTGGTCCGGAACATCACCCGGGTGCCGTCGGGCGTCCATTCCGGACGGTCATTGGCCGTAGCCGAGTTGGTGAGCCGGCCGAGCGTGGCCGACCTGAACTCGTAGACCCACACATCCGAACCGGCGCCCCCGCCGATCGACAGGGCGAGCCGCGTGCCGTCGGGCGACAGGCGCGGGTAGGCATATCCCTGGGGCTCGCTCAGCAGCGGCTGGAACCGCTGCGTCTGTGCGTCGACCCAGCCGACCACTCCCTTGGCTTCAAGTGGCTGGTAGACCAGGGTGCCGGACGTGGAAATGGCCGCCTTGCTTGCGCCAGCGATGGTGGTGGTGACGGTAGGACCCAGCGCTACGGGATTGCCAAGGATGCGGCCCTGGCGAACATCCAGCTTGACGGCCATCAAGGCGCCGGATGGGGTCACATACACCAGCATTCCGTCGATTACGGCGAGGGGGTCGAGCGCGAGCAGGTCGAATCGTGTGACCTTTCCGGTCTCGAGTGACACCGCGCCCAGCTGGCTCCGGCCCACGCCGCCGGTGGGGGTGATGCCGAAGAGCACCGTCTTGCCGTCCGGCTGCGCCCTTGGCTGGTCATAATAGAGCTCGCCGGCCGCCAGATCCGGCGCCGCGAGCACCCGCGCCGCGCCGCCACTGGCCGGCAGCGTCAGCAGACCGTTGGTGGCACCGACCAGGATGACGCCTGACGCGCTCCAGCTCATCCCGAGCGGGCCGGCACCGGTGGATCCCACCAGCACCGGCGTCCCACCAGTTGCAGGAATTTTCCAGACCACATTGCCCACCAGGTAGGCAATCCACTGGCCATCAGGCGAGAAGGCCGGTTGCTGGGCTCCGTCAGTTCCATGCAGCTGGGCGGACTCGAGCGCGCTGAGCCGCCGCACGTAGAGACTCGAGGTGCCGCCCGCTCCGACCGCCGCGTACGCCAACGTCGTCCCATCCGGCGCGAGCGCGACGTTATTCCCCTCGGCCGCGTTGGTGATCAGCATGGAGGTCGGCAGCTCCATGCCGAATCGCACCACCGGCGTGGACTGCGTGCGGTGCGCCGCCCGCCATTGCACGACCGCCAGGGCAACGGCGGCGACCAGCGCGGCGGCGAGCCCGAGCATGAGCGGGCTCCCACGCGTGGGAGCGAGCATGGCTGCCGGGCCACGGGGCCGGGCGGAGGCCGTGACCAGCGTGCCGCCTCGGCCGTGGAGCGCGTCGCCGAATTCCTGCGCGCTCGCGAACCGGTCGGCGGGGAGCTTCTCCAGTGCCGTGAGCACCGCCGCTTCCACCTGCGAGGGAATCGTGTGCCGCTGGGCCGTCAGGGGCCTGGGCGACTCGGTCACTACCCTGGCCACGATGGCCTGTGCGGTGCTGCCGGTGAAGGGCGGGTCACCGGTGAGCATCTCGTAAGTCACGGCGCCCAGGGCGTAGACATCGCTCCGCGCCGTGATCTCCCGCTCGCCCATGGCCTGTTCCGGGCTCATGTACGTTGGCGTGCCGAGCGACATGCCCGTCTCGGTCATCCGGGTCGAGCCGCCGGCACTGGAGACGGCGAGCGCGATCCCGAAATCGGCCACCAGGGCGGCACCGTCGTGCAGGAGAATGTTTTCCGGCTTGATGTCGCGGTGGATCACGCCATGGCGGTGAGCGTAGTCGAGCGCCGAAGCGACTTCGGTGGCAATGCGCACCGCATCGGGGATGGGGAGCTGTTTCTCGCGGGTGAGCCGGTCGCGGAGCGATTCGCCGTCGACGTACGGCATCACATAGTAGACGAGGGACGAGGGGGTCGAGGCGGTCGAGGCGGTCGAGGCGATCGAGTGCTCGACTCCTTGACCCCTTGCCGGCTCGACCTCCGCCACCCCCGAATCAATCAACCCGAGAATATGCGGATGCTGCAGCGCTGCGATGGTGCGGATCTCCCGCACGAAACGCTCGGCGCCGATCACGGCGGCGAGTTCGGGGCGCAGGACCTTGATGGCGACCTTTCGGCCGTGGCGGAGGTCCTCGGCGAGATAGACGGTCGCCATGCCGCCCGCGCCGAGCTCCCGCTCAATGCGATAGCGATCGGCGAGCGCTGCCGACAGGCGGGCCGCGCCTTCCGTCATTGCACCACCCACGCCGCATCGTTCTTCAGCAATGCCTGGATGCGCGGGTCGTCGCGGATGCCGTCGAAGAGGGGCTCAAGGCGGATCGACTGCTGCGTGATCAGCAGGATGGTGCTCGACGAGATCGGCGAGTGGCTGCGTGCCATGACCAGCCGTACCGCCTGGTCCCGGTGACCAAGCAGCAGGTGGATAATGAGGAGCGCGTCGTAGCTTCGCGACCCCTCGCTGGCGTCCCGCGACTCGGGGTTCAGCACGATGGCCCGCTCCCCCGCCTGGACCGCCTCGGCCGACCGTCCCCGAATCGCCTCGGCGATGCCGAGAATTGACTGGAAGTCGCCCACCAGGCCGAAGACCCCCGTGCCGCTGATGCGGCCGAGGAAGGCGCGGGCGAGCGAAGCGGCGGTATCGGCGCGCGCCCTCGCGCGGGCCGGCGCCCCGCTCGCGATGTCGTTGAACGCCTTGCGGATAAGCAGCTCCGGCCGATCGAGCGGCCGTACGTTGGGGCCGTGATCGAGCGCCGCGCTCGACGAGTCGAACTGCCGGGCGAGGCGCGCCATGGTCGCCGTGAGAAACGCGCGCTCCTCCGGTGCCACCGCGTCGGGCAGCGAGGTAACGAACTCCCGGCCCGCCGCCGTGTCGCCCCGGCCGAAGACGATGGCCTGCAGCTGCCAGCCGAGCGCGCCGCCACCGCTCGGATCGATGATCAGCGACCGCTTGAGCACCTCCTCGGCGTCGGCGTAGCGCCGGAGCATGAGGTAGGTGTAGCCGATGTCGCTGAGGGCGCCCGCGTTTCGGGGATCGAGCTCGATGAGCTTGCGCTCCGCTGCGAGCGCCTCCTCGTAGCGCCCGCGCCGGCGGGCGATGTAGCCCACGCCCGCCACCGCGTCGGCGTCGCTCGGCCGCTCTGCGGCTACGGCCTTGAAGAGCGCCAGGGCCCCGTCGTAGTCGCCGCGGGAGTAGTAGGCGAAGTAGGCCTGGGCAATCTTGGTTTCGATCGCCGATGGCGCCAGCGCCATCGCGTGGTCCAGGGCGGAGCGTGCCGGCATCGTGTCAGTAGTCGTCCCGTTTCGCACCTGCCAGCTCCGGGCCGAGGCGAGGCCGGCCCATGCCTCCGCAAAGGTGGAGTCGAGTCCCACCGCCCGCCCGAACGCAGCCACCATGCCGTTGTCGACGATGGACCCGCTGCGGTTGGCGAACAGCTCCTGCCCCCGGTGGTACCAGTCGAGCGCCTCGAGGTTGTCGGTTGGCGCCGCCTGCGCGGCCGCGACGTCCGAACTGGTGAAGCTGGTCCGGAGCGCCTGCGCCACGTTGTTGGCGATGTCGGCCTGGATCGAGAAGATGTTCTGCGCGGTCAGTTCGCGATCATACGACTCCGCCCAGATCTGGCGATCCGTCGGTGCGTCCACCAGCTGCACGGTCACCCGCACCTGGTTCCCGGCCTGCTGCACCTGGCCCTGGAGCAGGCTCTGGACACCCAGTTCGGCGCCGATCTGCCGGGTGGGCTTGCTGGTGTTCCGGTATTCCTGGACGGAGTTGCGCGACGTGACCTGCAGGGCGCCCAGCCGGGTGAGGTCGGTCAGGATCTCGCTCTGCATGCCATCCGCAAAAGCCGCATTGCTGCTGTCGCCGCCGATGTTCTCGAACGGCAGCACCGCCAGCGACTGCACCTGCCCCGCGCTGCCCGCGCCGTCCGGCCTGCCCCGCGCGACCCGCGACCACGCAAAGACGCCGGCCGCGACCACGGCAACGCCGATCGCGGCCATCGCCCATCGCGGCATGCCGCGCGCGGCCTGCCGGGAAGTCCCCACCGCGACAAATGGCGCCGTCGCGGTCGGGGTCGTCCCGCCGCTCGGTGTGGCCAGAGGCTCCAACTGCGCCAGCATCTCCTCGGCGCTCTGCCAGCGATCGGCTGGCCGCTTCTCCAGTGCCTTCATGATGACGCTGGTGAGCCCGGCGGAAAGCGTCGGCCGGTGGCTGGTGAGGGGTTCCGGCTGCTGCATCACGTGGGCAGCCAGCACCTGCTGCGGCGAGGCACCGGTGAACGGCGGCCGGCCCGCCAGCAGCTCGTAGCCCATGACGCCCAGGGCGTAGATGTCGACCCGGTGGTCGAGATGCGGGTCGGCGCTGGCCTGCTCCGGCGCCATGTAGGTCGGCGTGCCGAGGGCAACGCCGAGGGTGGTGAGCCGGTTCTTCCCGCTGGCGTCGTTCACTGCCTTGGCAACGCCGAAGTCCATGACGAGGGCATGGCGCCCGGAGAGCATCACGTTCTCGGGCTTGATGTCGCGATGCACGACGCCCCGGCTGTGGGCGTAGCCCAGCGCGTCGGCCACCTCCGAGAGAACCCGCACCGCCTCGTGGACGGGGAGCTCCCCCTGGCGCGACAGCCGCTCGCGGAGCGACTCGCCCTCGACGTAGGGCATGACGTAGTAGAGGAGGGACGAGGGAGTCGAGGCGGTCGAGGCGGTCGAGGCGGTCGAGCGCTCGACCCCTCGACCCCTTGACCCCTCGACCTCCGCCACTCCCGAGTCAATCAATCCCAGTATGTGCGGATGCTGGAGGCGCGCGGCGATCTCGATTTCCTGCACGAAGCGGTCGGGCCCGAGCGCAGCCGCCAGGTCCGGGCGCAGGACCTTGATCGCCACCTGGCGATGATGCCGCAGGTCCTGGGCGAGATAGACTGTCGCCATGCCGCCAGCGCCGAGCTCGCGCTCGATGCGGTAGCGGTCGGCGAGGGCGGTGACGAGCCCTGGAGGTATGGAACTGTGGGGGGAATCCACGGCTCTAGTCTAACGCGCCCGTCATCCGGCCGTCAGCCCTTGGCGGGCACCGGCGCCCGTGCCGAGATGAGCGTGACGTTGTCGCTCGCGCCGCGGTCGAGCACCAGCTGCAGCAGCGAGCGGCAGAGTTGTTCCGATGACGTCATCGCCTCAACCTGCGCCTTGATCTCGGCGGCGCTCACGTGCTTGGTCAGGCCGTCGGTGGCCAGCAGGATCACGCAGCCTCGGGGGATGTCGATCCGGGTCACGACGGGGCTCGCGGTATCGCCGCCGATGGCACTCGAGAGCACGTGGCTGAAGGGTGACGCGTCCACCCGCTCCGCCGGCAGGATGCCCTGGTCCACCAGCGCCTGCGCAATAGTCTGGTCGCGCGTCATCTGGGTGAGCTCGCCGTTCCAGTAGCGGTAGCAGCGGCTGTCGCCCACCTGGATGACGTACATCCATGGAAAGACGGCGACCGCGAGCGTGAGGGTCGTCGCCATCTTGTGGTCGGGATCGGTGAGTGCCCGCTGCCGGACGGCCTGGTGCGCCTCCAGCGCAGCCTCGGTCATGGCGGTGTAGAACTCGCCGTCAGACGCCGCGCCCGCGGCATGATAGGACCGGAGCGACGACGCGACGTATTCGGTGATGGTCTCGAGCGCGAGGCGGCTCGCATCACCGCCGCCGGAGCCGCTGCCCACCCCGTCGGCCACCAGCATGTAGGTGGCCAGCCGCTCACCACGCAGCGGCAGCTTGTCCGCCTCCGGGAGACTGGTCCCGTGCACCACCACCTGGGGATGCACGGTGCAGAGCATGAAGTGGTCCTGGTTTTCCTTTCGCACCAGGCCGATGTGGGTGATGCCGAACAGGTCCAGCTCAACATCGCGAGGCCGCGCCCACTGGATGTCCGTGTCCATAGCGTTGCCCTTCCGCGTTCACGGTCCACGCCTGTTGTTCGACCACTCTGGAGTGCTTGACGATACGGCAAGCAGGTTGGGGCAGCTAGAGGGCGCCCGCGGCCACCTCCCGCCTCGCCAGGTCAAGCAGCGTCCAGTACGACGGGCGGTATCCCTGCCGCTGCTCCAGCTGGTCCGCCGCCTGGTGCACGCTCGCCGCCAGCGTCCGCTGCCGCTCGACAAATGCCTCGTGTCGCAGTGCCGATGCGGCCGACATGCCCTCGGGGATGGGACCATGCCCGCCGGCCATCACGCGCGCGGTGCTGTAGGCCTTGGCAAGCCGGGCCAGCGGCAGCCGGTACCAGGAATAGTCGAGACTAGTCCCCGAATCGGCGTCCTCCAGCATCGCATCGAGCACGGCGTTGTCCACGTGATCCTGCCATAGCGTGGCGGGGTCACGCCATTCGGCCACGACCACGAGCTGGGGGTCGTATTCCAGGTCCGACGGCTCCTGGGTCTCGAAGTGCCGAACGCCGACGGCCGACAGCCAGCGGCGGATGCCGGGGCGGGTGATGGTGGAGAGGCCCATCCACAGGTTCATCCCCACGTCGTGATACGCCGATGAAGCGACCTCGGAGCAGAACAGCTTCGAGGGGTCGGTGTAGTCCATCGTGAAGTCATAGGGAATGTGACCGGCGCGGGCCCGTGCCAGGGCCAGCGAGGCGGCGCGGTGCGGCAGCATCGGATCGGCCTGCATGGCAGGCAGGTCTGCGCGCGGCCTCAGGACCATCACCCGGAGTTTCTTGTCCGCCAGGTACGCCTCGGCGCTGGCCACCGCGACACCGACCTCGATGTGCGCCTCGATCACCGAGACGGAGTGCGTCGCCGAATCGACATGGACCAGGCCCACGTGGGAAAAATTGCCGGGAAAGTCATTGCCGCGGGCAATGAGCGCCGAGGTGGGGTAGCCGCCACGGGAGACCAGCATGTCGCCCGAGTGAATGCGAACGCCGTGCACCATCGCGGACGGTGTCGCTGACGGCTCGTCCCGGCCCCGGAGCAGCGCGTCCATGGTGTCGGGGTGCTGCAGCATGGCTTCCTCCACGGCGGCACGGGCGCCATAGAGGAGACGGTAGACGCGCTGCTTGGTGGCCGGGTCGTCGGGGTTCCAGAGACGGGACTGAGTCTTGATCACCTCCCGCAACCGGCCCGAGAGGGCGACAAACTCGTGGAGACTGGCGGGGCAGGCCGCAGCCATGGGGCCCAGGGCAAAGAAGGCCAGTTCCAGCGAATCGAACTGCGGATCGGCGGGGAGCAGATTGGTGGTGGCAATGGCATCCAGGCGCTGGCTTACCTCGGCGATGCCGCTGGGTCCCGCCGCATCATCACACCCCGCGGTGCGCAGGGCGACATACCGTGCTTCGAGCGAGTGCCAGAGCGAATCCTGGTTCCAGGAGAATGACGCGCCATGCGGAGGCGCATCGGGGACGGCGGGAGAGCGGGCGGGCAACGACAGCAGCAAGGCACCCACGAGGGCAAGAC
>DASSTP010000041.1:0-10943 GCA_035707845.1 Gemmatimonadales bacterium | reverse complement strand
GCCAGGACGAAACGGCCCCATCCCCGCCGCCTCGAAATCCGGGCGATTGCTGTCGTCCACCTTGAAGTAGAGGAGGTCGTCATCCATGAGAGCAAAGAAGCGGTCGCTGCCATAGATCCCGACACCCCCGAACATGTTCCGGGCCCGAATGTTCGGCGTCACCCGGCTCAGCTGCTCGAGGACGAAGGTGCGGTAGGAGGGGGAGACGGGCATGGAATGATGGTCGCAGGTCGCAGGTTGTAAGTCGTGAGTCGTGGGTAGTGGGTCATGCGTCATGCGTCTCATGACTCAAGACCCATGACTCATGACCCTCACAAATAACTCATCCACCAATCCCGCCGCCGAGCCTTCACCCCGGCATACCAGCGGCAGACCGGATAAAGTGCTACCACGACACCAGCCCAGATCAGGTAGATCACCGGCAAGCTGGCAGGCCAGCCGGGTGGCGCCGTGAAGGGGAATCGGTCGAGACTGGGCGACTGGAACAGCCCGCTCACGTCGCCGAACCGGATCCATGCCGCAGCCACCGCAAGCAGGTGGATGAGCAGGAAGTGCAGGATGAAATAGAACAGCGGCACCTTGCCGTACACCAGCACCGGCCGAAGCCAGCTCGGCATACCCCCATCGAAGGCGCGCAGCAGGAGCAACGCCGGCCCCAGCGTCATGAGCAGGAACAGCAGGGACGGCGGGTATTTGTTGGCATTCATGAACGACAGCACGGTGAAGACCGGTGACTCCTGCGGCGACCAGGGCACCGGGTCGCCATAGACATTGATGAATCGCAGGATCACAAAGCCGGCAGTAAGCCCCAGTCCCAGCCCGAGCAGCCACTTTCTCCTCCGCTCGGCATCCCAGTGATACAGCTGGCCCAGCACGTAGCCCAGTGCAGTCACCCCCACCCAGGGGATCAGGGCGTAGGACACCAGCACCACATGCTGCTCGTTGTTCACCAGGAAGCCGGGACCGTGCAGGACATTCCAGAGCGGCGCCAATGCACCGAACGATGACGCCTGGACGCTGTCCAGCAGGTTGTGCTCCGCGATCATCACGCTTCCGATCACCGCGATGAGCCAGGTGGGCAGGTAGATCAGTCCCGCGAGCACGATCATGCTCCAGCCCAGCGCCCAGAGCACAGTGATGATGGTGACCGTGTAATCGACGTTGAACTGGAGCAGGAACCGCATGACCGTGAGCTCCAGCAGGATGAGCCAGAGGCCACGGGTGAGGAGGAACTGTGCCAGGCCATTCCGGCTTCGCCGGCGCCCACTGAACCACGCGCCGGTGCCGGTCAGCAGGAAGAACACCGGCGCGCAGATGTGGGTGATCCAGCGGGTGAGGAAGAGCCCCGGCGTGGTGGTGGCGAGGTCGGTCGGATTGGCGCCGAGGGCGCCGAAGAAGTCGCGCACATGGTCGAGGGCCATCAGGATCATGATGATCCCGCGGACCAGGTCCACCGATTCGATGCGGACGCGCCGGGGCGGCGATTGGTCGGTCATGGAGGTGACCCGCGTCGTATGCCCCACCGGCGCGTCGGGCAACTGGTGGGGGACGAATCGCGCTCGGCGTCCAGCGTCGAGCGTCGGGCGTCGATAGTCGTGCTTCGGCCGGCTTTAATGGAACGGCCAGTCCATCTCGTGGCTTCGCGAGAGCCTGATGCCCACGGGAGCCGCCGGGCAACCGTCTGACCGGTAGCGGCCGGTGCCGAGGATGTCGGCTCCGGTCACCGGCAGGGCCAGCGTGTAGTTTTGGCACCCTTCCCATGGCTGGTCGAGCCGGAGTTCGAGCATCAACGAGTCACCTTCGACCGCACCGGAGAAATGTCCGTAGTCATCCCCGCGCGACTCCTGGAACACCAGCCGCCAGCGGCCCCGCACGGAATCGGTGATCTCGTCGATCCAGAGCCCCAGCTCAAGCCCGGAGTACTGGTTCTCCTCCCATTGATATGACGCATCTCCGCAGTACTGGCCGGTCGCGAGCATGGCGGGTGCATTCATGGCGGGCCTGAGTTCGATGTCGTCGATGGTCGTGACCTTGCCCGAGGCAACCGGGATATCGCGCAGTACGAGGCTGTCGCCCTGGTAGGGGCTGCACCAAAGGTGCGGATAGAACAGCAGGACGCTATCCAGCATGGCGACTCCTATGCTGTCCAGTTGTATTGAGAACCTGCCCAGGCTGTCGGAAACGCCGGCAGACGACCAGCTCAAGCCGGGCGTGGGCTGGGGCCAGGCCTCCCAACCGACGAAGGCCAGCGGAACCGGCTGGTTGGCGGTGTCACGGACACTGCCACGGAGATTGACGCTCGAGATGGAAGCATCATCGGCCTCCGTGCCAGAGCTGCAGGCGATCCCTGCCAATAGGGCGACGAAGACGATTGGACGTGTCATGAGGCTGGCTTCCGATCCGTCAGAGCGCGGGCTGGGCGAGTCGATTGCTTCGAGGTGTGACGCCACTAGCGGTATTCATTGCACGCCGGCCAGGAGTTTGGCATGAGGCGAGTGGCTTGGTGCTCCGTGCCTCCGTGTCTCCGTGGTTCGATCAGGCGAGGCGATCCAGCGGTGGCCGGCGCACGTCTAGCACTCGGGCGTGGATTCGAGATCCCGCTCGAGCAGGGTGATGACCGAGTCGAGCATCGGCGGCGTCAGCATATGCGCCAGTGAGACGGTGTCGGCGCGGAACTCCTGTTCGTAGCCACGGAGAATCACCATCGGCTGGCGGCGCGTCCGCATATAGCCGGCAACGGTAGTGTCGGGCGCACGCCCTGTTCCCTGCCCCGAAACGGCGAGGCCCGCAAAGGCCATCACTACACCGGCCGCCGATTGGGCCCGGGTCGCGACGCTGTCGAACAGCTCTTCAGCATTGGGCTGGTCCCGGAGCAGTTGCCAGGACTGGGACGGCGCATAGGCGCAGACGCCGAAGTAGAAGTAGTTGTCCTCACGCTCCAGGCGGTAGGTCGCGAGCTCGCGGGGAAACGCCTCTGCCCACCAGACACCTCCGGCATCTGTGATCAAGGCAGAGATGAGGACCACGGTGACCACGCCCGCGCCAAGCACGGTGAACCTGAAAAGCCCCAGCGGCTGGGTTCGACGCATGGACCCAGCATAGCGCCGCGAGTTGTCGGGGCTCCGACAGGGGCATTACGGGGTCATGACAACGGGGTCACGAAAGCACGAAAGACACGAAAGCACGAAAGACCGGATTTCACACGGAAGCACGAAAGGGACTGAAGTCTTCGGTCGTCTGTCCTCGAAAGCACATCACTCAGACATCCAGCTAATGAAGTGTGATTGACAACTGAAAGCCCACGACTGATGCCCTTTCGTGCTTTCGTGTTTTCGTGTGCGCCCGATCATCTCTCCCGAGATGCGCACCCCGCATGACGCGAGGACAATTGTCTTCACACCTTTCGTGTCTTTCGTGCCTTTCGTGCTTTCGTGATTCGCCCTAACCCCTAACCCCTAAGCCCTAACCCCTCCACCGTCTCCAGCACCGCCACCTTCACCCCCGCCGCCTCGATCCGGCCCCTGCCCTCTCCTTGCCGGTCCACCACGGCCAGGACGCCCAGGACTTCCCCGCCCTGGTCCCGGACGGCGTCCACCGCCCGGAGGGCCGAGCCGCCCGAGGTGATCACGTCCTCGACCACCACGACCCGCGACCCGGGACCAAAGTTGCCCTCGATCAGCCGGCCAGTACCGTGCTCCTTGGGGCTTTTCCGCACGCTGAAGGCATTCACCACAGGTGGACTGCCAAAACTTGCCGCCGCTATGGCATAGGCCACCGGGTCGGCACCCATGGTGAGTCCGCCAACGGCGTCCAGCGCCCACCCTGCCCCGCGGATGGCCGCCAGGCCCAGCTTCCCGATCAGCACCTGGCCCTCGGCGCTCATCGTGGTGAGCCGGCAGTCGATGTAGTAGTTGGAGGTCTGGCCCGAGGCCAGGGTGAAGGAGCCGTGCTTGACACTGCGTTCCAGGAGCAGCGCCCGGAGGCGGGCCTGGTCCTCGGCGAGGCCCATCAGCCCTTGCCGAAGATGGAAGACAGGAATCCGCCCTTCTTGACCTTCTCATCCCGCGCCGCGGCGCAAAAGGCCGCGCTGAAGTCGTCCACCGTCCGGTAGCGCTGGTCCCGGTCGCGTGCCAGCCCCTTCATGACAACCGTCTCTACCGCAGGCGAGAACTTCATCCCCTTGACCGCCTGATTCAGTGCGATGGGATTTTCCTGTAGTAGTTGCTGGAACAACTCCCGTGGGTTCCGGCCCGTAAACGGCAGCACTCCGGTCAGCAGGTAGTAGGCGATGGTCGCCAGGCTGTAGACATCGGCCTGCTCGCCCACCAGCTCGCCCGACAGTGTCTCTGGGGCCACATACTGGAGCGTCCCCACAAAGAAGCCTGCCCGCGTGAGCCGCTCTTCCGGGCTCACTTCGGCGTCCCGCGCAATGCCAAAGTCCAGGAGCTTGGCCTCCTGGGTCGCGGGGTTGTACATGATGTTGGCGGGTTTGAGGTCCCGATGGATGATGCCGGCCTTGTGTGCCGCACCCAGTGCCGCGCCGATCTGCTCCACGATGGTGGCCGCCAGCGCCGGCGCCACGCTGCCGGCCCGCTGGATGAAGTTGGCGAGCGGCTCCCCTTCGGCCCACTCGAGCGCGAGGTAATGGACCCCCTCGGACTCGCCATAATCGAACGTCCGGACAATCTTTGGGTGCACCACGCGCTTCCCGTATTCCGCCTCGCGGAGGAAGCGCTTGATGGCCACCGGGTCCTGCGCCAGCCGGGGACGCAGCACCTTCACCGCCGCCGTGCCCCGCTCCGGATGCTCCGCGCGGTACACCGTGGCCGTGCCCCCCTCGCCGATGTGCTTGACGAGGCGGTATCCCGCAATGGTGCGGCCGAGGTGATTGTCGGTAGAGGACATCGGCTTGCCAAGCTAGCGGGAATTTGAAGGGCCGGCAAGAAGAGGGACGCAAGTCACAGGTCACAGGTCGCACCTGGCCTGCGACCGCGACCTGTGCCCTGCGACTTGTGACTCATGATTGGAGCTTTACCATGTGCCGTCGCTCCATAACCGCCGCCCTTCTCGCCCTGCTCGCCCTGCCGTCTTGTGGCAGCTGGAAGCGCGTCGGCACCGAAACCGAACCGAAGACCACCTCCGAAACACTCTCGGACCTTCTTGACACCCAGACGTTCTACCGCCGTATCGGCCGCCTGTCGCCCAGTGGCACGATGCGATGGGTCGGCAGTGTGGCCTACGCCGCCGGCCCGCGCGACTCGACCATCGCCGTCGTCGGGATTTCGCTCCAGAACAGCATGCTCGGCTTCCAGCGCGAAGGCGAAAGCTTCGTGGCACGCTACACCGTGGACCTTGGCTTCAGCCGGGCCGGCGCCACGCCGGTGGCGGTGAGCCGGCAGGAGATGGTGCGGGTCGCGTCGTTCAAGGAAACCCAGCGCTCGGATGAGAGCATCCTCTTCCAGCAGACCTTCCTGCTGCCGCCGGGCGACTACACGCTCAAGGCCGCACTGCGTGATCCGGCCACCGGCAACGCCGGCAGCGTGGAACAGAGCGAAACCGTGCCGGCGTTCGGGGCAGGGACGTTCACCGCGCCGCTCCTGGTCTATGCAGTGCGAGGGCGGGGAAGTCTCGACGATACGCTGTCGCTGGTGCTCAACCCGCGCGGTTCCGTGCTCTTTGGCGGCGACAGCCTGCTGGCGTACGTGGAAGGCTACAATTTCCCGGGACCCACGACCCTGCCGATCACCATGACCAACGAGGACGACAGTCTCGTCTTCTCCGGGACCGTGCAGTTCCAGGGCGGCCGGCCGGTCGAGAGCCAGGTGCTCAAGCTCCACCCCGACAGCACGGCGCTCGGCCCCATGACGCTCTCCATCGGCGACAGCGCGACAGGGAAGTCGACCACCGCGGTCGTGGCCTTCTCGCAGGCCTGGGTGGTGGCCAACTACGACGACATCGCCGAGCTCCTGCGCTACTTCGGCCGCCAGGCAGCGATCGATTCCATCAAGAAGGCGCCGGTCGCCGAGCGGCCGGCCATGTGGGTCAAGTTCTGGCACGAGACCGATCCCGATCCCTCGACGCCGGAGAACGAGGCCTTCAACGCCTATTTCACCCGCATCGCCATTGCCAACCAGCGCTTCAAGACCGAAGGGATCGAGGGCTGGCGCACCGACCGTGGCGAGGTCTTCATCGCGCTGGGAGAACCGGACGAGACGTACGAAACCCAGCCGGGCCGAGTCGGGGGCAGCGTCCTGCAGTGGGTCTACACCAATCTGCGCCTGGCGGTCTACTTCGTGGATGAGAACGGCTTCGGCCGCTATCGGCTCGACCCCGGCTCCCGCGCCGATTTCATGAGGGTGCTGGAGCGGTTGCGGAGGGAATAGAGGGACAGTTGGACAGGTGGACAGTTGGACAGGTGGACAGATGGACAGGTGGACAGATGGACCGCGAGGGATACTGTCCAACTGTCCCTCTGTCCATCTGTCCACCTTATCTTACCCCATGCCCAACCCACGCCCCTGCCTCTACCTCATCGACGGCTACGCGCTGATCTACCGCGCGTTCTTTGCCATGATCGCGCGCCCCCTTCGGACCGCGCGGGGCGAGAACACCTCGGCCGTCTGGGGCGTGGTGAACTTCCTGCTCCGGCTGCGCGAGAAATACAAGCCCGATTATCTCGCCTGGGTGCACGACATGGGCACCTCGTTTCGCGAGGAGCGCTACCCCGACTACAAGTCCACCCGCGACAAGCTGGATGAAGAGCTGCAGGCCGACTTCGACAGCGCCCTCCAGCGCGTCACCCAGCTGCTTGCCGCCTTCCGCATCCCGCTGGTGGGCGTGCCCGGCTACGAAGCGGACGACGTGATCGGCACGCTCGCCACCCGCGCCCTGCCGGAACACAACGTGGACGCGGTGATCGTCTCGGGCGACAAGGACTTCTACCAGCTCATCGGGCCTGGCATCTCGCTGCTCAATCCCGGCCGAGGTGGTCCCGCCGGAGTGGACGAGGTCTGGGTCGATGAGTCGAACGGCTCGGAGCGCCTCGGCGTTCCACCGTCGCAGGTCATCGATTATCTGGCCCTCGTGGGCGACACCAGCGACAACGTCCCCGGTGTGAAGGGCGTGGGCGAGAAGACCGCGCAGAAGCTGCTGCAGGAATACGGCAACCTCGACGAGATTCTCGCTCATGCCGCCGACATCAGCGGCAAGCGCCCCCGCGAGGCCCTGCTCGCCAACGCCGACAACGCCCGGCTCTCCCGCGAGCTGGTGACCATCATGCGCGACGTGCCGGTGGAGTTCGATCTCGCGGCCATGGCGCTGGAGGACGCCGACGTCGCCGCGCTCATTCCACTCCTGACCGAGCTGGAGTTCTATTCGCTGGTCAAGCGGTTCAGTCCGCAGATTGCGCCGATTACACAGATTGATCGAGAGTCATCTGCGGAATCTGCGGAATCTGCGGACCTATCGGTCATGGCTGCCGAGACGAGAGTCGTTGGCATCATCACCGATCCCGCCGAGCTTCCGCCTCTGCTCGAACGGTTCCGCGTCGCGCCCATCGTCGCCTTCGACACCGAGACATCCTCGCTTTCGCCCCGCGATGCGGAGCTGATCGGGCTCTCCCTTGCGATCAGCCCCACGGAGGCGTGGTATCTCCCCTTTGGTCATCAGCCGCCGCCGGGCGACCTCGCGGCGCCGACACCGGTCTGCAACCTCCCATCCATCAGCGAGCCCGCGCTTGCCGGCGTTCGCGGCCTGCTTTCCGATCCCGCCGTGCCCAAGGCCGGGCACAACGTGAAGTATGACGTCGAGGTCATGCGCCGCGCGGGCGTCACGGTGCGCGGCGTGACCTACGATTCCATGCTCGCGAGCTTTGTGATCGATCCGGGACGGCGGTCGCACGCCATTGATACGCTGGCGCTCGAGCACCTCGGCATCACCATGCGGACCTACCGGGAGCTGGTGGGGAAGGGGAAGGCCGAAATTCCCTTTGCCTGTGTCGCCGTGGAGATCGCGGCCGACTACTGCGGCGCCGACAGTACCACGGTGCTCGCCCTTCGCGACTTCTTTGCGCCGACGCTGGAGAAGACCGGCATGACGCGGGTGCTCGACGAGATCGAGATGCCGCTGGTTCCGGTCATTGCCGACATGGAGTGGGAAGGGATCCGGATCGATGTCCCGCTCTTCCAGCAGCTCGCAGCCGAGCTCTCCGACGACCTGGCCACCATCGAGCGCGACATCGCCGGGATCGCGGGTGAAGATCTCAACATCAATTCTCCCCGCCAGCTCGCCGCTGTGCTGTTCGAGAAGGAACAGCTGCCGGTGCTCAAGAAGACGCGCACCGGCCCCTCCACCGATGCCGACGTGCTGGAGCAGCTCGCCGAGATGGGGCATGCCCTGCCACGGAAGATCCTCGATTATCGCGAGCTGCAGAAGCTCAAGAGCACCTACGTGGACACATTGCCGGCCTCGGTCAATCCGGTGACGGGACGGATCCACACCAGCTTCAACCAGGCCGGCGCGGCCACTGGCCGGCTCAGCTCCACCGATCCCAACCTGCAGAACATCCCGATTCGCACGCCGCGCGGCGCCGCCATCCGACGCGGGTTCATCCCGCGCGAGGGCTGGAAGTTCCTGGTGGCCGACTATTCCCAGATCGAACTGCGCCTCATGGCGCACCTGTCCAGGGATCCGGCGTTCATCGACGCGTTCCGGCAAGGCGGCGACATCCACCGGCAGACGGCGGCCATCATTTTCGGCGTGCCGGTGGAGAAGGTCACCTCGGAGATGCGGGCACGCGCGAAGACCATCAACTTTGCCACCATCTACGGCCAGGGGCCGTTCGCGCTTTCGCGCCAGCTGGGCATCACCCAGGAAGAGGCGCGCGAGTTCATCCGCAACTACTTCCTGCGCTTTCAGGGCGTGCGCGACTTTCTCGACCGGCAGGTCGAATTGGCGAAGGAGTTTGGCTTCGTCGAGACACTCTCGGGCCGGCGTCGTTACATTCCCGAGGTCCGAGACCGCAACTTCAACATCCGCGCCTACGGCGAGCGCACCGCGCAGAACTCGCCACTGCAGGGGTCGGCGGCTGATCTCATCAAGCTGGCGATGATCGAGATCCACCGGGTGCTCCGGGAAGAGCGGCTGGAAAGCCGGCTGCTGCTCCAGGTGCACGACGAACTGGTGCTCGAAGTGCCCCCGGCCGAACTCGACCGCGTTACCACCATCGTGCGCGAGCACATGGAAGGCGCCGCCTCGCTCGATGTGCCGCTGGTGGTGGAGATCGGGGTGGGGGAGAATTGGCTGGAGGCGAAGGGGTAGTAGACGGGAAGACGGGAGGCCGGGAAGACGGGAAGTGTCCGTCCCTCCAGATCTTCCCGTCTTCCGTCCTCCCGACTTCCCGACCCTTGACCCCCTCGACCCTCTCGACCCTCTCGACCCCCTCGACCCCCTCGACCCTCTCGACCCTCTCGACCGTTATTTGATGATCCGTTTCTTCCTCGTCGCCATCTGCCTTCAGCTTTTCGCCTTCAGCCGCCTTTCCGCCCAAGCCACCCCCGTCCGCGTCTATCTCGACTGCCAGCACTTCAGCTGTGATGAGGATTATTTCGTCCGCGAGATCACCTTTGTGGACTACGTGCGCTCGCCCCAGGATGCTGACGTGCACATCCTGGTGACGCGACAGGAGACTGGCGGCGGAGGTCATGCCTATTCGGCAACCTTCATCGGACAGCACGGCTTTGCCGGCGCCCGGGATTCGCTCTCCTGGTTCGCGCCCCAGGGTGCCACCGATGATGAGGTCCGCGAAGGGCTGGCCCGCACGTTCAAGCTCGGTCTGGTGCGGTTTGTGGCCCGCTCACCGATTGGCCAGAACTTGGTGATCAGCTACCGCGGCCCGGCACGGGACAGCGCCGCCGCCACCATGCCGGCGCAGGATCCGTGGAACTTCTGGGTCTTCCGGGTGGAGGCGCAGACCAACCTAGAAGGGGAATCGCACCAGCAGAGCACCGATCTCGATGGCGGCTTCTCGGCCAACCGCAACACTGATGACCTGAAGCTTTCGCTGGAGCTGGACGGGAGCTACGAGAAGAATTCGTTTGACGTGGATAGCACCGAAACCGTCACCAGCACGCAAAAGGAGTACGGCGCCGAGGCGACGGTGGTGAAGACGCTGGGTCCGCACTGGGGCCTCGCGTTCGGTGCGGCGGCCAACCGCTCGTCCTACAGCAACCGCAAGCTGGGCCTCCGCGCCGCCGCGGGCCTGGAGTATGACATCTTTCCCTACAGCGCGTCGGCCCGTCGCCTGCTGACCATCCGCTACCGGGTCGGCACCAACTATTACCGCTACGACGAGCTCACGGTCTACCAGAAGATGGATGAGACACTGGTGGATCATGCGCTCGAAGTCGAACTGGACGCCACACAGCCCTGGGGCACTGCCGGCGTCGAGCTCAGCGCCCGGCAGTACCTCAATGATCTTTCCAAGAATTCGCTGCGCTTTTCGACCGATCTCGAGGTGCGGCTGCTCAAGGGGCTGTCGCTGGAACTGGACGGCAGCATCTCGCGCGTGCGCGACCAGCTCTACCTCCCTGCCGAGGGGCTGACACCCGAGGAAATTCTCCTGCAGCAGCAGGAGCTGGCCACGGATTACCGCTACTTCATCTCCGCCGGCTTCAGTTACAGCTTCGGCTCGATCTTCAACAACGTGGTGAATCCGAGGTTCGGGTCGGGAAGCGCGAATTTGTTCTGACAGGGCGAGCAGGGCGAGCAGGGCGAGCAGGAGGTCGCGGGTCCCGGGTCGCGGGTCCTGCCCGCCCTGCTCGCCCTGCCATCCTGCTCGCCTTGCTCGCCCTGCTCGCCCCGCCCATCTTGAAATCATCCCCCGCAAGGCGGCTTGCCATGGCAGCGCACTTCCTCACCAGCAATTCCAACGGCGTCGAAACCCC
>DASSTP010000040.1:0-4379 GCA_035707845.1 Gemmatimonadales bacterium | reverse complement strand
CGTGTCATCGCATCCCGACGCACGCAACGCGACATACTGCCGCTCCAGCGTGCGCCAGAGCGAGTCCTGGTTCCAGGTGAACGGCGCGCCATGCGGTGGCGGGTCGGGGACGGCGGCAGGCCGGGAGGGCAATGACAGCAGCACAGCACCAACGAGGGCAAGACTGGCCAGACGTGGGAGGCGGGCGAGAGGGGCACGAGGTCGTCGGTGGTCTGTCATCGGTCGTCGGCGGTGGAGGTCAGATGTATCTCGGCCCCTTCGGTCGCTACGCTCTCTCAGGCATGAATCTCATTCCGGTTCCAACAGTAAGCCATTTTCGTGTTGTCGTGATCTTGTGTCTTTCGTGCTTTCGTGGTCTTGTGTCTTTCGTGAATTGGTGATCCCTCTAACCGGGAGAGGGAGGGGCGGCTCTGAGAGCCGCCCGTACGGCTTCCTTCAGGCATCGCTCCGTGCGTCATGCAGGCGTCCCGGATCCGCGGCCGCCAGCTCCACCAGGAAATCGCTGAGCCATGCCACCACCGCCGTCACGAAGCGTTCGCCCTTTTCCGCAGAAGCTGCGGCGGGATTGCCCACGCCCGTATCGTCCGTGACCTCCACCCAGTGTCTCGGCGCCCACGCAGAGCCGTCACGGAACGCCTTTATAGTGAAAGGACGGGCGCTGCCGGGCCCAGCGGTCGAGAGCGGGCGCACCAGCTCCGGGGCGACGTGCTGCATGACGCTGGTTTCCAGTTCGCCAGCGTGATCGCCGGGCTCGTCGAAGTACGGCCCCGGCTTCACCGCGCTGTACCAGTTGGCCTGGCAGAGCAGCAGGCCGGCATCCGGCTGCAGCTCCCGGATGATCTGCCGGAAATCGTTCCCGCCATGGCCATTCAGGATGAGCAGTTTCCGCACGCCATGCATCGCGAGGGCAGGGAGCAGGTCCCGGATCACCGCCGCCTGGGTGCTGGGATTCATGTTGAGGCAGAGAGGGATCTCGCGCTGTCCCGTCTGCACCCCGAACGGCACGGTCGGAAGGACTACCACACGGGCGCCCCTTTGCCACGCCTCGGCCGCGGCCCGCACCGCAACCGCTTCTGCTTCGATATTGTCGGTGCCATAGGGCAGGTGACGGTTGTGCGCCTCGGTGGCGCCCCAGGGCAGGATGGCAATGTCGTATGCGGCAGCGCGGACGTCCTCCCAGGTGGCTTCGGCGAGGACATAGGGACGGGGAGGCATGTGGCAGTGGGCTCCGTTGGCAGGGAGGGATCGCTGGAATTTAGCTGTGCGCTGTGCGCTGTGCGCTGTGCGCCGTGCGCCGTGCGCTGTGCGCCGTGAGCTCGACACTCTCCTGTTCGTCACCCCGACTTTCGTCAGGGTGACGCGCGGATGGGCTTCGACTCGCGTGACCCACGACCCGCAACCCGCGACCCGCGACCCGCAACTCTTGACCCTCCTCTCACCTCGCACGAATTTCCGCCTTGCCTCCTCCCACGACGGGACACGCTCATGCGACGCTCGCTGGTTTCGCTCCTCCTGCTCTCGGTCGTAACCACGCCGGCGCTTGCGCAAGGCAGCGCACGCGACCCGGCCTCGGCGGCTGACGATCCCTATCTGTGGCTGGAGGAGGTCCGCTCCGATAGCGCGCTCCAGTGGGTACGGCAGGAGAATGCCGTCACGCTGGCCAAGTTCGCTGGCCCGGGCTTCGACTCGCTCCGCGCCACGATCCAGCGAGTGCTGGATTCGGGCGCGCGCATTCCCTATGTGAGCCGGCAGGGCGCCTACCTCTACAACTTCTGGCGCGACAAGGCGCACCCGCGCGGGCTCTGGCGCCGTACCACGCTCGAGGAATACCGGAAGTCGGATCCGCGCTGGGAGGTGATCCTCGACGTGGATTCGCTGGCCCGCGTCGAGGGGAAGAAGTGGGTGTACCACGGAGCGCAATGCCTGGAGCCCGCCTACGAACGCTGCCTGGTCTCGCTCTCGCCCGATGGCGGCGACGCGTCGGCGGTGCGTGAGTTCGACATGCCGAGCCGCTCCTTCGTCGAAGATGGCTTCGTGCTACCGTCGGCCAAGTCGCGGGTGAGCTGGATTGACCGGGACCATATCTACGTTGGCACCGATTTCGGGCCGGGTTCGATGACGGAGTCGAGCTATCCCCGGATCGCGAAACGGTGGACCCGGGGCACGCCGCTGAGTTCCGCCGAACTGATCTATGAAGGAAAGCCGACCGACATGGCGGTGGCGGCATACCGCGACCGGACTCCCGGGTTCGAACGGGACTTCGTGTCGATCGCCCGGGATTTCTATCACGGCGATCTCTTCCTCAGTCGGGACGGCAAGCTGGTCCACGTGGACGTGCCGTCGGATGCCAACACCGATTTCCGGCGCGAGTGGATGCTGGTGGACCTCAAGTCGCCGTGGACCACGGGCGGACGGACGTGGCCCACGGGCTCACTGCTTGCCATCAACGTGGACGCATTCCTGGCGGGAAACCGCAACTTCACCTCGCTCTTTCAGCCCACCGCGCAGACCTCGCTTTCCTCCTATCGCTGGACCCGTCACCACCTGATCCTGGGCATCCTGGACGACGTGAAGACCAGGCTCGAGGTGCTGACGCCGGCAATGGGAGAGTGGAAGCGGGAGCCGCTGGCGGGCGCGCCGGCCATGAGCACGGTGCAGATCGTGGAAACCGATCCCGATTCGACCGACGAATACTGGCTCGGCGTGGAAGGATTCCTCACCCCGGCCACACTGCAGCGAGGGGTGCTCGGTGAAGGTGTCGCGAAGACCGTGAAGCAGGGTCCGGCCTTCTTCGATGCGTCACCCTATGAAGTCACCCAGCACTTCGTGACCTCGAAGGACGGCACGCGGGTGCCGTATTTCCAGGTGTCGCGCAAGGGACTGAAGCTGGACGGCAGCAACCCCACGCTGCTCACCGGCTACGGCGGGTTCGAGATCTCCGAGCTGCCATCCTATGATGGCGTGCTGGGGCCGGCCTGGCTCGATCGCGGGGGTGTCTTTGTGCTGGCCAATATCCGGGGCGGTGGTGAGTACGGCCCGGCCTGGCACAAGGCGGCGCTCAAGGAGAACCGGCCCAGGGCCTACGAGGACTTTGCTGCCATTGCGGAGGACCTGGTCAAGCGGGGCGTCACGTCGCGCGCCCGGCTCGGCGCCGAGGGCCGCAGCAACGGCGGCCTGCTGATGGGCAACATGTACACCGTCTATCCCAATCTCTTCGGTGCCATCGTATGCGGCGTGCCGCTGCTGGACATGAAGCGCTACGTGCACCTCGCCGCGGGTGCGTCATGGATTGCGGAGTATGGCGATCCCGAGAAGCCGGAAGAATGGAAGTTCATCAAGACCTTCTCGCCCTACCAGAACGTGAAGCAGGGGATGGATTACCCACCCATTCTCTTCTACACGGCGACGAGCGACGACCGGGTTGGCCCGGTGCAGGCGCGGAAGATGGCGGCCAAGCTCCAGGCCATGGGATACAAGAACGTGTGGCTGCACGAAAACATCGAAGGCGGCCACGCGGGCTCGTCGGACAACAGCGAGCTCGCGTTCAGGCGGGCGTTGACGTACGCATTCTTGTGGGAGGAGGTGGGATTAGGGGTTAGGGAATAGGGATCAGGGGTTAGGGCGGAAGGACGGAGGTTCGTCTCTCAGCCCTTATCCCTAGCCCCTAATCCCTAGCCCCTTCCTCCCTTTCTAGTAACTCTCTCTTGCGTCCCAGCCCCCAGCGGTAGCCGGCGAGGGCGCCGTTGCTGCGGACGGCGCGGTGGCAGGGGACCAGCACGGCGAGCGGGTTGGTGGCGCAGGCGTGGGCCACGGCACGCACGGCGGCCGGATGGCCGATGCGCCGCGCGAGTTCGCCGTAGCTCACTGTCTGGCCGGCGGGCACCTGCCGAAGCGCCTGCCAGACGCTCTTCTGGAAGGCGGTGCCGTCCATATCGATCGGTACGTCGTTGGCCTGGTCTGGATGTTCCACCGCTTCGACGACTCGCGTCACGAGTCTCGCGTCTCCATTTACCAGCTTGGCATCCGGATACCGCTTTGCCAGATCCTGACGCAGCGTCTCGTGATCGTCGCCCAGCATCACGGCGCGAACGCCGTGGTGGCTCACCGCAATCAGGATGAGGCCGAGAGAGGAGGGCCGGTAGCTGAAGCGGATTTCTTCCTGCCTGGGGGTCATGGTGGCCCGGGGCTGTTCGTGGAGCGTGGTTGCCATGGTTTCCGTCCTTTCTGCGCGTTCACCTTCTGTCATGACGGAAAAGCTAGCGACGGTATTGCGGCCGGGCTGGCCATTTTCGGTCATGGAGGTCGAGGGGTCAAGGTAGTCGAGGTGGTCGAGCTGACTCCTTGACCTCTCGACGTCTCGACCTCTCGACCTCCTTGAC
>DASSTP010000039.1:0-19810 GCA_035707845.1 Gemmatimonadales bacterium | reverse complement strand
GGGTGGCCTTGGCTTCGTCCGCGGGGCCCCACTCCTTGACCCGCCGCACCAGGTGCCGCACGTCGTCGACGGCCTGCGCGGCCTGCTCCCGGGCCACGGCATCGAATGCGCGCTTGCCGTCGCGGACCGCCCGGGCCAGCGCCTCGAAGCCGGCCGCCGCCCGCGCCAGTGCCGTCTGATTGGCCATCAGCGCCGAGCCCCGCAACGCACGCGAATAGCGCAGCATCTGCGCGGGGTCGCCGCCGTCAGGCTGCGAAATCAGGACATCAAGATGATCCAGGCATTCGCCGGCTTCGAGGGCAAAGAAATCGGCAGATCCAAGGGGTGCACTCATGGGACCTCAGGATTTGGGGTCGCTGCCGCCCGTAGGTTAGACATCCGGCTCCGGGGGGTCAACGCACCAGCCGGGCCATCTCGGTGACGGCCTGCGTCATGCCGACCATCAGGGCCCGGCTCACGATGCTGTGCCCGATATTGAGCTCCTCGATGCCGGGAATCTTCGCCACCGGCCGCACGTTGGCATAGGTCAGCCCATGGCCCGCGTGCACGGCGAGCCCCAGGTCCTTCGCCAGCGCCGTCGCGTGCCGCAATTCCTCGAGCGCGTCGCCTGACGCCTGCCAGCTGTTGGCATACCGGCCGGTGTGGAGCTCGATCGCAGGCACGCCCAGGGCGTGTGCCGATCGGATGTCGGCCGGGTGCGGCGCAATGAACAGGGACACCCGGATGCCGGCACCCGCCAGCTTGGCGATGTTGGCCTGCAGGGCCGGGCTCGGCTGGCTGATGTCGAGGCCACCCTCGGTTGTCACCTCGGCGCGACGCTCCGGCACCAGCGTCGCCTGGAAGGGACGAAGCCGGCAGGCCAGCTCGACAATGTCGGGCGCCGAGGCCAGTTCGAGGTTGAGCACCGTGCGCACGACCCTTGCAAGCCGCTCGACGTCCTCGTCCTGGATGTGCCGGCGATCCTCCCGGAGGTGGGCGGTAATGCCATCGGCGCCCGCCGCCTCGGCGAGGCGCGCCGCTTCGGCTGGATCGGGTTCATCGGTGCGCCGTGCCTGGCGCACGGTGGCCACGTGATCAACGTTGATGTAGAGACGCATGAGCAGGTTGTTTGCAGGTTTCGCGACCGGTTATCTTCGCCACTGGCATTTTGCCCGGAGACCAGCGTGTCCCAGCGACTACTTTCCCTCGCCCTCGCCGTACTCGTTGTCGCCTGCGGCGGTGCAACCACCTCGACCGCGCAGGCGGTGGCGCCGCAGGCCGGCTCGGAGGCCGCAGTGCAGGGCTTCCTGCGCGCCGTTGCCGACAGCAACCTCGACAAGATGGCGCAGCTCTGGGGCACCTCCAAGGGCCCGGCAGCGAGCACGCGCCAGCCGTCGGACTATGAGCGCCGGCTGGTCATCGTGCAGGCATACCTCCGGGGCGCCAACTTTCGCATCATTTCCAACACCGAGGACCAGTCGTCCAAGGATCGCCGGGTGCTGCAGGTTGAAATGACGCGGGCGGGCTGCGACGAAATTGTCCCCTTCACCACCACCCGTGCCGGCAAGACCTGGCTGGTGACGGCCATTGCGCTGGATGCGCTGGGCAGTCCCGGGCGGCGCTGCGGCGAAGGCGAAGCGGACAGCTCCAGCACACAGTAGCCGGGGAACCCGCCGGGGTTATTCATTCAGTGAGTTCGATCAGCGTGCCGCCGGTCGAGCGGGGATGGATGAAGGCAATGCGGCATCCGCCAGCGCCCCGACGGGGCGACTCGTCGATCAACTGGTATCCCGCGTCACGGCAGCGTGCGAGTGCGGCGTCGAGGTCGGCAACGCGATAGCAGATGTGGTGAATGCCGGGCCCGCGGCGCTCGAGAAAACGGGCAATGGGGCTATCGGCCGCACGCGGAGCCAGCAGTTCAACGCTCGCGTCGCCCAGCGGGAAGCTGAGGACGTCAGCCCCGTCGGCCTGCTCCACCGGGTGTGGCTCGAGGCGCAGTACGTCGCGATAGAACGCGGCCGCCGCATCGAGGTCGGGCACGGCAATCCCGACGTGGGCAATACGGGGCGCATCCGTCACGAGCGTCTCCTTGCAGATAGTTGTGGAGCCCGGGGCATCCCGTGGCTCCATTCATTTTCGGAACCGGCCGGAGACGGCCAGCATCAGATTGGAGAATAACAGGATGAGCGCGACCAATACCCAGATTCAGCACGTGACTGACGATACCTTTGCCGCCGATGTCGAACAGGCGAGCGGCCTCGTGCTGGTGGATTTCTGGGCGACATGGTGCGGGCCATGTCAGGCCATCGCGCCGATCCTGGAGCAGCTGGCGGGCGAGCATGCGGGCAAGCTCCGGGTGGCCAAGGTGGATGTGGATGCCAACCAGAGCGTGACCCAGCGATTCAACGTTCGGTCCATTCCCAGCATCCTCTTCTTCCGCGACGGCCGTCACGTCGACACCGTGGTGGGTGCGGTGCCCAAGGCCACGCTGCAGGAGCGGATCAGCAAGCATCTGGGGTGAGCGCGGCGCTCTACGTCGTCGCGACGCCCCTGGGCAATCTCGAGGACCTGTCCGCGCGAGCCGCGGCGGTCCTCAGCCGGGTGTCCGTGGTCGCCGCCGAGGACACCCGGCGTACCAGCCGCCTGCTGGCGCACCTGGGTGCCACCCCCAGGCTTCTTTCATTTCACGCCCACTCACCGGAACGACGCATCGACACCCTGCTGGACGTCCTCCAGCAGGGCCGCGACGTGGCCCTGGTCTCGGATGCGGGAACGCCGCTGATCAGCGATCCCGGAGCCGGGCTGGTGTGCGCCGTGCGCGCCGCCGGCTTTGCCGTCGTCCCCATTCCCGGTCCTTCGGCGGTGACCACGGCCCTCTCGGCGGCGGGCCTGGGTGGCGACCGCTATCTCTTCCTGGGATTCCTGCCGCGGAAGGGTGGGGAACGCCGGCGCCTGCTGGAACGCGCCGCGCACGAGCCGTGGCCGGTCGTGATGTTCGAGGCGCCGGCACGCCTCGTCGCCCTGCTCGACGACCTGGTTGCCGTGGCGGGCCCTGACCGCCCGGCGTCCGTGGCGCGCGAGCTGACGAAAATCCACGAGGAGATCCGTACGGACAGGCTGGAAGCGCTGCGCCTGGCCTTCGCCGCAGTGGAGCCCCGGGGCGAAATTACGGTGATTCTCGGTGCCGCTCCCCCGGAGCCGGAGGAACTGGCCAATCCCGACGACGCCATGGCACTCGCTCGACGGCTGCTGGCCGAGGGCAAGAGCCGCAAGGACGCGGCGGCGGGTGTGGCGGACCAGATGGGATGGCCGCGCAATGAGGCATACCGGCTGGTCAACGACCTGGATGTTTCGCTGGAGTAGCTGCTGATGTGGCGTCTCGCCATCTCCCTGCTGGTGCTGCCGGCCATCGTGACGGCACAGGATGTTTCGGGGCCGCTGACCGTCGGCCGGCTGCATTACGACGGCGGCGGTGACTGGTACGCCAACCCCTCGAGCCTGCCCAACCTGCTGACCGCGGTGCGGACCCGGACCGCCTTGCGAACGGCGGCCACCGAGACGGTCGTCACGCTGGGCTCGGACGACCTGTGGAACGTGCCGTACATCTACATGACGGGCCATGGCAACGTGCACTTCAGCGACGCCGACCTGGAGACGTTGCGTCGCTACCTGCGCCAGGGCGGCTTTCTCCACGCGGACGACAATTACGGCATGGATGCGTCCATCCGGCGCGAACTGAATCGCCTCTTTCCTGACCACCAGCTGGAAGAGGTCCCGCTCAGCCACCCGATCTATCACCTGATCTATGACATGCCGAAGGGCATCCCAAAGATTCACGAGCACGACGGGAAGCCGGCGCAGGGCTTCGGCATCTTTCTCGATGGCCGGCTCGTGGTCTATTACTCCTACCAGAGTGACCTGGGCGACGGCTGGGAAGATCCCGACGTGCACCACGACCCGCCGGAAAAGCGTGAGGCCGCGTTGCGGATGGGCGTGAACCTGTTCGCGTACGCGGTGGGATTCGGCGGATGAGCAGGACGCAGCGCGCGCTCGGCGCGCTCGCGGCACCACTCCGCCGCCGCAGCCAGCTCGGCTGGTTCGCGCTTGCCGCGGGAATGGCGCTCCTGGCGCTGGGCGTGGCGGCCTGGCTGGTGCGAACGGGAGTGATCCGTGCGCCGCTCTGGATTCCGGTGGCCTGGTTGATCGTCGCGGGGCTGGTGGTGGTGGGCCTCATCCGGGCGCGTCAGGGCGCGCGCCGGCTTTCCGTGCGCGCCACGGCGGACTGGCTGGAGCACCACGCGGGGTGGCGCCGGGGCGTCGTGTCAGCGCAGCTCGAGCCAGGCACGGCCGGCACCAGCGAAGCCCTCAGGGAACTCGCTGACGCGCGGGCGTCCGAGCAGGTCTCCCGCGACGGTGAAGCCGCGTTGCAACCAATCGCGCAGCCCATTCGCCAGCGGGCACTTGCCGGGCTCGGTGCCCTGCTGGCCGGGAGCCTGCTGCTGGTGAGCGCGCGGCCCTGGTCGGCGCCTGCCACCCGGGTCTGGCATCCGGCGAGCGCACTTCTCGACGCCGCCAAGCCGGTCCGCCTCCGCGCGAACAGGCTGTCCGTGCCGCGTGGGGACTCGGTGACACTCCGCATCGACGCACCGGGGCGCGCCTCCGCAACACTGTATACTCGCGCGCCAGGCGATACCTGGCTGACCCAGGTCATCGCGCTCGATGAGAGCGGCCACGCCACCCGCAACGTGGGGCCCCTCGCAGCCGATCTCTTTGCCCGAGCTGCCAGCGGTGGTCGCGGGTCGGACACGGTGCATGTGGTGGTGCAGTTGCCCGCCTTTCTCGGATCTCTCTCCGTCATGGCCCACTATCCGCGCTATCTCGGCCTGGCTGACGAACCGCTGCCAGTTTCGGGCGACAGCGTGCTGCTGCCGGCGGGCACGCGGCTTCGCACCGTGGGTCAGGCCACCGCGGCACTCAGCCGTGCAGCGTGGGAGAGTGACCGGGGAGAGTCACAGCTGGACGTTGATGGCCACGACTTCCATGGCGAATTCTCCCCTCGCGCGAGCGGCGTGTATACCCTCCGCCTGGCGGTCGAGGGTGGCGCGCCGCTCGCGGGCGACACCGTCCAGCTTCCACTCCGGATCGTGGCCGACAGCGCGCCTGTAGTCACCGTGCCGGTACCAGGCGCTGACACCGTCGCGCCGCTCTCCATGCGGCTGCCTCTCGTGGTCGAGGCGCGTGACGATCACGGCCTCACGGCGGTGCGAATCCGCATTCGGCTTGGTGCGACCGAGCGGCTCGATACAGTGCCGATGGGCGGCGAACCCGATCATGCCATCCTGGCGCATGAACTCGACCTGGAGCGGGCGGGTGCGCAACCCGGTGACACCGTGGTCTACCAGCTGGTTGCCACGGACAATGCGCCGCCACGCCAGGTCGGTCGCTCGCGCGAGTATCGAGTCCGGATTCCCACGAAAGCGGAGCTGCGTGAGGCCCAGCGCGAGGCGGCCTCGGCCATGGGCAGTTCGCTTGACTCGCTGGCCCGGAAGAGCGCCGAGGTGCAGCGGCAGACCGAGGATCTCTCGCGGGAACGCAGTCGAGCGGAAGGGAATGAGCGCGGGCCCGATCCCGCCTTGTCGTTCGAGCAGGCGCGGCAGGCGCAGGCACTGGCCCAGGCGACCGATTCGCTGGTGCAGCAATCGGAGCAAATGAAGGATGCGCTCGAGGCACTTCGCCAGGCGGCGGAGCAGGCCGGGCTCAATGACCCGGAATTTCAGAAGCGGCTGGCTGAAGTGCGCGAGGAGCTGGCCAAGGCGCTGACGCCGGAGCTGCGCGCCAAGCTCGCCGAGCTCAAGACGGCGCTGCAAAACCTCGATGCGGAGCAAGCGCGCCGAGCGCTGCAGGACCTGACCGAGGCACAGCAAAAACTCCAGCAGGCGCTCGAGCGAAGCCGCGATCTCTTCAAGCGGGCGGCGCTGGAAGGGGAGCTCGCCAACCTGGCCGACGAGGCGCGTGACCTCGCGCGGAGCCAGGAGCAGTGGAACGCAGCGGCGCCGAAGGCTGACTCCGCGCGTGCATCAGCGGACGAAGAGCAGATGGCGAGCCGGGCAGATTCGCTTGCCAGCCGGCTGCAGGAGGCAAGCCGCCAGCTCGATTCCTCGGCGGCGCGCCGGGCGCTGGAGCAGGCCTCGGCCCAGGCCGCCCAGGCCGCACAGCAGATGCAGCAGGCCGCCCAGCAGATGCAGCAGGGCGGGAGGGCGCAGGCGCAGCAGCACGGGCGTCGCGCCTCGCAGATGCTGGGCCCACTGGCGGGGCAGATGGATCAGGCTCGCCAATCCGCGCAGAATCAGTGGCGCGAGGAAGTCATGCAGGCCCTGGATCAGGCGCTGGCCGAAACGAGCCGCCTGTCGGGCCAGGAACTGGCGCTCTCTCGCTCGCTCGACAGCGACGCGGATCCCGCAACGGCGCGCACCGCGCAGGCCGCGCTCGAGGATGGACTCGAGCGGGTCGCGGCGCGCATCCGTGACATCGCCGGCAAGAATGCACTCGTGTCGCAGCAGATTGGCGTGGCGCTGGAAGTCGCGCGCACGCACATGAGCGCGTCACGCGACGCGATCTCGAGTGCGAACGTCAACCTGCCGGCGGCCGCTGATCGGGCCGGATCCGCGGTGGATGCGCTCAACGCCGCCGCCTACATGATGCTGCGCTCGCGTGATGACGTCGCCGGCTCGGCCTCGGGCTCGGGGATGGCGGAGGCGATGGAGAAAATGAGCCAGCTGGCTGGGCAGCAGGGACAACTGGGCCAGCAGACCGCGTCGCTCCTTCCCATGCCGGGCCAGGGCCAGGGCGCGGGCCAGCAGATGATGCAGCGGCTCGCCGCCCAGCAGCGGGCGATTGCGCAGGAGCTGCAGCGCATGCAGGCGCAGGGCAACATGCCCGGCGCCGGCCAGCTCTCGCAGGAAGCACAGGATCTGGCGCGGCGGCTCGAGGCGGGGCGGCTGGATCGCCAGACGGTGGAGCGGCAGCAGCAGCTCTTCCGCCGCATGCTCGACGCCGGCCGCACCCTGCAGGGCGAGGAACGCGACGAGCAGAAGGAGCGGCAGAGCACCACCGCCAAGGAGGGCAATATCCACCTGCCCCCGGCATTGCGAGAGCGGCTGGAGCAGGACGACACCCCGCAACTGCCCGGCTGGGACGAATTGCAGCGGCTGTCACCTGAAGACCGGCGGCTGGTCGTGGACTATTTCCGCCGCCTTGCCGAGACCCCGCAACGATGAGCCGCCCCGCCATGTGGCTCTTGCTGCTGCTGATCGGCACGGCGCAGGGACTGACGGCGCAGCAGCCCGGTAATCCCTCGCTCGCGCGCGCACTGGAGCTGGAACGCCAGAACCAGTATGGCGCGGCAGCCGACTCGTTCCGCGCCGTGCTGGCGCGGACACCCGGCGACGCCACCGCGCTGATGGGGCTGGAACGGATGCTCGATGTACTGCAGCGCCAGAGCGAAATCATTCCGGCCGCACAAGCCGCCGCGGCTAAGGCGCCGAGTGACGCCGTGTACGGGGTGCTGGTGCGGGCGTGGGTGGCGAGCGGTGCGCAGGACAGCGCCCGTGCGGCGGTGGACCGCTGGGCCGCCGCTGCACCAGGCGACGCGCAGCCGTGGCGCGCGTGGGTGCAGGCCTCCATGCGCCAGCGCGATCGCGCCACCGCACGCGCCGCGGTCGAGCTGGCGCGCCGCGCGCTGAAGGATCCCGGGGCGCTGGCGTACGAGATGGCCCAGCTGCGTGCCGCCGATGGTGCCTGGCCGGAGGCAGCACGCGAGTGGATGAGTGCCATCGCGCAGTTGCCGGGCTACCAGCAGGCGGCCACGGCGGCGCTGCAGCCGGCGCCGGTGGCGGCACGGCCGCGCATTCTCACGGTGCTGCAGCAGGATTCCGCGCTCGACGCGCAGCTGCTCGCCGCCAACCTCGGCGCGGCCTGGGGCGATCCGGAAGGAGCCGCGAAGACGCTCATCGCGCACCTGCCGCCGCGGTCGCCCCGCGCGGTGGACGCGCTGAATGCCTTTGCGGCCCAGATGCGACGGCAGGGTGGGCGCGGCGCCCTGATGGCGCAGGGCTTGGTGCAGGAGGAAGTCGCACGGCGTACCGTGGGCGCGCCGGCTTCCCGCGCGCTGGTGGAAGCCGCGCGGGCCTATCAGGAAGCCGGCGACACCGATGCAGCTCGTCGCGTCCTGGCGCTAGTGGCCAGTGACGGCTCCAGCGGCGCGGGTGCCGTGAGCACGATGGTCAATGTGCTCGTGGCCGCCGGCCGAATGGATGAAGCGGAAGCACGATTCACCTCCTCTGCCGCGCGCCTGCCGGCGGAGGAGCGCGACCAGCTGCGCCGGCGGCTGGCCTGGGGTTGGGCACGCGCCGGCAATCTTGCGCGGGCCACTGCGCGGCTCGAGGGCGACAGCACGGTGGACGGGCTCGCACTTCGCGGACGGATTGCCATCTTTCAGGGTGACCTTGCCAGCGGCGCGGAGATGCTGCGCAAGGCGGGGCCCTATGCCGGCTCGCGGGAGGATGCGACCTCGCGCACGGCCCTGCTGGCACTGCTCCAGCCGATTGACCAGGACACCCTGCCGACGCTGGGTGCCGCCCTGCTGTCGCTGGAGCAGGGCGATACCGCAGCAGCGGCGCAGGCACTCGAGCGCGTTGCCGGTGGATTGCCCGCGGACGCAGGCGGAGCGGGTCTC
Source organism: Gemmatimonadales bacterium (assembly GCA_035707845.1). GTDB lineage: Bacteria > Gemmatimonadota > Gemmatimonadetes > Gemmatimonadales > GWC2-71-9 > CAMLHP01. The sequence continues at coordinate 11,097 of DASSTP010000039.1, read as the reverse complement.
CACCTGCTGGCGGGCCGGCTGGTCCACGCGAGAGGGGACACCGCCTCAGCCGAAAAGATGCTCCGCGCGGCCGACAGTCCCGCGGAACCGGCTGTCGCACCCGTGGCCGAACTTGAGCTTGCCCGGCTCATGCTTGCGGCGGCGCGGCGCAGCGAGGCGCAGGGCATGCTGGAGCACCTGATCCTTACCAATCCTGCCAGTGCAGTCGTCCCGGAGGCCCGCCGGGTGCTGGACGAAGTGAAGGGAGCAGTCCCGCCATCATGAAGCGACGCCAATTTGTCCATCTCACCGCTGCGGGCGTGGCGGCGTCCATGTGGCCGCTTCGGCGATTTCCCAGCTGGCAGCGCGCGGCGTACCTCCTCGCGCCCATGGATGACGCCCAGGCGGACCACCTGAAGTCGTACGGTGTCGCGTTTCGCGCGCTGCAGCGGGGTGAGCGGCTGGAATGGCTGCTCAATTATCGCGGGGGCTCCTTCCTGTTGCCGGGCAGTGAGGCCACCGCGCGCGATGCGGCGCTGGCCGGTGTCACCACGGAACCGCTCGACGACTCGGGCGCCACCGCCATCAAGGCGCAGATTGCCGGCGCCAACATGGACGCGGTACCCCTGGAAAAGGTGCCGAGGGTGGCTGTCTATGCGCCGCCCAATGCGCCGCCGTGGGATGACGCGGTGACGATGGCGCTCAACTACGCCGGCATCAAGTTCGACAAGCTGTGGGATGGCGAGCTGCAGGCGGGCCGCCTGTCCGACTTCGACTGGCTGCACCTGCATCACGAGGACTTTACGGGGCAGTATTCGAAGTTCGTGCTCAACTATGCCGGCTCGCCCTGGCTGGCCGACATGATCAATCGCAACCAGGCCATGGCCAAGTCGCTGGGCTATGCCAACGTGCCGGCCGACAAGCGGGCCATGGCCCAGCGCATTGCCGCCTTCGTGGAACGAGGGGGATTCCTCTTCGCCATGTGCACGGCCACCGAAACGCTCGACCTGGCGCTGGCCAGCGACGGGGTGGACATCGCGGCGAGCTACGCGGACGGCACGCCGATGGATCCGGAAGCGTCGCAGAAGATGCACTGGGACCGCGCGCTCGCCTTCGAGAACGCCCGGCTGGAACTGAGCCCGACGATCGCGGTCTTCTCCGACATTGACGGGCACCAGGTCAACTCCCCCGACAAGCGGCAGCCCCTCGGCTCCTTCTCGCTCTTCAACTTCAGCGCCAAGATCGACCCGGTGCCGAGCATGCTGGTGCAGAACCACCGGCAGGTCATCCCCGATTTCTACGGGCTCACCACGTCGTTCAACCGCCGCACGCTGAAGTCGGCGGTGACGGTGCTCGCGGACGAGCAGGGTGCCCCGTGGGTCAAGTACATTCATGGTGAGCGTGGCCAGGGCACCTGGACCTTTTATGGGGGCCACGACCCGGAGGACCCGCAGCACCAGATTGGCGATGCCCCGACCGACCTGTCGGTCCACCCGCATTCGCCGGGCTACAGGCTGATCCTCAACAACGTGCTCTTTCCGGCCGCAAAGAAGAAGGAACTCAAGACCTGACCGACCGCATTGATCCCGGGGTGCGCGCCTTCCTGGCCGGGGAGATCCGGTCAGCGGGCGGGCGTGAAGTGTCGTTTGTCGCGGAGATCAACCGGGACGGCATTGTCACGGCTGCGCGCACGGTGGCGCGCGGCACCATCGGCGAGGTGCTGGCGCTGCCCGGCGTGGCGCGCCGGGGTGAGATGCTCCTCCACAATCATCCCAGCGGGAACCTTGAGCCCTCGGGCGCGGACCTGCATGTCGCGGCCCGGCTGCACGACGAAGGAGTCGGGTTCGGCATTCTCTCCAATGATGCGCGCGACCTGTACGTGGTGGTGGAAGTGCCACGGGCCCGGGAGAACGTGCGCCTCGACCCGTTCTCGGTCGTGGCGACGCTGGGTGCCGACGGCGAGGTGGCGCACGTGCTCGGCCAGTTCGAGGACCGGCCCAGCCAGCGCGACATGGCCGCATACATAGCCGACGCGTACAATGACGGCGGCATCCAGCTGCTCGAGGCAGGCACGGGCGTGGGCAAGTCCTTTGCCTACCTGGTTCCGGCCCTCGCCTGGGCCAAGGCCAACGGTGAGCGCACGGTGGTGAGCACGAACACGATCAACCTGCAGGAGCAGCTGGTGGGGAAGGACCTGCCGATGCTCAGGCGGGCGCTGACCACGGCGGATCACCAGCCGAGCTTTGCGCTCCTCAAGGGCTGGCGGAATTATCTCTGCCTCTCCCGGCTGGCGAGCGCCGAGGCGGCCCAGCGCACGCTGCTGGAGCAGGAACACCTGGCCGAACTGTACGACATCTCGGCGTGGGCGGCGCGCACGGCAGATGGGACGCTCAGCGACCTGCCGGTACAGCCGTCGCCCGAAGTGTGGGATGAAGTGAGCGCGGAAGCCGATCTCTGCACCCGGATGAAGTGTCCGCACTACGACCGGTGCTTCCTGTTCAAGGCGCGACGTCACGCAGCGGACGCGGATGTGGTGGTGGTGAATCATCACCTGCTGGCCGCAGACCTGGCCGTGCGGCAGGCGTCCGACAACTGGCAGGAAGCCGCGGTGCTGCCACCGTACCAGCGGCTGGTGCTGGACGAGGCGCATCACGTCGAGGACGTCGCCGCCAAGCATCTGGGCAGCCAGGTCACCAGCCGCAATGTGCGCCGCCTGCTGGCGCGGTTCGAGCGCAACGGCCGTGGCCTCCTGCCCACCCTCATGCGTGAACTGGCCACGCGCGATGACCTGCTGAGCCGCGCCAGCCATGACCTGGTCGTGCAGCGCCTCATGCCAGCGGTCGCAGATGCCCGCCGCGCGTCCGAACAGTTGTTCGATCGCCTGCAGTCGCGGGTGGCCGGCGCGGCCGGGGGGCAGCTCCGGCTGACCGACGAATTTGCCTCGGATGAAATCTGGAGCGACGGGCTTTCGCGCGAACTCGACGCCGTCACCACCGTCTTCAAGTCGCTCAAGGAACTGATCGAAACGGTGGCGGACCGGCTGGAGCAGGGCGAGGAAACGGAACGGCGCGCCCAGTTGCTTCGAGAACTTCGCGCGGTGATCCGCCGCCTCGATGGGGTGTCGGATGGACTCAACCGGGCGCTGCGTCCCGTGCCAGGCGGGCCGGCCACGGTACGCTGGATGGAGCGCTCTGGCCGGAAGCAGCAGGAGGTGGCCCTCTCGTCGGTGCCGCTCGAGCTCGCCCCCATCCTCCGGGAACTCATCTTTGACCGGGTGGAGACAGTGGCGCTCACCAGCGCCACGCTGGCCGCCTCGGGCGAGTTCGAATTCCTGGAATCCCGGCTCGGGCTCGATGGCGAAACCAGCCGGGTCTCGGTGCGCGCCACCTTCGCGTCCCCCTTTGATTTTGGCGCCCAGTGCCTGTTCGGCGTTCCCACCGACATCCCGGATCCGCGCGAGAATGAGGCCGCGCACGACGCCGCGGTCGCGCAGGTGGTGCGGGACCTCGCGTACGCCTCGGACGGCGGCATGTTCGTGCTCTTCACCAGTCACGCGGCGCTTCGGCGCGCCGCGGCGCGGCTGCGCCAGGAGCTCGACCCGCGCTGGCCGCTCCTGGTGCAGGGCGAAGCCCAGCGGGACCAGCTGCTCCGCCGCTTCCGTGAGTCGGGGCAGGCGATCCTGCTGGGCACCGACTCGTTCTGGGAAGGGGTGGACGTGCCGGGACGGGCGCTGCGCGCCCTGGTGCTCACGAAACTACCTTTCAAGGTTCCGAGCGAGCCCATTACGGCGGCGCGCTGCGAGCAGCTGGAAGAGCAGGGACGCAACGGGTTCATGGAGTACCTGCTGCCCCACGCGGCGCTCAAGCTCAAGCAGGGCTTTGGCCGCCTGATCCGGAGCCGCCAGGATGCGGGCGTGGTGGTCCTGCTCGACAGCCGGGTCGTCACCAAGCGGTATGGGCCGCTGGTCCTCAACGGCCTGCCGCCGGCGGATCGGATCGTGGGATCGTGGAGTGAAGTGCGCACGCGCGTGGAAGACTTCTTCGCCCGCTTCGGGATCGGTGCCAGCGCATGAACGGTTTCCAGCCGTCCAAGATCGTCTGTGTCGGGCGCAACTATGCCGCACACGCGGCAGAGCTCGGCAATCCGATGCCGGAGCGACCGATGCTTTTCCTCAAGCCGCCCAGCGCGCTGCTGGAGCATGGCGAGGCGATCGTGCTCCCGGGCGCGTCACGCCAGGTCGAGTTCGAGGGCGAAATTGGCGTCGTGATCGGGCAGCGGTTCAGCGGCGGCTCGCTGGCAGAGGCGGAAGCGGCCATCGGCGGCTTTACCTGCGTGAACGACGTGACGGCCCGGGACCTCCAGAAGGTGGATGGCCAGTGGGGGCGGGCCAAGGGTTTCGACACCTTCTGTCCTGCGGGCCCCCGCGTGGTCGAGGGGCTCGACTGGCGCGCGCTCGAGCTCACGACGCGGGTCAACGGCGCCGAGCGGCAACGGGCCGCCAGCACCGGCATGCATTTCAGCATTCCCGAGCTGGTGGCCTATATCGGGGCTATCATGACGCTGGAGCCCGGTGACCTGATCGCCACGGGCACTCCGGCCGGCGTGGGTCCTCTGGCCCCGGGCGATGTCGTGGAAGTCGAGGTCAGCGGCGTCGGGGTGTTGTCCAATACTGTCCTGTCAGGAGTGGAGCAATGATCCAGAAGAGCGAGCGGGCTGAACGACTTCCCGGGTATCCCCTGGCGGAAATCCCGGGCATCAAGCGCCGGCTGCTCGACGAAGGCGTGGACGTGATCGACATGGGCGCCGGCGATTCCGACTACCTGCCGCCGCAGCCGGTGATCGATGCCTTGAAGGACGCGCTGGGCGACCTGCGCTATCACAAGTACGGCTTCCAGCTGGGGTTGCCTGACTTCCGGAAGTCGTGCAGTGCCTTTGTCGAGCGGCGCTTCGGCCAGAGCTTCGATCCGATGACCGAGATCCTGCCGCTGATCGGCTCCAAGGAAGGGCTCACGCACATGGCGTTCGCCGTGTGCAATCCGGGCGACGTGGTGCTCGTGCCGGAGCCCGGCTATCAGGCGTATATCGGTGGGGCATTGCTCTCGGCCTGCGAGCCGCACATCTGCGGCCTCCGGCCCGAATCCGACTTCCTGGTTGACTGGGACCGGATTCCCGCGTCGGTGCTGGACCGCACCGGGCTCGTGTACCTCAATTACCCCAACAATCCGACCGCCGCGGTTGCGCCACTCGAGTATCTCGAGAAATCCGTGGCCATCTGCCGCAAGTACGATATCCTGCTGGCCTACGACAACGCCTACGCCGACATCACCTTCGACGGTTACCGTGCCCCAAGCATCTTCGAAGTGCCGGGTGCCCGCGATGTTGCCGTGGAATTCCTCTCGCTGTCCAAGAGCTACGCCATGACGGGCTGGCGTATCGGCTTCGCCGTAGGAGCAAAGCCGCTGATCTACGCACTCAACCGGGTGAAGAGCTACGTGGATACGGGGCCCTTCATCGCCATCCAGAAGGCGGGCTGCGTGGCGCTGGATCGGAGTGAGGAATTCGTGGCACCGATTCGTGCAGAACTGCAGCGCCGCCGGGACGCCGGCGTCAAGGCGCTGAGCGAGGCCGGCTTCCAGATCCAGAGCCCCAAGGCAGCCATGTACCTCTGGGTGCCGCTGCCAGAGGGGGTGCCGTCCCAGGCGTTCGCGAAGAAGGCGATGCTCGAGACCGGCACGATCGTGCTGCCGGGCTCCGGGTTCGGTCCTGCCGGTGAGGGATTCTTCCGCATCGCGCTCACTGTGCCGCCCGAGCGCCTGGCGGAAGGGATCGGCAGGCTCGGCGCGGTGCTCGCGGGGTCGAGCTGGGAGGATCTTGCGGCGCGCACCTGAGCTGCAGTTTCCGCGGCCTCGGCGCGAGTCGTGGGTGGTGCTGGCTGGCAGCATCGCCCTCCACCTGCTCCTGCTTGCGCTGCTGCTGTTTCGTGCTCGCGTGCCGCGGATGGTGCCCGCTGAGGAGCAGATCCGGCTGACCGAGCTGCCACCACTGGCGCCCGGCGCCAGCAAGGCGCGGTCGACCGTCAGCCAGCCGAGTGCGGCGGCAACGCCAGCGGTGCCAGCAGTGCCTGGCCGGGAACTTCCCCAAGCCCGCGTGGCAGCTGACACTGGATCGGGCCGGGTTTCCCGGGGCGAGGCAGCGGCGCAGAGAGGCGGCGACGAATCGCGCTACGGACGCATTGGCCCGGCTCAGTCCACCGGCAAGGTGTGGGTCGCGCCGCTGCCGCTCCCGCCGCAGGAGCTTGCCGCACGGCTCACCCGATCGCATTCGGAGCTGGCCGACAGCGCGGTGACCGCGATCATCCAGGCGTTCCTCGACTCGATCGCGACCGATCCGGCCACGCGCGCCGCGCGGCCGCCCGACTGGACCACCACGGTCGGCGGAGCCAGGTTCGGCCTCGACTCGAAATGGATCTATGTTGCGGGGCTGAAGATCCCCACCGCGCTGCTGGGGCTGCTGCCCATGCCCGCGGGCGGGAATGACCAGCAGGCGTTCGACCGGTCGGCGGACCTGTACCGGGACCTGCGCCAGGCGGCGCAGCGAGCGCAGAACACCGAAGATTTCAAGAAGGCCATCAAGGAAATCAGGGAACGCAAGGAGGCGGAGCGCCAGTTCCAGAAGAACCAGCGCACGCCGCCACCGCCCGATCTCGTGCCGGAGGAGCCACCGCAGTGAAATTGCTGGACCTGGAAGAGACGATCGTGGTCGTGACGGGATCCACCGCCACCGCACTCGAGCGGGACCGCCCGCTGGCCGTCTGGCTGCGGGACGAGATCGACCGCCGGGCGGATGGGCAGACCTATCGGCGCGCCGTGCTGACGGACGACGAGAGCTACTTCCGGAGTGATGTCCTGCAGCGGCAGACGACGATTGCGATCGGCGGGCCGGGCGTCAACGCGGTCACCCAGCACTTCTTCAGCATGCTGGCCACGGTCTATGCGGAGGAAGAGCGCGTCTGGGTGCAGGCCAACTTTGACGGAGAACAGAAGCGGGCTGGACTCTGGGGCGTGGATGCGGCAGCCACCTCGGCGGCGGTCGACGCCTTCGTGGTGCACGGGCACCTGGATGAGCTGCTGAAGCGGGTGTGGCAGTTTAAGGCTATGAGCTATGAGCTATGAGCTGCGAGCTATGAGCTGTGAGCTATGAGCTGCGAGCTATGAGCTGCGAGCTATGAGCTGCGAGCTATGAGCTATGAGCTGCGAGCTATGAGCTGCGAGCTATGAGCCAGGAGCTAAGAGCCGACAGAGCTACCGCTCGCAGCTCTTAGCTCCTGGCTCTCAGCTCAGAGATCCTTGAACAGATCCGCCAGCGCGCGGTCCACCATCTCCGCCGTCTCTCCCTGGATCACCTTCCGCAGCACATCCGCCGCTTCGTGCGACAGACTTTCCGGATGCACCCGGTCATGGGCGTAGCGCACGATGTTGCCAAGCGGGAGCGTGGCGACGTTGGCCTCGGCGTCATCGTCCTCCGCCTCCACGGCCGCCTCATAGCCTGAACTGGGCACGCTGGCCGCCCAGGGTTCCTCCGGCTCCTCGTCCTCCTCTTCCTCGTCCTGCAGATCATCAGGCACCTCGACCACGGCGAAGAGCTGACACTGGAGGCCCGGCGGCGCCTCACGGGCGAGCAGGACGACCTGCACCGGTTCGTCCAGCAGGCCGAATTCCTCTATCTGGTTCCATGCCTCCGGCGGCAGCACGCAGCGGGACACCAGACGCTCGCCACGGAAGGTGCCCATGCACACCATGCCTTCCGGCGTCCGGTCGTCTTCCACCAGCTCGGCACGCAACTCGACGGGACCCTGCGTGGCGGCGATGGCGACCGGCGTCGGGCCTTCGTTGGGAATTTCAGTCATGCCGAAGGTTAGTGCGGTGCGCCGCTCGGCGCGAGGATGGTACCGTCGTCCCGGATGATCGCGGCGTTGGGGCCAAAATCGGCGTCGGACAGCGCCCGCATCAGGGCGATGGCGCGGCGCTCAGGGTCGGGCTGCGGTCCCTGGCCGCGCGCCTGGTACATGGGGGTCAGCTTGCCCTGGATGAAGTCACCGGTACCCGAGAACTCGAGCTGCAGCACGGCGGTAATGCCGAGGGGGCCTGACAGGCTGAACCCGCGCCAGGTGGCAAAGTTGCCAAGGGAATAGGCGATCGGCTTGCCATGGTAGAACTCGATCCCGCGCAGTACGTGCGGCCCATGACCAATCACCGCATCGGCACCCGCGTCGATGACCGCGTGCGCCCACTGGCGCAGGTCACCACGCGGCTCGCGGCCCAGGAATTCGGGCATTGTGTCCACATGCTGCGCCTCCGCGCCCTCGGTGCCGCCGTGAAAGGTGACCAGCAAGACGTCGGCGAGGTGTCGCACCGAGTCCACCACCGCGGTGCTGTGGTCGATCTCGAGGAGGTTGTAGGAAAAGGGATACGTGCTGAACCCGATCAGGCCAATGATGCTGGTGCTGTCGCCCCGGCGGATCGTGTCCAGCGCGATCGAGCCGAGGGGGCCGTAGTGGGCCAGTCCCAGCGAATCGAGGACCGTGACCGTTGATTCGCGGCCGGCATCGCCGAGGTCGCCGCTGTGGTTGTTGGCCAGGTTGAGGTGGGTGAAGCCGGCGTCCTTGAGGCGCGGCGCGAGATAGGTGGGCGTGCGGAAGGCGTAACACAGCTCCTTGGTCTCGATCCGCTTGCCCACCCGCCGGATGCATTTCTCGGATGTGCCGGTATCCGCAAGCACGCCCTCGAGATTGCCGACGACGAGGTCGCCGTGCAGCATCGGCGCCGCTGACCGCAGCAGGGTACGGCCACTGTCCGGCGGCAAACCGGCCGGCAACGTCGTCGTTCCAAGATTGATGTCGCCCGTGAATGCTGCGGAGATGACGTTCGGCCGAGCTCGGCGTGCTGAATCGGCCCTGGCCGAGTCACGCGCCGCGTTGGAATCGGGCGTCGCGGGCTCCATGCGCGGCGGCGTCGGCTGTGGGGCGGGGATGGGCGTTGCCGGCACGGGGGTCGGAGCAGGAGACGGCGCAACTGGTACAGTACGGGCACATGCGGCGGTAATGAGGGCCAGTAGCGCAATCGAGGCACGCATCGCGGGTCGCATGGCACAGGTCACAAGTCGCGAGTCCAGGAACGGGTGACTTACGACGTGCGACCTGCGACCGCGCTCAGTCTCTCCAGCGACGCGTCCCGTCCCACTACGGCGAGCAACTCGTTGACTGGCTCTGATACGGTGCCGCCGGTGAGGGCGATCCTGATCGGCTGCATCGCGTCGCCCAGCCTGGTCCCGTGCTGCTCCGCGCCCTGCTTGATGGCTTCGAGGATACGTTCGGAGTTCCATTCGGCCTCCCCGATCGGCGACAGCGCCTCGACGGCGCGCGCCAGATTCACTTCGAACGCGGCTCCCAGCTTCTGCCGGAAGGCGGCTGCCTTGGGCTCGAGTTCGCCGCTCGGGCCATGGAGCCGCACCGCCACTTGCTCGGCCAGCTGAACGACCGTGCGCGAGCGGGTCTTCACTGCATCAATAACGGGAAGCAGGTCCCGGGCACCAGCGGAGGCGCCAAGCCGCGCGAGCTGGCGTTCCACCGGGGCACGAAGTTCCTCCGCTGGCGTGGCGGACAGGTACTGGCCGTTCATCCACTCCAGCTTGGCCACATCGAAGACCGCCGGCTTGCTCTGGATCCCCTCGAGGGAGAAGAGCGAAATCATCTCCTCTTCGGGCATGATCTCGCGGTCGCCGCCCGGCGACCAGCCGAGCAGGGCCAGGAAGTTGCGCATGGCAGCGGGAAAAATGCCCTGGTCCTGGTAGTCGCCCACGGCGGTGGCGCCGTGGCGCTTCGAGAGCTTCTTGCCGTCGGAGCCCAGGATCATGGGAACGTGCGCGAAGATCGGCTCCGGCGCGCCCAGCGCGCGGTAGAGCGCAATCTGCTTCGGGGTGTTGGAGACGTGGTCGTCGCCCCGGATCACGTGGGTGATCCGCATGGCGATGTCATCCGACACGACCGCGAGATTGTAGATGGGGGTGGCGTCGGTACGGAGGATCACGAAATCGTCGAGATCGTGGCCCTGGAAGCTGATGCGGCCATGGACCGCGTCGTCCCAGGCGAGCTCGTCATCCGGCATGCGGAGCCGCACGGTGAACGGCTCGCCCGCCTCGGCGCGGCGGAGCGAGTCCTCGGGCTTCACCGTGCGGCAGCGCCGGTTGTAGCGGAAGCCGGTCTTCTGGGCGGCAGCCGCGGCACGCTGGGCCTCCAGCTCCTCCCTGGTGCAGAAGCAGCGGTAGGCCTTGCCCTCGGCCAGCAGCCGTGCGGCGTCGGCCTGGTGCCGCGCGAGGTCGGCGCCCTGGAAGAACGGGCCCTCGTCCCAGGTGATGCCGAGCCACGTGAGGCCGTCGAGAATGACCTGGGTGTGCGCCTCGGTCGAGCGCTCGCGGTCCGTATCCTCGATGCGGAGGACGAACGTACCGCCTGTCTTCCGGGCGTAGAGCCAGTTGAAGAGCGCGGTACGGGCGCCACCCACGTGGAGGTAGCCGGTGGGTGAGGGAGCAAAGCGGACGCGGGGAGTGAGCATGGGATGGTGGGCGGAGGCCCTTGAAGGTCGAGGGTCGAGAGTCAAGGGTCGAGCGCTTGACTCTCGACTCTCGACCCTCGACCCGCTCACGGAGTCGGAGGGATTCGAACCCTCGATAGGGCTTTTAGGCCCTATAACGGTTTAGCAAACCGCCGCCTTCAGCCTCTCGGCCACGACTCCTCGGGGCGAGGAAGATGGGGCACGGGGGAGGGGGGAGTCAAGGGAGAGAAGGGACTAGGGGTTAGGGGCTAGGGACTAGGGCTCGTGACCGGACGCTTGTCTTTCAACCCTGATCCCTAGCCCCTAATCCCTAGCCCCAAACCCAACGGCGTGGGTGAGATTCGAACTCACGGAACGGTTTCCCGTTCGGCGGTTTTCAAGACCGCTGCCTTAAACCACTCGGCCACCACGCCTGAGCGTTCGGGTACGGGGGAGAAAGGTATAAGGGAGAGAGTCGCGGGTCACGGGTCACGGGTCATGGGTCATGCGTCACGGGCCGCGAGACTCG